>NZ_PYTW01000019.1:0-7023 GCF_003028435.1 Serratia sp. Nf2 | reverse complement strand
TGCTCTCAACGATGACAATCCGATTGCGGTAGCGCATTTTGGCGACTTCCGGATCCTGAGCGCGCGCCAGGGTAACGGCGGAATAACCGCTATCCGGGGACAACTCCATCGCCGGCGTCATCGACATTGATACCCCGACATAATCGGAAAACCGTTCGTCCATCGATGACATGAAAGATGCCGTCTCGATATTTTCCCCTTGCGCCACGCCGCTGGCCGCCTTGCCGGTTCCGACGCGGGTAAGGAAAAGACTGCCATCGGGCTTGTCGTAATACAGCAGCGCAGCCCAACGGGTGATCCGGTCGATCACTTCTTGCGACGACTCTCCCCAGTTCAGGGTAAATTGGGGAACCGTCGTCATGTCATTCACGTCGCTGCTGACAGTGATGCCGTATGGCGCAGCCAACTTTTGCGCTATTTGCAGGGCATTTGCCTGGCTGATCACGTTGTTAGGCCATTCAGCTGAACAATCCACCAGATCCTGGCATTTACTCCGCCCCGTAGCGCGAACTTCATGGCGCTCTTTGCCAATCACTGGATTCCAGCGATCGACATAGCCGGTCATGACCAGATCATCCCCCAGATGCACCGTGCAGCTGTCTCCGGGCAGCACCAGCTGCTTTTCATCGTTGCCGGGGTAATAGTCCATCAACGACAGGTCGAAATCCGATGGCAAGCGCTCAATGCCTCGCGTAACGCGAACAGAATCCCAGCCGGAAATTCGCTTACCGCCGGCCGTCAAAATCAGTTCATCTTTCATTTTCTCAGCGCTTTAAATTTGGTGGGCATGAATGCCGGATGGCGCGGCCCGACAGACTGAACCAGTTCATCTCCCCGAGCACCGTCCTGATACATGCGGTTGGCCAGCACCAACGCCGGTAACGATGTGGGCATAACAACCTGGGTCAGTGAACTGAGAACGGCGCCTTTTTGGCTGTAGGCGTTGACCAGCGCATCGCGGGTTTGCAACAGGTTCAGATAATCGTCGTCGTCGCCGGCATCCGCCGCCATCAACAGCACCTCATCCAGCGTGTCGCAGACGCGATTAAGCATCAAAATGGCATCGTCATAGCTTGATGGCTCATAATTGGCGGCGGTCGCTGCCAGTGCACCGGCGGATAGTACGCAGAGCAGGATAGTGGCGCCATTGGCTACCGAATTTTCACCAGAGGTTGCGTAAAACGTGGTGTTTCGATACGAGGCCAACGTTTCCAGCATGCGGATTTTTTCTTCTACACTGCCGCTGAACGAAATGACCGCATCAATGATGGCCCGGGCATCAACGGGGAAGGCATCAACGGAGGCGACGCCCTCAAATGTGGCTGTGAGCGACAACAATTCGGCGCGTCCTGTTACCGCTTGCGCCATTTTTTGGTTAACCAATCCGGCGTAATTGTCGGTATCTGCCGTTCGATTTACGGCACCGGTTGATCCCGAAACGCCGCCCCCCACGGTGCCTTTGTTGTATCGCCCATATCGGGCACTACCGAAGGTCGATTTCAGGACATTGCTGAGATTAGTGACCTCATTGGCGGTGCTTTTCACCATGTTCCCCCAAAACGCAGCGGTATTACGCAACGTCTTGATGGTCTGGGTTACACTGCGGATCTCACCTTTAACAGTGGCGATAAATTTTGTGGCCGCCATCAGGCCGGTTCGTAACCAGTTTTCCTGAACCAGTGATGCCGCCTGAGTGCTGCCGGTGATCGCAAACACTTTTAGACCGGACTCAATGACCGTCAGGGTAAACTCGAAGGAACGGCCGTTATCCACGCTCTCAAGTACCCGCAAACCGCCATCCGGCACACTTACGGTAAGCTCCCCAAGCGTCGGATGTATCAATGTACCCGGCCCTTCCGTCTCGCACGCAGCCACCAGCGAATCACGCTGCGTTATCACGTCAGGTGCGTCATACGCCAGGCTGTTATGGACGATGAACCCCCTGATCGTTAATTTGCGCGTACCACGCCCTAGGTCTTCAACCCAGGCGGTGTTGCGATAAGGATATTCATGCACGGCCTGGCGCCGGCCAAATACGCCTTCGGCACTGACTACCGCAAAAGGAACGCCGCGAAATGATGCCGGGTGAATATGCTCAAACCAGTCCCAGCCATCACCGCTTCCCAGCAAGGAAGATAATGCGTCATTGATTAGTGCCATGTTTTCTCCATAAAATGCTATGGACTCTGATAAAAAGGGAACTGACAGATGAATACGATATGTAAAATGATTATTTCTCTATCATTAATACCGTTATATGCGCACTCAAGTACTTGTGAAAACAGTTACAATATGGGATATAAAGGCTTTACCTTCCCAATTATAACCAACTCGAGAAACACGCCAGAGAAAGCCTGTTTCAGTGGTAGAAACGTTACAAGCTGGATTACAGAATCTGATGGCGCAAAGCTCACCTCAGTTATAAAGCTAGATGATCAAGAATTCTTCTACGTGACCACATACAATGAACAAAACGGGAATAGCGTATTGTATGGGGTTTATGAAAACTCAAAAGGCGAACCGAATAAAGTTAAGCTCCTATTTAACAACCCAACAGAATTCGAACCAAAACAGACATTAGAAAACATGAGATTAAACTCATACGACAAAGAGAATGGAGTTGTCTATTTTTCAACAATAGCATGGACCACTAGTGACGCCATACACGCATTCAGCGTGCCAATACAAAAATCAAAAATCACTTCTCACCCATTAAAAGAGAAATTTATAACAGATGGGAACTTCATTGCATTAGCAAATTCAGAAAACTGCTCATCATGTATTGTCGTAGAAAAAATAAGTCATGATGAACAAGGAACTTATTTCCCTAAATTCCTCGTTAATAATAACGGTGAAACCTTCTGCCAAATCAGCACAAAGGATGCAGCTTGGGAGTTAGCACCAAAATGCCTATCAAAAGGAGATGAAGAACGCCCGCGATAGAACCTAAAAATCATAACCTGCAATCACGTAGGTTATGATATTGATTGCATTGACAGTGCCACGCGGCCGCCGCCTTCAGTTTGAACCTTGCGGCGCTCGCCGGTCTGGGGGTTGACCAGTGTAATTTCCAGTTGAAATTTGTTCTCGTCGATTGCCTTAGACATGGCATCCGAGATCTGACCGATGGTTTCCTCTCGCTGATCATTCGGTGCAAACAGCGAGGCTTGCGTTGACGAATCCTTTGGCGTTGGCGGCGGTAATGACTGCCCCTGATCAGAGAGTTCGAACAAACCAGATGCTCGCTGCCCGTAAAGATTGTTCTGGTCACGTAAGCCAGACCAGCGAGGATCAAAGACCGAATCGCTGATCCCCCTGAAAATTTGAGCGCGGCTGTATGGCTGGGCGCCATTTTCATGCTTGATGATGGCCGGGATAAGCTTTTCAAGCACCGCCGGCGAATGCAGGTCGAGCGGTTCCGCGGGGTTAAAACCGGTCTGTTTAGCCAGGGCATCAATATAGGCCTGCGTGTTGTTTTCACTGGATGGCGCATACGTCGGGATGATGCTGTTCAACGTGTTTTTACCGCGATCGCCGAACAGCATCAGCTGTCGAGAAAGTGCCGCCAGCCCATCGTTGGGATTTTCGAACGTGACAAAGCCGCCGTTTCGGCCAGTCGTATTCGGGGCTGAACGCAGATTGCCCGGATTATTGTTGCGCAGCCCGAGTGCATTATTCCCCGGCTGGCCATACGGCAACATCGTCCCATTTTCAGCCGACGCCGGGTAACCTGAAATTTTCTCGGTATCGGCTCTCAGCTGGTCGGCGCGCCATACGGGCTTATAATAGCCGTTCAGTTTCTTGATCAGATCTTCTGACGCATAGCCCAGTTTTAAATCCAGCTTCTCTTTCCATGACAGCGTGTCTTTAAATTTCTCATCGCCTTGAGCCTGCCGCAAAACATCGGCCTGTTTCCCGCCGCTGTTAAACGTCAGGATCGAACCGATAGCCGTACTGTCCAGACCATTGGTGACGACCTGCTTGATCTGGTCTACCGAAGCCGCCAAGGTTTCCGACTGGCCCAGCCAGGCCTGCCCTTTCATCAGCATGCCGTCGTAGGCAGCACCTATCTGGTTAAGCTGCTGCTTGAACGCCAGGGCATTCTGCAGATCTTTCTCGGTAAATATCAGGCCATCCCGGCGGGCCTGATCCTTGAGCCGTTGCACTTCACTGGTCGTGTTGCGCAGATAGCTGAGAAGATCGGGCGAAAGGCCCAATTTGTTGGCAAACAGCGCCTGCTGCCCAGCAGGGAGTGATTGCATGGCGCGGTTGAGATCGTTAATCAGCTTGCCTACATCAGCCAGGCCATCCTTGGTTTCGCTGATCCCTATCCCTCGTTGTTTCAGCAAGGCGAGAAAGCCATCATTACGGCCGTGTACAGCATCATTCGCCTTTTCAAACAACTCACTGACCGAACCTTCCGCAGCCTCACGCGCGCTGCCGTTTTCAATCATGGCGCCAGTCAGTTCCTGAAACGCGTCCGCCGTCATGCTGACGTTTTTTGCAACGGTATCGATCCGGTAGCCAGCGTTGGCAAAATTGGTCAGGTTGTTTTTAACAACGTTGACGACCGCTGCAGCGCCACCCAGCCCGAGGGTTAATCCACCGACCATTTTGAGCGGCGGGACCAAATCGCCGATGAACTGGACGCCGCTTCTGGCATTTTTAGCCAACACATCAAAACGGCTGCCCAAATCGTCAAGGTTATCTCTGGATTCCTGGCCGCCCAACGCCAACGCATCGCGCGTTCTGTCCAACAGCGGATTGAGGTGCTTTACAATTTCCTCAATCCGCAGAATTGCGGCTGACGCCTCATCATTAGCCGTCAGCTCAAAGTCAAATGACTTGGCCATTACTTGCCCGCCTTAAGCTTTTCTATCCGACGGGCCTGATCGGCCCAAAAATCCAACCGGGTACGGGTCAGGGACCACGCATCCTGCGGCCCCCACCCGTAATACTTCGTCACCTCAGCAGCTAGTTGCTGCCATCCGCCGAGGGATCGAAGGTCAAAAAAGACATCAAGTAGTCCTCACACTTCCTGTAATCGGTGTAAGCCATGCCACTCAACACTTTTTCAGTTATGCCGGAATTTAACGCCAGCAGCAGCTTCATGGCCGCCATGCCATTCTTGCTGCGCTGCGTTTCATAGAACTGCTCAACCTCAGCCAGTGCGGGCTCTTTCAGTTCGAGGCTCTCGTAGCGGATGTTGGCCATCTCCAGCGCTTTGCTGAGTACGATCGTTTTGTTTTTATCAAGCACTGCCATATCAATACTCCGTTACCGATCCGCCTTCCCAGCGAACATCAAACACCGCTTCTTCGCTATCAACATCCTGCGTATTAACGGACCACATGTTTTCGCCGATCACTGTTTTGCCGTTGGCCAGCTCAACGACCACCGTGACGTTGGTGGAATCATTGATTTTAGCGATCGATGTTCCGCCGCTGTCACGCGCCTGGTAGGAAATAAACGGCGCCCGCGGTTTTTCTTTGTAACCGTGCACCGTATCCATCCCGGTCAACGTGGAGCGCTCCACTTTACCGGGGCTGTATTTGAACTGGCCGGCAACCATGACCGTTACACCATCGATGGTAACGTACGCGGTCCCGGCCAGGCGGTTAGTTGTATCTCCCATGAATCCCCCTTAGGCCGCGGTCTGCGCGCGTCGCCATTGATTGAGTAGTGCGAAAATTTCCAGTTGGTCGATCAGCGTGCCCGTCCAAAGCACATCGATCCGCTTGGTATTGCTGCTGTTACGCTCCACCAGCAACGTCTCAGCAAATGCCGCGGCATCCTGCACATAGCCGTTATATTCCAGCGTGCGATACTGCGCGATCAGCTCCGCGCGGATCACGTTGGGCGTCACAATCGCGGAGCCTGGTGCAAAACGGGTGCCGTCGTTTGCCAGCTTCATGCGGCCGAACTTTGAAGTGATTTGCGTGCGCAGGAAGCGGGTCACGAACATCAGCAGATAGAGCGTTTCAATGTTCAGGTAGCTGTCATCTGCATCGCCGAACTTGTTCTTCTGGTAGGTGGTGATGGTCTTTTCAACCTGCACAGAACCATCATCAGCGACCGTAAACGTTGAGATACCGCTATACAGCAGATTATTGCGCTCGGTCAGCATGAAGCGGGATTCCAGCGGCGGAGCCAGTACACCACTGATTGTCAACGTCTGCGTTGGACGGCCTGGATCGTTGCGCAGGCTCGGTGCAATCGCCCCGGTCAACGCTGCCGCCCAAAGATAAGCAGGCGTCGGTGAACCATTGATCCCCAGCAGCGTCTCATGCTGGTTATTGCGTGCTTCGCCGGCGGCGGACAAGGAACCATACGTGCCCGCCAGCGCGCCGAATGAATGACCATAGAGCTGCTGTGCGTAAGACCAACGGCCGGTAGCGTCTGACAGGAACTCTTTCACGGCATCCAGCGACGTGGTGTCCGTGTAGGGGTTGACGATGAAGTCAAACGCACGATCTTGCAGATTACCCAACGGATCAGTCAGAGATGGCGCACCGGCACCGCCGGCCATTGCCGTTACCTTCAACTCCATGCCCTGCGGGGTTTCCTCACCGCCGGCAGCGCCCTGATAATTGAGGCGAATATCGATGCTGTTACCGTGCGCACCTTTATTTTTCGCCGTCAGGTTCACCGTATCAGTGGCTGTTGTATCCACGACAGCAGTAACCGGCAGCTTGCTCTGACCGTTGATCGCCGCTGCAATCGCCGCGGCCACGGCAATCTTATCATCGGTACTGACGACCGTGAGCTGAACGCGCATACCGGCAATGTAGAGCGACAAAACGCCGGTCGCAGCCGCCGCTGTCACCACCTGTAATTTACCGGCTGCCGCTGCTGTTCCAGTGGTGCCATCCGATAACGGCAGGATCCAGATTTCCGCAGAAATGTCGTTGGCCAGATACGCCGCCATCATGTTGTGCAACATGGAACCGTTGCCGCAGATGCCTGCCACCGCCGATTCAGAAGAAACTTTCTGCGGAATGCCTGGCGTTGCCGTCGCCGTTG
>NZ_PYTW01000018.1:0-11117 GCF_003028435.1 Serratia sp. Nf2 | reverse complement strand
TCTAGCAATAGATACCCCGCAACTCGGATCATGCAGCCCCAAAGGATAACGCGCTTTGCGCCGTACAGGTCAGAGAGTGTGACACCGAGGATAAACATGAAGGTACGCAACCCGATAACCAATCGGATAATGGCGCCGGAAAGCCGCATATTGTCGTGAAGGAATATCGCCATGAAGGGGATGACCGCATAAAAACCGATATTGAAAGCAAATTGGCTGCCCAATAAAACGGGCAGCCGCAGCGTTGTGTCAGGACGAAGGGAGAAAAGAGACATGCCGTCGCATCCTGAACGAAAAAATGAATGTGCTTTTCACCATACACGCTTGTTGTTGGGTGTTGTTGCACTTTTTTTGGGGTTGAAACTGCAGACGCGGTACGCAATCATATGTTTCAATTTGTTTCGAGGAATGTTATGTCTGAATATGCGCTTCTTTTCCTAGGCACTGTCCTAGTCAACAATTTTGTGCTAGTTAAGTTTCTAGGGTTGTGCCCGTTTCTTGGAGCTTCACGTAACATTGAAATGGCTATCGGGATGGGCTTGGCTACAACGTTTGTTATCACATCGGTGTCAATTCTTGCCTGGCTGGCCAACCATCTAATGCTTATCCCTCTGAACCTAACCTATCTGCGAATTCTGGTTTATATCTTGGTGAGCGCTGTGATTGTTCAGTTCACAGAAATGATGATGCGTAAAACCAGTCCAACGCTTTACCGTTTATTGGGGATTTTTCTTCCGCTTATCACAACAAACTGCGCTGTACTCGCAGTACCCTTGATTAGTGGAAACCTCAACCATACTTTTATGCAAGCAGCTATTTATGGTTTTGGCGCTTCAGTAGGATTTTCTGTAGTGATGGTTTTCTTTGCAGCGATGCGAGAACGCCTATCTGTTGCAAATGTGCCAGCTCCATTTAAAGGGGCATCGATTTCACTTATCACCGCAGGGCTGATGTCACTGGCATTTATGGGTTTTGCAGGCTTGGTTGAGTCCTGAAACTTGCCACCATTCTGCATAGACAGAGGTTGATGATTTGAGGTGCTCCTAAAGCCTTTCTACAATCCCACTTTAACTTGTCACCATTAATTACTATCCACGAGATACCCCTGTAATACTTTAGAGCATATGAATGACTTCTCTAAGCCGCACTCATGGGGTCTTTTAGCAATATTCTTGTTCTACATTATCAACAAATATTAAACCAATAGAGTTCGCTGTGACAAAAAACGTCCAACTGGGAAGTAGGGTATGAATGAAGATTTGGCTTCAGTAATTTCGATTGGCAGTATTATGTTGTTTGTCCTGCTAGTAGGCACACCTTCAGTTGTGACTACATACTTGCCATGACAAAAGGTCCCGTAGACCTTACGAGCGTATGCAACTCCGAACACATGCTTGGGCATCAGTACAGCGCCTCAGGGGGACAACTTGATTTTGTCAGGAGTACGTATGCTTCAAAAAGAGGACGCTCTGTGATTGCTACGCGCTCGACCGTAGGCAAAGGCACCATCTCACGTATCGTACCAAGCTTGGATGGCTAGGTCACGACGCCGCGCATCGATACGCACTTCATCGTCACAAAATAACCGGTTGCACCAGGTGGAGTAGAAGTGGGTAATGTGCGGACAAGGTCAGACATTGCGATCTGTCGTGGGCGCATCAGGAAAGCACAACCCGAACGTGGTAGTTCCATACTCGCTACCAACCCGGCACGTTCCCTGATGCAGTTGCATTATCGATCTGACGATAGCCAATCCTAGCCCGCTGGCCTCGGCAGAATTGTGACGTGAAGGGTCCGCACGATAGAAACGGTCAAATATTTTTTCCTGTTGTTGTTGCGGAATCGCTTCTCCCCTGTTGGTAACGTTAACCGATATGCCACCGGGAAATGGAGAGGCAGAAAGGATAATTTCACTGGCCGGAACGGCATGCTTAACGGCATTGGACAGGAGATTCGCCAGCGCGCGACGAAATAGGAGGGAATCAGCATAAACCGTACCACCTTGCCCGACGGTGTTTATCCGAATATTTTTCTCAGCGGCCAGATCTTCAAAATAGTCGCTTATCTGCTTCATACTTGTAGCAACATCAAGTTTGGCTCGATTAATTACCAGCCCTGGTTGCTCCGCCTGAGCCAGAAAAAGCATATTATCAATCATGCGCGACAGACGTTGAAGCTCTTCAAAGTTGGATCCCAATAACCGGTGGTAATAGGCATCGTCCCGCGGCATACTGAGGCCAACTTCCGTTTGCCCCAGCAATACCGTTATAGGGGTGCGTAAATCGTGCGCCATATCGGCGCTAACCTGTTTAAGCTGCTCAAAACCGTTTTCAAGCCTTTCCAACATGGCATTGACTTGTTCAATTAATAGGTCCAGTTCTCTGGGCGCATCGTCGTTAGCAAGCCTTGATGAGAGCGTACGGGTACTTATGTCATTCATTCTATTAGCCAGTCGGTGCAAAGGTGAAACACCGCGACGTGCAAAAAGGTATGCCAGCCCTCCCGAAACCACCGCCATCATCGCAGCGAAGAGTATGATGTTATTGCGATACATCTGCAGTACACGAGCCCGGTCGGTTAATATACGTGCAGAGATTATCTCCAACGGCATCAGCCCACCTGAGGACGGACTCATCTTCGCCATGTAAATGAGTGGCGTACCATCCGGCATCGCAGAATGATGTACCGCTGCCAGTGTCAGACGCTGGCCTTCCGGCACAGGTTTAACAGTAGGAATCTCACGCTCCAGAGGATTAACCTGGAGCAACGTGGGCCCATTAACATAGCGGATGATGAGCAGGGACTCGGTGTTGCCCAGCATATTAGCGAAAAGATGTGGTTTCTCGTTGATTAACTTACGGGCATCGAGATCCTTTAGCAACGTACTGATTTGATCTACCCGTGAAACAAGTGCCGCATCATCACGAAGTGTCAGTTGATGTTCCAGCGCAAAATAAAGCGCGCCGCCCATCATAATTAATGCGAAAAAAGAAAATGACGCCAGCATCGTCGTCAGACGTGCGGTCAGCGAGATACGTTTCAAGCCTCCACCTCACATCTGTAACCAACGCCATAAACGGTATGTATCAGTTGGGTATCGAAGGGCTCATCGACCTTTTGCCGCAGGCGCCTAACTGCCACATCAACGACGTTGGTATCGCTGTCAAAATTCATGTCCCAGACGCGTGAAGCCAGAAACGTGCGTGATAATACTTGTCCCTGATGCTGCAGAAAACACACCAATAACTTGAACTCTTTGCTCGTCAAAGTGATTTTACGCCCTCCGCGTTCACAACGGAATTTCACTACATCCAGCACCAGATCGGCCAGCGATAACACCTCTTCCGATTCTGACGGCGGCTTCCCGCGTCGCAAAATGATGCGTATGCGGGCAAGCAATTCCGCGTATGAGAAAGGCTTGACTAAGTATTCATCCGCTCCCAGCCCCAAGCCGCGTAGGCGATCTTCCAGCGTTCCCCTCGCACTCAGGAAAAGGACCGGCGTCTGGCTAAATGCGCGCAGGCGTTCCATCACGACCCATCCGCTCATTTCCGGCAGCATGACGTCGAGCAGGATCAAATCATAAGTGTTTTCTCTGGCTAAATGCAGGCCGTCGACGCCGTCAGACGCAAGATCTGCCGTATAGCCGACTTCGTTGAGACCCTGGCGTAAATAATCAGCCGTTTTGATTTCGTCTTCGATGATTAAGATTTTCAAAGGCTAACGGTCCTCAGTTGAGAACAGAAAGGGGCGCCTATGGCGCCCATCCTTAGTCATTATGAGAGGAAAAACGGTCAGTTGCCATCTACATGCGCCGCTTTCATGATCAGAT
Organism: Serratia sp. Nf2; assembly: GCF_003028435.1. Lineage (NCBI taxonomy): Bacteria > Pseudomonadati > Pseudomonadota > Gammaproteobacteria > Enterobacterales > Yersiniaceae > Serratia > Serratia sp. Nf2. The sequence continues at coordinate 7,285 of NZ_PYTW01000018.1, read as the reverse complement.
TGGCTACCGCTTCAGGTTGAGAAATCATTGAAACGTGACTGGCTTTCAGCTCAATGGTATCGGCATGAATTCGTTTCGCCATAAACCGCTCAAGATCTGTATTGATGGTCCGATCCTCTGTTGATACGGCATAATAGGTTGGCTTGAATTGCCAAGCGGCCTCAGTCGTTCTGGCAGTCGTGATCGCTTTTCCCATCGGCTGCTGAACAGCGTAAAGCGCTTTGGCCTGACTTTCCGGGAGATCGCCTGCAAAGTCATGCAGGAATGCCGACTCGGTTAATTTGGCAAAATTATCCTGCCACACAATGCCTGTAGAAGCCGGGGCCGGGGGAAACCGTTTAGTCAATGCCGGATAATCTTCGTTAGCGGCGGGTGCTCGAGCAGCGATATACACCAACCCTTTGACTTTAGGATCGTTACCCGCCTGGCTGATGACCATCCCGCCATAGGAGTGAGCCACCAGAATAACCGCGCCATTTTGCTGCGCAAGAGTGCGTTTGACCGCGGCGACATCATCATCCAGCGAAGTCGTCGGGTTTTGTACTGAAGTCACGTTCAGACCTCTTGCCTGAAGTATCGGGATGACCTTATCCCAACTGGAGCCATCGGCAAACAGCCCGTGAACCAGCACAATATTTTTTATCTCTGCTTGAGAGTCGCTTTCTTTCTGCACTCCCACCGCTGCATGAGCCGTTGCGCTCCCAAGGCCGTTAAGAGCGAGCAAGGAAATAATAAGCAGGCGATGTAATTTCATGGTCGAATCCTCAGCTAAATGAAGTCAGCGTATTGTATTCAGGCAGCACAAATAAAAGACTGACCAGATGATTACGAAAAAATGACAGGATGACAGGCTTGCAGAAGTCTTCTAGCAATTGTGGGAAAGGTCACGCTATGTCTGAAACTGGACGCACTAGTCCATATTACCGTTTAGATATCATTCCTCCCCCATAACCGCACATAACGCATATACATGAAATTACTAACATGACCTTATACACACTATATTCAGGTATAACCAAATGGGAAACACTGATGATAATATGCGCTGACCATGTAGGATTTTCAGTCAGAGACATTGAAGTATCCGTGCACTTCTGGACTGACGTGCTAGGCGGAAAACTCATTCGTGAAGGTAACATGTCTGGCTCAATTATTGATGAAGTAACAGGGGCGAGGGGGGCCATTGTCCGTATGGCTTTAGTTGAACTAGCTGATGTCAGAATTGAATTATTGCAGTACAAAAACATTGTATTACCAGAAGAAACTCATCCACCATACATTCCAGGCTATGCTCATTTGGCATTAAAGGTTGAAGATCTCAATTCACTATTGGGAAAAATAGCCTCATACGGATGGTTAGCCCCCGGACACCCTCAAGAAATAACCTCGGGCCCGTTACTCGGTACCCGTGTGATATACGTGCAAAGCCCTGATGGGCAGACACTTGAACTCATGGAATCAGCCAAGGGTATATAACAGTCAGCGTGCAGTGACGCATGAAAAACTGTCGCATTAAGGTTTTACCGGGATTGCCCTATGGATAGGGACTCCGCTCCGCCTTCGTCGCAATCCATATCCACGAAAAACAACAGTATTATGATGTCAGGCATTCAATGAAAGCAAAGGATGGGTGTTTTAACCCTGCTTCAGTTGAGTAACTTCACGCCCCTGCGATGCAGGGCATCACACCGGTGCCGATACACAATGCCTGCTCGACATTGTAGCCGGTCTTATGGTATCTAACGCTGTCCAGACTCTTTAAATTAGCGTCCGACCAAAGGCAGATCTTTGAGTGCGGAGCACCTCTACCTTTGCTCTATCCATTTGACTTCCAATCTTTTCTCAGAATCGCGTAAACAAAAGTATTGTCGTATCTTTCCTCACCCTCTTCCGTTCTAAACGCGACGAATTCTTTAAAACACCCTTCCTGTCGCATATGAAGACGATCACAAAGCCTCTGAGAACCAAAATTATAGTCTTCAACATAGGCATAAAGACGTCGGGCTTGTTTTTCAGAAAACAAATAATTAAACAGGGCCGTAACGGATTCCGTAGCATAACCCATGCCTTCATAGCGCTGATTAAAATGCCAACCTACTGACCAAGTATTTCGATCTGGCTCTTCCGCATTGTCTGCGAAGAGGTGTCCAATAACCCTATCATTCTCTTTGAGGCATACAGCAAACTGGCTGGCATCGCGTGCTCTTTTGCGAACTTCATCTTTTGCCTCTTCCAGTGAATTTAACTTTTCGTCCTGAAAGCAAGGAGTACGCGGCGATGACAGGTAATCGAATAGTGCAGAGGCATCTTTGTCATTGAATGCCCGAATAATGAGTCGTGGTGTCGTAGTAACTATCATGGGTCCCCTATATCTTCTAACGAGTATTTACGTATTTTAAACAAGCACACCCCCTGAGATAACGCCAAATTCGCCTAGATAACATTTTCATGCTGAGGTAACTGGCGTCGCAAAACAACATCATCATCGAGAATGTGCGATTCAAAATGGAATGCCCACATCAATATTGGTCATGGCTATCCTTTCAGAAAGAAACCATGATCCTACATATAGACGTAGGATTTATGATCCCGAGGCGAGTGTGTACCTCACCGCCTATTCTACCTTATTTAGTGCAGAGAGCACGGGGGTATATCGCCACCAGATAAGCAGTGCCGCCATGGCGATAATGCTGAGGACACCGAACGCCACTGAAAAAGAGTACCGACCAGCTATCATCCCCGTCAATGCCGGACTCATTGACGCTCCGGCTCCCTGCATAAGCATCACTACGCTCTGACCGGCATTGACATGCCCGCTTCCGCGCAGCAGAGATACGATGAAGCTTGGTACTGCCACACCCAGAATGCCCGCGGCCAGTCCGTCAAGAATTTGCACCGGTATCATCATAATAGGATCTCCGGTAGTTGCTGCCAGAGCAGCACGCACAGGCATTATCAGTAGCGCCAGCATAATCAATCGCCAGTACCCATACTTCTCTATCTGTCCCGAAATCTGAACTGCTACCGGGATCATCACTACCTGGGAAATAATTATAGTGGCTGCGGCATACAAACCCGGGTTAATAGAACCAGGAGTAGAGGCGATCCTCATGCTGAGCATCGGCAGCAACGCTGCATTTGCCAGATGGAACAATAACAGCGTCAACCCTGTAACCAAAAGTGCCGAGTTTTTGAAGAGCACACTGAAATCAGGTACGTGTTGTTGAGTCGGAGATTCCAGTCCTCGTGCCGCGTTGTTGTCTATATCACCGCTGCGTATGGCCATCAGTGCAAGTAGCGTTAACAATGTCGTGCACGCCATGAGTATAAAAATCCCCCCAACGCCCCAGAACCAGGCAAGCCCCCCGGCAATCAACGCAGTTAAAAAGTTACCTGCATGGTTAAATGCTTCATTTTTCCCCACTTGGGCGTTGAATCCATGTTGCCCTGTCAGACCCAGTGTTATACCCGTCATGAGTGGCCCAACAAAAGATGCGCTTATTCCGCTGATAATGAGCAATAACGCGACCATGGCATTTCCATGAGTGAACCATAGCAGAAGTGTCGCCGTAGTAATGACGAGACAGAGCAGAGCCAGAAGCAATCTCTTACGACTGGATTTGTCGGTGATGACTCCCGCAGGGAGTGTCGTCAGCAACCCTGCGATTCCGCCAACGGTCATTAGCAGCCCAATATCATCCGGCTGCCAGTGATGTTGCGTCAGGAAGATCCCCAGAAAAGGTCCCAGTCCGTCACGAACATCAGCGATGAAAAAACTTGTTAGGCACAATGCCTGTAGTGAACGAAGAGACACACATTTTGTTTTTTGCATCATCAGTCCGCATTTCAACAAGAGATCGTGAAATAAAATACCGTCTTGAAGGAGTTACAAAGCGGCTATCCAGCCAATCCCGGTAAATAGATTCATCCTTCATCTTTCATTCTTGTCTGGCAATTGATTTTTATCTTCATACGAGAAAACGCCCTCTCTTCCACCAAGCTTCAGCCCCTCAACACAACGCCTCTCGTGATTCCATCTATGATTGCAAAAGTTACTATAACGTTACGGAATCATATCTCATTGACACTCTATATTGGCCATTGTATAAAACCCCGCTTCAGTAATGAGTTTCATTTTCATTCAAAAAACACCCCGGGTTTTCGAAAACAATTTTAATGAAGGATAGCTAATGAAAAAGGTCATCTGCGCGTTGGGTATAACGTTTGCATCGGTCAGTTCTGCTCTGGCAACCACCTATCCTTTAACCATCGAAAACTGTGGGTATAAAGAGACATTTTCCCAAGCACCTGAACGCGTGGTGGCACTGGGGCAAAATACCGTTGAGATTTTGCTCCTGCTGGGCCTGCAAGACAAGGTCATCGCCAGTGCATTTTGGCCGACCAAGGTGTTACCACAGTTGGCTGAACAGAATGCGAAAATCAAGACGCTGACGGTAGAAATCCCTACCCTTGAATCCGTGCTTGCGCAAAATCCAGACTTCGTTCCGGCTCAGTCACCGCTGTTGCTGGGGTCTGAAAGCAAGGTCGCCAAACGTGAAGATCTGATGACCCTGGGCGTGAACAGCTACGTGTCACCGGGCATGTGCGCCACCAAAAAAGCCACCGGCGATATGTATGGCAGCCGCCAAAAGCTGTGGGATATGACCTATCTCTATAAAGAAATTGCCGATCTCGCCAACATTTTTAACGTTGAAGATCGCGGCCGGGCCGTTATTACCGATTTCAAAAAGCGTGAAGCGAATCTGCGCCAGGAATTCGGTAAAAACAAGAAGGATCTCTCCTTTGTCTTTTGGTTCTCGAGCTCATCCCCCTCAGCTGACGCCTATGTAGGAGGGAAAAACAGCGCATCCGGATTTATCGCGAACGTGCTGGGCGGGCATAACGCCATCACTTCCGAGACAGAGTGGCCGACGGTGAGTTGGGAAAGCATTATCGCGGCGAATCCGGATGTAATCGTGGTCTCCAGTCTGGATCGTAATCGTTGGGCGCTTGACAACGCGGCGGAAAAAATCAAATTCCTAAAAAGCGATCCGGCCGTCAGCCAACTGGACGCAGTGAAAAAAGGTCATATCGTGGTGATGGACGGCCAGGCGATGAACCCGACAATCAGGACGCTCTACGGTGCTGAACAGGTGGGCGAACAACTCAGAAAACTGGGACTGAACTGATGACGACCGCCGTTCTTCAGCCACGCAAGAGGCTGTTTCGGAGCTTCACGATCTTGCTCGCCGTGGCGCTGTTATTCCTGGTGATCGCGCTTGGCGTGAGCCTGGGGGAGCTTTCGATCCCGCTGCAAAGCGTCTTTTATGCCATCAGCAATAAAATAGGGCTGACTGAAATGCCGCTCAGTCGCATCCATGAAAGCGTGATTTGGGATTTCCGTCTGAGCCGTGCACTGGTGGCGGCATGCAGCGGCGCCGGGTTAGCTATTTGCGGCGCCGTTTTGCAAAGCTTGCTGAAAAATGCGCTGGCCGAGCCTTATGTGCTCGGCGTTTCTGCCGGAGCATCGACGGGAGCGGTTTCCGTCGTGGTTATGGGCATAGGCACCGGAGCCGTCTCTCTTTCTGTGGGCGCTTTTGCCGGTGCGTTTGCCGCCTTTGCCTTTGTCGCTTTTCTGACCAACGGCGCGCGCGGCGGAAATGAACGCACTATTCTGGCTGGTGTTGCGGCTTCCCAGCTCTTCAATGCGATTACCGCTTACACCATCAGCACGTCAGCCAGCGCGCAGCAGGCGCGTGATGTGATGTTCTGGCTTTTGGGCAGCTTCAGCGGCGTACGATGGCCTGAATTCCAGCTTGTGCTGGCGGTGGTGGTGATAGGGCTTGCCGTATGCCTTTACTATTCCCAGGCGCTGGATGCATTTACTTTCGGTGAAGATGCTGCCGCATCGCTCGGCATCGCGGTTCCCCGGGTGCGTCTGATTCTTTTTACCGTCACCGCGCTCATCACCGCGACCATCGTCAGTATGGCGGGGTCTATCGGTTTCGTGGGACTGGTGGTTCCGCATGTGATGCGTTTCTTTTTTGGCCCGCTGCACCGGACATTGCTGATTGCCAGCGCGTTGGCGGGCGCTATTCTGATGGTGCTGGCCGACATTGCCTCGCGTCTGCTGATTGCGCCACAAAGTCTGCCGGTCGGCGTGGTGACTGCGCTGGTCGGCGTGCCTTTCTTTGCCGTGATTATTTACCGTTCAAGGAATAAGTGATGAGTATCTCCGCTGACAACATTACCTGGAAGGTAGGCAAAAAGGTCATCGTCAATGGTGTCTCGCTGAGCGTTTCTCGCGGTGAAACCGTGGGGCTGCTTGGCCCCAATGGCTGCGGTAAATCTTCGCTTTTGCGTATCCTCGCGGGCCTGCGTCGCCCGGATGCCGGCCGCGTGACGCTGGACGGGCAAGACATTGCACGTATTGCCAAAAAGCGGCTTGCCCGCCGGGTAGCCTTCGTTGAGCAGCATGGCATGACCGAGGCCAACATGCGCGTTCGCGACGTGGTCAAGCTCGGGCGTATTCCTCATCACTCCGCTTTTTCGAACTGGAGCGCGCACGATGATGAGACCGTCACTGGCGCCCTGCAAAGAGTGGACATGCTGGAAAAAAGCGCTCAAGGCTGGCTGAGTCTCTCCGGTGGGGAACGCCAGCGGGTACACATTGCTCGTGCGCTGGCGCAGACGCCCAGCGAGATCCTGCTGGACGAACCGACCAACCATCTGGATATTCACCATCAAATGCAGCTAATGCAGTTGATCAGCGAGTTACCCGTCACCAGCATTGTGGCCATTCACGATCTCAATCACGCAGCGATGTTCTGTGATTCGCTGATTGTAATGCAGGGCGGGCAAATCATCGCCACCGGGACCCCCGAGGATATTTTGTCGGAAGCGTTGCTCTGGGATGTCTTTCGGGTGAAAACGAAAATCGAGATCTCCCGCTTCCATGGTAAAAAGCACATTCATTTTATCGTTTAGGATGCGACGGCATGTCTCTTTTCTCCCTGCGTCCGGCCACGACGCTTCAGCCGTCCGTTTTACTGGGCAGCCAGTTTGTTTTTAACATCGGTTTTTACGCGGTTGTCCCCTTTCTGGCGATATTTTTGCGCGACGACATGCGGCTCTCCGGTGCCATCATCGGATTGGTTCTCGGATTGCGTACCTTCTCGCAGCAAGGGATGTTCATCCTCGGCGGCGCACTTTCTGACCGGTACGGCGCAAAGGTTATCATCCTGTGCGGCTGCATTGTTCGTGTTGTAGGCTATCTGCTGCTGGC
>NZ_PYTW01000017.1:0-26003 GCF_003028435.1 Serratia sp. Nf2 | reverse complement strand
CCATCGAACTGCCAGAAGGCGTAGAGATGGTAATGCCAGGCGACAACGTGAACATGATTGTCACCCTGATTCACCCAATCGCGATGGACGACGGTCTGCGTTTCGCAATCCGTGAAGGCGGCCGTACTGTAGGCGCTGGTGTTGTTGCTAAAGTTATCGCTTAATCGCGAATAATTTTTCGACACAAAAAAGGGCACTTCGGTGCCCTTTTTTTATACAATTTGTTTAAATCTTAATTGAAATAAAAACCATTCCTATTTAGACTCAATGCATTGGTTAAGAAGTGAGTCTCTCTATGTATGTATGTCTGTGTAATGCGGTGACTGACAAAGCGATCCGTAATGCGGTGCGTCAGCACAATCCCCATACCATGAAGCAGCTGCGTGAACTTGTGCCGATTGGTACCGACTGTGGAAAGTGCATTCGTCAGGCAAGACAGATTATGGTGGAGGAACGCGGAACTATCATCCCAATGCATGAAGTTGCCTAACAAAGGGTAAGGTTATTTTTGACTCTTGGCTTACAGGTTCTACACTTTTAGAACTGGCCAGGAGGAGTTACCTATGAAAGGCGATAAAAAGATCATTGCTCATCTCAACAAGCTGCTCGGCAACGAGCTGGTTGCCATCAATCAATATTTTCTGCACGCCCGTATGTTCAAGAATTGGGGCTTAATGCGCCTCAACGACAAGGAATACCACGAGTCGATCGACGAAATGAAACATGCCGATCGCTACATCGAGCGTATCCTGTTCCTGGAAGGGCTCCCTAACCTGCAAGATCTCGGCAAGCTGAACATCGGCGAAGACATTGAAGAGATGCTGCGTTCCGATCTGGCTCTGGAGCTAGCGGGCGCCAAAAACCTGCGCGAAGGTATCGCCTATGCCGACTCGATTCATGATTACGTCAGCCGCGATTTGATGATAGATATCCTCGCCGATGAAGAAGAGCATATCGACTGGCTGGAGACCGAGCTGGATCTCATCGCTCGCCTCGGTATTCAAAACTATGCCCAGGCCCAGATTTTGGAGCGCAAAGAATAAGCCTTTCGCCCATTCGCCATTGCCTCTCCTGCCGGCGTCCGTTTTCACGGCGGGGCAGGGGAGAATATCCCCGCCCAAGCATGATGCATTCCCTGTTCACCGTGTAAACCCGCCTACTGCCGCTGAACGCGCAAAAATGACGATTTCCTGAGCATATTTCCAACTGCGGCTTGCTTCCTGGGCCATTTTGCGTATAATGCGCGGGCTTACCTAATCTTGGTAAGCCTGATTTTAGCGAATCAGTCGATTGGCAGGCTTTTTTGCCCTTCGAACAATACTCCCGATATGGGGGTTATATGTTGACGATTACACTCCCCCATCAATCGAAATGGGTGTGAGGAGTAATTATTTACGTTTATAAATAATTGGAGCTCTGGTCTCATGCAGAACCAAAGAATCCGTATCCGCCTGAAAGCGTTTGATCATCGTCTGATCGATCAATCAACCGCGGAAATCGTCGAGACTGCAAAGCGCACTGGTGCGCAAGTCCGTGGTCCGATCCCGCTGCCAACTCGCAAAGAGCGCTTTACCGTTCTGATCTCTCCGCACGTCAACAAAGACGCGCGTGATCAGTACGAGATTCGCACTCACAAGCGTCTGGTTGACATCGTTGAGCCAACCGAGAAAACCGTTGATGCTCTGATGCGTCTGGATCTGGCTGCCGGTGTAGACGTGCAGATCAGCCTGGGTTAATCAGGTCATTGAGCGATTGAGAGGTTGAAACAATGATTGGTTTAGTCGGTAAAAAAGTGGGTATGACCCGTATCTTCACTGAAGATGGCGTTTCTATCCCAGTAACCGTAATTGAAATTGAAGCGAACCGCGTGACTCAGGTTAAAAGCCTGGACACCGACGGTTACCGTGCCGTTCAGGTTACCACTGGTAGCAAAAAAGCTAACCGTGTAACCAAACCGGAAGCGGGCCATTTCGCTAAAGCTGGCGTTGAAGCTGGCCGTGGTCTGTGGGAATTCCGCCTTGAAGAAGGTCAAGAGTTCGCTGCAGGTCAGGAAATTAGCGTAGAAATCTTCGCTGACGTTAAAAAAGTCGATGTTACCGGTACTTCTAAAGGTAAAGGTTTTGCTGGCACTGTTAAGCGCTGGAACTTCCGTACCCAAGACGCTACCCACGGTAACTCCTTGTCTCACCGCGTTCCGGGTTCTATCGGTCAGAACCAGACTCCGGGCAAAGTGTTCAAAGGCAAGAAAATGGCTGGCCACCTGGGTGATGAGCGCGTAACCGTTCAGAGCCTGGACGTAGTACGTGTTGACGCTGAGCGCAACCTGCTGCTGGTTAAGGGTGCTGTACCGGGCGCAACCGGTGGCAACCTGATCGTTAAACCAGCTGTGAAGGCGTAAGGGGATAGCAATGGAATTAGTATTGAAAGACGCGCAAAGCGCGCTGACTGTTTCCGAAACTACCTTCGGTCGTGATTTCAACGAAGCGCTGGTACACCAGGTTGTTGTTGCTTATGCAGCAGGTGCCCGTCAAGGTACCCGTGCTCAGAAGACCCGTGCTGAAGTAACTGGTTCCGGCAAAAAGCCATGGCGTCAGAAAGGCACCGGCCGTGCGCGTTCAGGTTCTGTAAAGAGCCCGATCTGGCGTTCAGGCGGCGTGACCTTTGCTGCTAAGCCGCAGGACCACAGTCAGAAAGTAAACAAAAAGATGTACCGCGGCGCGCTGAAAAGCATCCTGTCCGAGCTGGTACGTCAAGATCGTCTGATCGTTGTCGAGAAGTTCTCTGTAGACGCGCCTAAAACTAAGCTGCTGGCACAGAAACTGAAAGATATGGCTCTGGAAGACGTGCTGATCGTGACCGGTGAACTGGATGAGAATCTGTTCCTGGCAGCTCGCAACCTGTACAAGGTTGACGTGCGCGATGTAGCAGGTATCGATCCGGTTAGCCTGATCGCCTTCGACAAAGTGGTTATGACTGCTGATGCTGTGAAGCAAGTTGAGGAGATGCTGGCATGATCCGTGAAGAACGTTTGCTGAAAGTGCTGCGTGCACCGCACGTATCTGAAAAAGCATCCGCTGCGATGGAAAAAAGCAACACCATCGTTCTCAAAGTTGCCAAAGACGCGACCAAAGCAGAAATCAAAGCTGCAGTGCAGAAACTGTTTGAAGTCGAAGTCGAAGACGTGAACACCCTGGTAGTTAAAGGGAAAGTGAAGCGTCACGGTCAGCGTGTTGGTCGTCGTAGCGACTGGAAAAAAGCTTACGTCACCCTGAAAGAAGGCCAGAATCTGGACTTCATCGGCGGCGCAGAGTAAGTCGGAGGAGTAAGAACAATGGCAATTGTTAAATGTAAACCTACATCTCCGGGTCGTCGCCACGTTGTTAAAGTGGTTAACCCTGAGCTGCACAAGGGTAAACCTTATGCCCCGCTGCTGGAAAAACTGAGCAAAAGCGGTGGTCGTAACAACAATGGCCGTATCACCACCCGTCATATCGGTGGTGGCCACAAGCAACATTATCGTCTGGTTGACTTCAAGCGCAACAAAGACGGTATCCCTGCTGTGGTTGAGCGTCTGGAGTACGATCCGAACCGTTCTGCGAACATCGCGCTGGTTCTGTACAAAGACGGCGAACGCCGTTACATCCTGGCGCCGAAAGGCCTGAAAGCTGGTGACCAGATTCAATCTGGCGTTGATGCTGCAATCAAAGCGGGTAACACCCTGCCGATGCGCAACATTCCAGTTGGTTCAACGGTTCACAACGTAGAAATGAAACCAGGTAAAGGCGGCCAGATGGCTCGCTCCGCTGGCGCCTACGTTCAGATCGTTGCTCGTGATGGTTCCTACGTAACTCTGCGTCTGCGCTCCGGCGAAATGCGTAAAGTTCCAGCTGATTGCCGCGCCACCCTGGGTGAAGTCGGTAACGCTGAACACATGCTTCGCGTTCTGGGTAAAGCAGGTGCTGCACGTTGGCGTGGTGTTCGTCCTACCGTTCGCGGTACGGCGATGAACCCGGTAGATCACCCGCACGGTGGTGGTGAAGGTCGTAACTTTGGTAAGCACCCGGTAACTCCGTGGGGCGTTCAGACCAAAGGTAAGAAGACCCGTAGCAACAAGCGTACTGATAAGTTCATCGTACGTCGCCGTAGCAAAAAATAATTAGAGGATAAGCCATGCCACGTTCTCTCAAGAAAGGTCCTTTTATTGACCTGCACTTGCTGAAGAAGGTAGAGAAAGCGGTGGAAAGCGGTGACAAGAAGCCTTTGCGCACTTGGTCCCGTCGTTCAACGATCTTTCCTAACATGATCGGTTTGACCATCGCTGTCCATAATGGTCGTCAGCACGTACCAGTGTTCGTTTCCGATGAAATGGTCGGTCACAAACTGGGTGAATTCGCGCCGACTCGTACTTATCGCGGCCATGCGGCTGATAAAAAAGCTAAAAAGCGCTAAGGTAGGAGGAAGAGATGGAAACTATCGCTAAACATCGCCACGCTCGTTCTTCTGCTCAGAAGGTTCGCCTTGTTGCTGACCTGATTCGCGGTAAGAAAGTGTCGCAAGCTCTGGAAACTCTGACCTACACCAACAAGAAAGCTGCTGGTCTGGTTAAGAAAGTGCTGGAGTCTGCCATTGCTAACGCAGAACACAACGATGGCGCTGACATCGATGATCTGAAAGTTACGAAAATCTTCGTAGACGAAGGCCCAAGCATGAAGCGCATTATGCCGCGTGCAAAAGGTCGTGCAGATCGCATCCTGAAGCGCACCAGCCACATTACTGTGGTTGTGTCCGATCGCTGAGACTCTGGAGACTAGCAATGGGTCAGAAAGTACATCCTAATGGTATTCGCCTGGGTATTGTCAAACCTTGGAACTCTACTTGGTATGCGAATACCAAAGAATTCGCTGACAACCTGGACAGCGACTTTAAAGTTCGTCAATTCCTGACTAAGGAACTGTCGAAAGCTTCCGTTTCTCGCATCGTTATCGAGCGTCCTGCGAAGAGCATCCGTGTGACCATTCACACTGCTCGCCCAGGCATCGTTATCGGCAAGAAAGGTGAAGACGTCGAAAAACTGCGCAAGGTCGTAGCGAACATCGCTGGCGTTCCTGCACAGATCAACATCGCCGAAGTCCGTAAACCGGAACTCGACGCTAAATTGGTTGCTGACAGCATCACTTCTCAGCTGGAACGTCGCGTTATGTTCCGTCGTGCTATGAAGCGTGCAGTACAGAACGCAATGCGTCTTGGCGCTAAAGGTATCAAAGTTGAAGTAAGCGGCCGTCTTGGCGGCGCTGAAATCGCACGTACCGAATGGTACCGCGAAGGTCGTGTTCCATTGCACACTCTGCGTGCGGACATCGACTACAACACATCTGAAGCGCACACCACTTATGGTGTAATCGGCGTTAAGGTATGGATCTTCAAAGGTGAGATCCTGGGTGGTATGGCTGCAGTTGAACAACCGGAACCGGCTGCTCAACCTAAAAAGCAGCAGCGTAAAGGCCGCAAGTAAGGAGAGTCGCTGATGTTACAACCAAAGCGTACAAAATTCCGTAAGGTGCACAAGGGCCGCAACCGTGGTCTGGCGCAAGGTACGGATGTTAGCTTCGGCACTTTCGGTCTGAAAGCTGTTGGCCGTGGCCGTCTGACTGCTCGTCAAATCGAAGCAGCTCGTCGTGCAATGACTCGTGCAGTTAAGCGTCAAGGCAAGATCTGGATCCGTGTATTCCCGGACAAACCGATCACCGAGAAGCCGCTGGAAGTGCGTATGGGTAAAGGTAAGGGTAACGTGGAGTATTGGGTTGCCCTGATCCAGCCTGGTAAGGTCCTGTACGAAATGGACGGCGTGCCAGAAGAGGTTGCCCGCGAGGCATTCAAACTGGCAGCAGCGAAACTGCCGATCAAAACCACCTTTGTAACTAAGACGGTGATGTAATGAAAGCACAAGAGCTGCGTGAAAAAAGCGTTGAAGAGCTGAATGCCGAGCTGCTCAACCTGCTGCGTGAGCAATTCAACTTGCGCATGCAGGCGGCCAGTGGCCAGCTGCAACAAACTCACCTGTTGAAACAAGTGCGTCGTGACGTCGCACGCGTTAAGACTTTACTGACTCAAAAGGCGGGTGTGTAAATGACTGAAGTTATCCGTACCCTGCAGGGTCGTGTTGTTAGCGATAAAATGGAGAAATCCATCGTTGTTGCTATCGAACGTACTGTGAAGCACCCGATCTACGGGAAATTCATCAAACGTACGACCAAGCTGCACGTACATGACGAGAACAACGAATGTGGTACCGGCGACGTGGTGGAAATCCGCGAATGCCGCCCACTGTCCAAGACTAAGTCCTGGACGTTGGTTCGCGTTGTAGAGAAAGCGATTCTGTAATAGAGTAGCTGGCTCTCACTTAATAAACGGCTCAGAAAATGAGCCGTTTATTTTTTCTACCCATACCAAGTAAGCGGTGTTATAATGCTGCGCCCTCGGTTATGGGGCTTTTCAACGGCCTAATTTTTACTTGGGTCTTTAAAGTAGTAGTTGACATTAGCGGAGCACTAAAATGATCCAAGAACAGACTATGCTGAACGTCGCCGACAACTCCGGTGCACGTCGCGTAATGTGTATCAAGGTTCTAGGTGGCTCGCACCGTCGCTACGCAGGCGTCGGCGACATCATCAAAATTACCATCAAGGAAGCAATTCCTCGCGGTAAGGTGAAGAAAGGCGATGTTCTGAAGGCGGTAGTGGTGCGCACCAAGAAGGGTGTACGTCGCCCGGACGGTTCTGTCATTCGCTTCGATGGCAATGCATGCGTTATTTTGAACAATAACAGCGAGCAGCCTATCGGTACGCGTATTTTTGGGCCGGTAACTCGTGAACTGCGTAATGAGAAGTTCATGAAAATTATCTCTCTGGCACCAGAAGTACTCTAAGGAGCGAACATGGCAGCGAAGATCCGTCGTGATGACGAAGTTATCGTGATTACCGGGAAAGACAAAGGTAAGCGCGGTAAAGTAAAAAATGTCCTGTCTGCTGGCAAGGTCATTGTTGAAGGCATCAACCTGGTTAAGAAACACCAGAAGCCGGTTCCGGCTCTGAACCAACCAGGCGGCATTGTTGAAAAAGAAGCTGCAATTCAGGTTTCTAACATTGCTATCTTCAACGCGGCTACCGGCAAGGCTGACCGTGTAGGCTTTAGATTCGAAGACGGCAAAAAAGTCCGTTTCTTCAAATCTAACAGCGAAACTATCAAGTAATTTGGAGTAATACGATGGCGAAACTGCATGATTACTACAAAGACGAGGTAGTCAAACAACTGATGTCTCAGTTTGATTACAACTCTGTCATGCAAGTCCCTCGGGTCGAGAAGATCACCCTGAACATGGGTGTTGGTGAAGCGATTGCTGACAAGAAACTGCTGGATAACGCCGCAGCGGACCTGACAGCTATCTCCGGTCAAAAACCGTTGATCACCAAAGCCCGCAAATCTGTTGCAGGCTTCAAAATCCGTCAGGGCTATCCGATCGGCTGTAAAGTAACTCTGCGTGGCGAACGCATGTGGGAGTTCTTTGAGCGCCTGATCTCCATTGCTGTTCCACGTATCCGTGACTTCCGTGGCCTGTCCGCCAAGTCATTCGATGGCCGTGGCAACTACAGCATGGGCGTGCGTGAGCAAATCATCTTCCCAGAAATCGACTACGACAAAGTCGATCGCGTTCGTGGTTTGGATATTACCATTACCACTACTGCGAAATCTGATGATGAAGGCCGCGCGCTGCTGGCTGCTTTTAACTTCCCGTTCCGCAAGTAAGGCAGGGTTACTGATGGCTAAGCAATCAATGAAAGCACGCGAAGTCAAGCGCGTGAAATTAGCTGACAAGTTCTTTGCAAAACGCGTTGAACTGAAAGCTATTATCTCTGATGTGAACGCATCCGATGAAGATCGTTGGAATGCCGTTCTCAAGCTGCAAACTCTGCCGCGTGATTCCAGCCCGTCTCGTCAGCGTAAACGCTGCCGCCAAACTGGCCGTCCACATGGTTATGTGGGCAAATTCGGGTTGAGCCGTATTAAGCTTCGTGAAGCCGCTATGCGCGGTGAAGTACCAGGCTTGAAAAAGGCTAGCTGGTAATTACCAATTGAATCACGGGAGTAAAGACAGATGAGCATGCAAGATCCGATCGCGGATATGCTGACCCGTATCCGTAACGGTCAAGCCGCGAACAAAGTTGCGGTCACCATGCCTTCCTCCAAGCTGAAAGTGGCAATTGCCAACGTGCTGAAGGAAGAAGGTTTTATTGAAGATTTCAAAATCGAAGGCGACGCCAAGCCTGTTCTGGAACTGGTACTGAAGTACTTCCAGGGCAAAGCTGTGGTAGAAAGCATTCAACGTATCAGCCGTCCAGGTCTGCGCATCTACAAGAAAAAAGATGAGCTGCCAAAAGTTATGGCCGGTTTGGGTATCGCTGTTGTTTCTACCTCTAAAGGTGTTATGACCGATCGTGCAGCTCGCCAGGCTGGTCTTGGTGGCGAGATTATCTGCTACGTAGCTTAATTCGGGAGGAAAGAATGTCTCGTGTTGCAAAAGCACCCGTCGTCATTCCTGCCGGCGTAGAGGTAAAACTCAACGGTCAGGTTATTTCGATTAAGGGTAAAAACGGCGAGTTGACTCGTACTATCCACGACGCCGTTGAAGTGAAGCAAGAAGCTAACGCACTGACTTTCGCTCCGCGCGAAGGTTTTGCTAACGCATGGGCTCAAGCGGGTACCACGCGCGCTCTGCTGAACGCAATGGTTGTTGGTGTTACCGAAGGCTTCACCAAAAAGCTTCAACTGGTAGGTGTTGGTTATCGTGCTGCCGTTAAAGGCAACGTGGTGAATTTGGCCCTGGGCTTCTCTCACCCTATCGATCACCAGCTGCCGGCAGGTATCACTGCTGAATGCCCAAGCCAAACTGAAATCGTGCTGAAAGGCGCTGATAAGCAGGTCATTGGCCAGGTAGCAGCAGATCTGCGTGCTTACCGTCGTCCTGAGCCTTACAAAGGCAAAGGTGTTCGTTACGCCGACGAAGTCGTGCGTACCAAAGAGGCTAAGAAGAAGTAAGGTAACACTATGGATAAGAAATCTGCTCGTATCCGTCGTGCGACCCGCGCACGCCGCAAGCTCCAAGAGCTGGGTGCAACCCGCCTGGTGGTACATCGTACCCCGCGTCACATTTACGCACAGGTGATTGCTCCAAACGGTTCTGAAGTACTGGTAGCCGCTTCTACTTTAGAAAAAGCTATCGCGGAGCAACTGAAGTATTCCGGTAACAAAGACGCAGCAGCAGCCGTAGGTAAAGCTCTGGCTGAGCGCGCGTTGGAAAAAGGGATTGCGAAAGTATCCTTTGACCGTTCCGGTTTCCAATATCATGGTCGAGTCCAGGCACTGGCAGATGCTGCCCGTGAAGCTGGCCTTCAGTTCTAAGGAAGAGGTTTAAGATGGCTCACATCGAAAAACAAGCTGGCGAACTGCAGGAAAAGCTGATCGCGGTAAACCGCGTATCTAAAACCGTAAAAGGTGGCCGTATTTTCAGCTTTACCGCACTGACTGTAGTTGGTGATGGTAACGGTCGCGTTGGTTTTGGCTACGGCAAAGCACGCGAAGTTCCAGCAGCGATCCAGAAAGCGATGGAAAAAGCCCGTCGCAACATGATGAACGTCGCGCTGAACAGCGGCACCCTGCAGCACCCTGTTAAGGGCGCTCACACGGGTTCTCGCGTGTTCATGCAGCCTGCTCATGAAGGTACCGGTATCATCGCGGGTGGTGCAATGCGCGCCGTTCTCGAAGTTGCTGGGGTGCACAACGTATTGGCTAAAGCTTATGGTTCCACCAACCCGATCAACGTGGTTCGTGCAACTATCGACGCTCTGGCGAATATGAAGTCTCCTGAAATGGTCGCTGCTAAGCGTGGTAAATCCGTTGCCGACATTCTGGGGTAATTGACCATGGCTAAGACTATTAAAGTTACACAAACTCGCAGCTCAATTGGCCGTCTGCCGAAGCATAAAGCTACTCTGCTCGGTCTGGGTCTGCGTCGTATTGGTCACACCGTAGAGCGCGAGGATACTCCTGCTGTTCGCGGTATGGTCAACCTGGTTTCCTACATGGTTAAAGTTGAGGAGTAACAGATGCGTTTAAATACTCTGTCTCCGGCTGAAGGTGCCAAGCATGCGCCTAAGCGTGTAGGTCGTGGTATTGGTTCTGGCCTGGGTAAAACCGGCGGCCGTGGTCACAAAGGTCAGAAGTCTCGTTCTGGCGGTGGCGTACGTCGTGGTTTCGAAGGTGGTCAGATGCCTCTGTACCGTCGTCTGCCGAAATTCGGCTTCACTTCACGCAAAGCGATGATCACGGCAGAAGTTCGTCTGTCTGAACTGGCTCTGGTTGAAGGCGATGTTATCGACCTGAACGCGCTGAAAGCCGCTAACGTAGTTGGTGTCCAGATCGAATTCGCGAAAGTTGTACTTTCTGGCGAAGTCGCTCGTCCGGTAACCCTGCGTGGTCTGCGTGTCACCAAAGGCGCTCGTGCTGCTATCGAGGCTGCTGGCGGTAAAATTGAGGAATAAGTAGCAGATGGCTAAGCAACCAGGATTAGATTTTCAAAGTGCTAAAGGCGGGCTCGGCGAGCTGAAGCGCAGACTTTTGTTTGTAATCGGCGCGCTGATTGTCTTCCGTATCGGCTCTTTCATTCCGATTCCTGGTATCGATGCCACTGTGCTTGCCAAATTGCTTGAGCAGCAGAGAGGCACTATCATTGAAATGTTTAACATGTTCTCTGGTGGTGCCCTCAGCCGTGCTTCTATCTTTGCTCTGGGGATCATGCCGTATATCTCGGCGTCGATCATTATCCAGTTGCTGACGGTGGTTCATCCAGCGTTGGCGGAAATCAAGAAAGAAGGGGAGGCTGGCCGTCGCAAGATTAGCCAGTACACCCGTTACGGTACGCTGGTATTGGCCATATTCCAGTCGATCGGTATTGCTACCGGTCTGCCGAATATGCCTGGTATGCAGGGCCTGGTGTTAAACCCAGGCTTTGCATTCTACTTTACTGCGGTTGTGAGCCTGGTAACCGGGACAATGTTCCTGATGTGGCTGGGTGAGCAGATTACTGAGCGCGGTATCGGTAACGGTATCTCGATCATTATCTTCGCGGGTATTGTAGCGGGGCTCCCGCCGGCAGTGGCCCATACTATCGAGCAAGCGCGGCAAGGCGACCTGCACTTCCTCCTGCTGCTGTTGGTTGCAGTATTGGTGTTTGCAGTAACCTTCTTCGTTGTTTTCATCGAGCGTGGTCAACGTCGTATCGTCGTTAACTATGCGAAGCGTCAACAAGGTCGTCGTGTTTATGCAGCACAGAGTACACATTTACCGTTGAAAGTGAACATGGCGGGTGTTATCCCGGCGATTTTCGCTTCCAGCATTATTCTGTTCCCGGCCACGATTGCATCATGGTTTGGGGGCGGTACCGGTTGGAACTGGCTGACTACGATTTCGCTGTATTTGCAGCCAGGGCAACCGCTTTATGTGTTACTCTATGCGTCTGCAATCATCTTCTTCTGTTTCTTCTACACGGCGTTGGTCTTCAACCCGCGTGAGACAGCAGATAACCTGAAGAAGTCCGGTGCCTTCGTACCAGGAATTCGTCCGGGAGAGCAAACGGCGAAGTATATCGATAAAGTAATGACGCGTTTAACCCTGGTGGGCGCGATGTACATTACTTTCATCTGCCTGATCCCGGAGTTCATGCGTGATGCAATGAAAGTACCATTCTACTTTGGTGGTACCTCGCTACTGATCGTGGTTGTCGTCATCATGGACTTTATGGCTCAAGTGCAAACTCTGATGATGTCAAGTCAGTACGAGTCTGCATTGAAGAAAGCAAATCTGAAAGGCTATAACCGCTAGTCAGATTCGTTTGAGAAGTTACGGAGAGTAAAAATGAAAGTTCGTGCTTCCGTCAAGAAATTATGTCGTAACTGCAAAATCGTTAAGCGTAACGGTGTCGTTCGTGTGATTTGCAGCGCCGAGCCGAAGCATAAACAGCGTCAAGGCTGATTATCTCGCATATTTTTCTTGCAAAGTTGGGTTGAGCTGGCTAGATTAGCCAGCCAATCTTTTGTATGTCGCACTGCAACACTATTTGAGTATCCTGAAAACGGGCTTTTCAGAATGGTGTTGCTGTATAAAATAGTAGGAGTGCATAGTGGCCCGTATAGCAGGCATTAACATTCCTGATCATAAACATACCGTTATCGCCTTAACGTCGATCTTCGGTATCGGTAAAACCCGTTCACAGGCTATCTGTGCATCCACGGGTATTGCTGAAAATGTTAAGATCAGTGAGCTGTCTGAAGAGCAAATCGAAAAGCTTCGTGATGCAGTTGCCAAATACACCGTCGAGGGTGATTTGCGTCGTGAAATTACCCTGAGCATCAAGCGTCTTATGGACCTTGGTTGCTATCGTGGTTTGCGTCATCGTCGTGGTCTGCCGGTACGCGGTCAGCGCACCAAGACCAACGCTCGTACCCGTAAGGGTCCGCGCAAGCCGATCAAGAAATAATCGGGGTTATTGAATAATGGCAAAGGCACCTGTTCGTACACGTAAGCGTGTAAGAAAGCAAGTCTCTGACGGCGTGGCTCATATCCATGCTTCTTTCAACAACACCATCGTTACCATCACTGATCGTCAGGGTAATGCTTTGGGTTGGGCAACAGCCGGTGGTTCCGGTTTCCGTGGTTCTCGTAAGTCCACTCCGTTCGCAGCACAGGTTGCAGCAGAACGTTGTGCTGACGCAGTAAAAGAATACGGTATCAAGAACCTGGAAGTTATGGTTAAAGGACCTGGTCCTGGTCGTGAGTCTACTATCCGCGCTCTGAACGCGGCTGGTTTCCGCATCACTAATATTACTGATGTGACTCCGATCCCTCATAACGGTTGTCGTCCGCCGAAAAAGCGCCGCGTGTAACGCAGCTTTTAGGATTGTTGGAGAAAGAAAATGGCAAGATATTTGGGTCCTAAGCTCAAGCTGAGCCGTCGTGAGGGCACAGACCTGTTCCTTAAGTCTGGCGTTCGCGCGATCGATTCCAAGTGTAAAATTGAACAAGCACCTGGTCAGCACGGTGCGCGTAAACCGCGTCTGTCTGATTACGGTGTTCAGTTGCGTGAGAAGCAGAAAGTTCGCCGTATGTACGGCATTCTGGAGCGTCAATTCCGTAACTATTACAAAGAAGCAACCCGCCTGAAGGGCAACACCGGTGAAAACCTGTTGCAGCTGCTGGAAGGTCGTCTGGACAACGTTGTTTACCGTATGGGCTTCGGCGCTACTCGTGCAGAGTCACGTCAGCTGGTTAGCCACAAAGCAGTTATGGTAAACGGTCACGTTGTTAACATCGCTTCTTATCAGGTATCTCCGAATGACGTAGTCAGCATCCGCGAGAAAGCTAAAAAGCAGTCTCGTGTTAAAGCTTCTCTGGAGCTGGCTGAGCAGCGTGAAAAGCCGACTTGGCTGGAAGTTGATGCTGCTAAGATGGAAGGCGTGTTCAAGCGTATGCCTGAACGTACCGATCTGTCTGCGGACATTAACGAACACCTGATCGTCGAGCTTTACTCCAAGTAAAGCTTAGTACCAAAGAGAGGACACAATGCAGGGTTCTGTGACAGAGTTTCTAAAACCGCGCCTGGTAGATATCGAGCAAGTCAGTTCGACGCACGCCAAGGTGACCCTTGAGCCTTTAGAGCGTGGCTTTGGCCATACTCTTGGCAACGCACTGCGCCGTATTCTGCTTTCATCTATGCCGGGTTGCGCGGTGACCGAGGTTGAGATTGATGGTGTACTGCATGAGTACAGCACCAAAGAAGGCGTACAGGAAGATATCCTGGAGATCCTGCTCAACCTGAAAGGGCTGGCGGTGAGAGTTCAAGGCAAAGACGAAGTTATTCTTACCCTGAATAAATCTGGCATTGGCCCTGTGACCGCTGCCGACATCACCCATGATGGTGATGTCGAAATCGTCAAGCCTCAGCACGTGATTTGCCACCTGACTGATGAGAACGCGGCTATCAGCATGCGTATCAAAGTTCAGCGCGGTCGCGGTTATGTGCCGGCTTCTGCCCGAATTCATTCGGAAGAAGATGAGCGCCCAATCGGTCGTCTGTTGGTTGACGCCTGCTACAGCCCTGTAGAGCGTATCGCCTACAATGTTGAAGCTGCGCGTGTAGAACAGCGTACTGACTTGGATAAGCTGGTCATCGAGATGGAGACCAATGGCACGATCGATCCTGAAGAGGCGATCCGCCGTGCGGCCACCATTCTGGCTGAACAACTTGAAGCTTTCGTTGACCTGCGTGATGTACGTCAGCCGGAAGTTAAAGAAGAGAAACCAGAGTTCGATCCGATCTTGCTGCGCCCTGTTGACGATCTGGAATTGACTGTCCGCTCTGCTAACTGCCTCAAGGCAGAAGCTATCCACTACATCGGTGATCTGGTACAGCGTACCGAGGTTGAGTTGCTGAAAACGCCAAACCTGGGTAAAAAATCTCTTACCGAGATTAAAGACGTGCTGGCCTCACGTGGTCTGTCTCTGGGCATGCGCCTGGAAAACTGGCCGCCGGCAAGCATTGCTGACGAGTAACCGGATCACAGGTTAAGGTTTTACTGAGAAGGATAAGGTCATGCGCCATCGTAAGAGTGGTCGTCAACTGAACCGTAACAGCAGCCATCGCCAGGCTATGTTCCGTAACATGGCCGGCTCTTTGGTTCGTCATGAGATCATCAAGACGACCCTGCCAAAAGCAAAAGAGCTGCGTCGCGTTGTTGAGCCGCTGATTACTCTTGCCAAGACCGACAGCGTAGCTAATCGTCGTCTGGCATTCGCCCGTACTCGTGATAACGAGATCGTGGCAAAACTGTTTAACGAGCTGGGCCCGCGTTTCGCGAGCCGTGCCGGTGGTTACACTCGCATTCTGAAGTGTGGCTTCCGCGCAGGCGACAACGCGCCGATGGCATACATCGAGCTGGTTGATCGTGCTGAGTCTCAAGCAGAAGTAGCAACTGCAGAGTAATCTGTAGACGCGTAAAAAAACCGGGCTTGCCCGGTTTTTTTACGTCCAAACCTAGCCGAATGTGCGTAATTCTCCCGCTGCGCTTAAGATCCCCGCCCCTATCCGCTATGCTAAGGCTTCATCATTAGGATTACCGAGGTTGTCTGTCATGGGGTTGCTCGATCAATGGGCGGAACGCCATATCCTTGATGCCCAGGATAAAGGCGAGTTCGACAATCTGCCCGGACAGGGCCAACCGTTGGCGCTGGAAGATGACAGCGCAGTGCCGGCTGAGCTGCGCGCCGGTTACCGTCTGCTGAAGAATGCCGGTTACCTGCCACCGGCACTGGAAGATCGCAAAGAGGCATTGACCGTTGCTCGCTTGCTGCAAGGGATTAACGGTGAGCATCCGGATTATGTCGAACTCAGCAAACGCATGGCGCTGCTGGAGCACCGGTTGCGTCAGGCTGGGATGAGCACGGATTTCTTACATGGTGAATATCAGCGTGCATTGGACGGCAAATTCACCCGAGAGGAGAAGTAATGTTCAAGATAGGTCAGTTGGCCAAACTCGCCGAAGTGACGCCGGATACCGTGCGTTACTATGAAAAGCAGGGCATGATGGATCACAATGTCCGCACCGAAGGTGGCTATCGGCTGTACACCGAGCAGGATCTGCAGAGGCTGCGCTTCATTCGCTATGCCAAGCAACTGGGGTTTACTCTGGAAACGATCGCCGAGCTGCTGTCGATCCGCGTCGATCCTGAGCATCATACCTGTCAGGAGTCGAAGTCTATCGTCGATGCGCGCCTGAGCGAAGTGGAAAGCAAGTTGGCGGAGCTGACTCGTATGCGTGAATCGCTGAAGCGGCTGAGTGATGCCTGCTGCGGTACTGCCCATACCAGCAATTATTGTTCTATTCTGGAAGCCTTAGAACAGGGCGCCAGCGATGAAAAAGGTAAAAAAGGTTGTTGACGGCACTTTAATTTTTATACCGCTGGCAGTATTATCGCCCCGTTTTATCACCACATCTTTTACAGGAGCATTATCATGACGAAATATCGTCACACTAAAGGTCAGATACAAGATAACGCCATTGAGGCGCTGCTGCATGATCCGCTATTCCGTCAAAGAGTAGAAAAGAATGTGAAAGGCAAAGGCAGCTATCGGCGTAAAGAAAAACACAACAAAGGCGGTAACTGGGAGGCCAGTGGTAAACTGTCAAACGATAAGTTACCACTGGCCTTCTGGTTTTAAGGCATTAAAAAAGCCACCGTCGTCAGGTGGCTTTTTATTGGCATAACCAAACGCTGTTTTACAGTTTTGGCTGCTGTTGCTGGCTCAGCAGGTCACGGATTTCCGTCAGCAGTTTCTCTTCTGCAGTAGGTGCTGGCGGCGCTGCCGGTGCTTCTTCCTGCTTGCGGCGCATTTTGTTCATCAATTTAATCGCCAGGAAGATGGCGAAGGCGACAATCACGAAATCGAATACGGTTTGAATGAATGAACCGTAGTTCATTACCACTGCCGGGACGGCGCCCTGAGCTTCACGTAATACCAGATGGAACTGTTTAAAGTCGACGCCGCCGATCAGCAAGCCCAGAGGTGGCATGATGATATCGGCCACGAAGGACGAAACAATCTTGCCGAATGCAGCACCGATAATCACACCGACGGCCAAATCGACCACGTTGCCACGCATGGCAAATTCGCGAAACTCTTTCAACATACTCATAGAACGCACCCCTTGCAGAATTAATAACTCAAGTTTAACAAAGCAATTTCCCTTTGCCACAAAAGGAGAGAAGTTTTATCTCCCCCCAAGGCAGAGAACAACTACGCGATTATAGACCATCGCCTAATAAATTCGTTCTACAAGAAGAACGGGCTCGGTTGGAACAAGCGTTCAACGTCCGGCACGAATTTCTTGTCGGTAATAAACATGATGACGTGATCGCCCTGTTCGATTTTGCTATTGCCGTTGGCGATGATCACATCGTCGCCACGCACGATCGCACCGATGGTGGTACCCGGTGGCAACTTGATGTCTTCGACGATGCGGCCGACCACTTTGGACGTGCTTTCATCGCCGTGGGCAATCGCCTCGATCGCTTCCGCCACGCCGCGGCGCAGCGACGACACGCTGACGATATCCGCTTTGCGCACGTGCCCCAACAGGGCGGAGATGGTCGCCTGTTGCGGTGAAATGGCGATATCGATCACGCTGCCCTGCACCAAATCGACATAGGCGCGGCGCTGGATCAATACCATCACCTTCTTGGCGCCCATGCGCTTGGCCAGCATGGCCGACATGATGTTGGCCTCATCGTCGTTGGTGATGGCGATGAAGACATCCACCTGCTCGACGTGCTCTTCGGCCAGCAGTTCTTGATCGGAGGCATCGCCATAGAACACGATGGTATCGTGCAGCTGCTCGGCCAGTTCGGCGGCGCGTTGCTGGTTCCGCTCGATCAGTTTGACGTTGTAGTCTTTTTCCAACCTGGCGGCTAGGCCTGCGCCGACGTTGCCGCCGCCGACGATCATGATGCGCTTATACGGTTTTTCCAGCCGCTGCAGTTCGCTCATCACCGCACGGATGTGCTGTGAGGCTGCGACGAAGAAGACTTCATCACCGGCTTCGATAATGGTCGAGCCTTGCGGCCTGATCGGTCTGTCCTGGCGGAAAATCGCGGCGACGCGGGTGTCGATATGCGGCATGTGTTCGCGCATCGAAGAGAGCGCATTGCCGACCAGCGGGCCGCCGTAATAGGCTTTAACCGCGGCGATGCTGACCTTGCCTTCGGCAAAATTGACTACCTGCAGCGCACCGGGGTATTCAATCAGCTTGTAGATATAGTCGATGACCAACTGCTCCGGTGAAATCAGATGGTCGATCGGCACCGCTTCCGGCAGGAACAGTTTCTCCGACTCGCGGATATATTCCGGCGCGCGGATACGGGCGATACGGTTGGGGGTATTAAACAGAGAATAGGCGATCTGGCAGGCGATCATGTTGGTTTCGTCGGAGTTGGTGACGGCGACCAGCATGTCGGCGTCTTCCGCGCCGGCTTCGCGCAGCACCCTAGGGTGAGAGCCGTGTCCCTGAACCACCCGCAGATCGAATTTATCCTGCAGCTGACGCAGACGACCGGAATCGGTATCGACGACGGTGATATCGTTGTTTTCACCCACCAGGTTTTCCGCCAGTGTCCCGCCAACCTGACCGGCACCAAGAATAATTATTTTCATCGTGTTCTCTGCTTCACACTGAAAGACTTAGGGCGCGCATGCACGCCCCGAAGCATTACATTTTAATCAGCTTAGCGTAAAAGAAGCCATCGCCGTCCTCGGGATGCGGGATATTCTGCCGCCCCGGCCGCTGCGCATCGCCGGTTTCAACCAGCTTGGCATCGGCGTGGCGCTGCAAGAACGCGGCGATCTGGCCGCTGTTTTCATCCGGCAGGATAGAGCAGGTGGCGTAAACCATCACGCCGCCCGATTTCAGATGGGGCCAGACGGCTTCAAGGATGTCGGCCTGCAGCGCGGCGAGTTCGGCGATGTCGCGATCGCGGCGCAGCCATTTGATGTCGGGGTGACGGCGGATCACGCCGGTGGCGGAACAAGGCGCGTCCAGCAGGATCCGGTCGAACTGCTTGTCACCGCACCATTGCTGCGGGGTGCGGCCATCGCCCAGTTTAACCTCGGCATGCAAACGCAGGCGCTGCAGGTTTTCCTTCACCCGCGCCAGGCGCTGTTCGTCGATATCGACCGCCATGACGTGCGCTTTCGGTGCCGCTTCCAGAATATGCGTGGTTTTGCCGCCAGGCGCGGCGCACAAATCGAGGATCTGTTCACCGTCTTGCGGATCCAATAGATCGACACAGCCCTGGGCTGAGGCATCTTGCACGGTGACCCAGCCGTCGGCGAACCCAGGCAGATCGGTCACGGCGCAAGGCGCCAGCAACCGCACTGCATCGGCATAGTCTGAATGAGGCTCTGCGGCGATACCGGCGTCGGTCAACAACTGCAGATAAGCTTCGCGGGTGTGATGCAGGCGGTTGACGCGCAGCCACATCGGTGGCTTCTGGTTATTGGCGTCGACGATCTGTTCCCAGTTGGTGGGATAGGCTTGTTGAATGCGTTTCAGTAACCAGCTCGGGTGCAGATAGCGGCTGTCATTGTTGGCGGCGCGCTGCAGCAGCTCTTCCTGCTGGCGCTGGAATTGCCGCAAGACGCCGTTAATCAGGCCTTTCAACTGCGGACGTTTCAGCGCCACCGCGCCTTCCACGGTTTCGGCCAATACAGCGTGCGCCGGGATACGGGTATACAGCAGCTGATACAGGCCGACCATCAGCAGATAGTGCAGCGTACGCTGTTTGCCGGTCAGCGGCTTGGCCATCAATTGTTGAATGCACCATTCGAGCTGCGGCAGCACGCGCAACGTGCCGAAACACAGTTCCTGTAACAACCCGCGATCTTTATCGCTGATGGCGGCTTGGAGCGCCGGCAGGACAGTGCTGAGTGACTGCCCTTGATCCAGCACCTGGCCGATGGCTTTGGCAGCGATGCTGCGGAGATTGTAATTATTTTTCATAGGCTGAAGCTGATAACGATCGGCATTAAGAAAATAACGGCCCGGCGATGAACGGCCGGGCAGTGGGGTGACTTACAGCCGGTTACCCGGGGCAAACCATTCACGACGTGAATTTAAAAGGTCTTGCGCCGACATCGGTTTCTTGCCGGCGGGCTGCAGTTGGATCAGATTGAGGATGCCGTCGGCGGTTGCCACCTGAATGCCGTGTTTGTCGGCATGGACAACGGTGCCTGGCTCCGCATTGGCACTTTGCGCCAGTACGCTGGCTTGCCATACTTTCACCGGTTGATCGTCGATGGTGAAGTAACTGATCGGCCAAGGATTGAAGGCGCGGATGCAGCGCTCCAGCTGGGCTGCGGACAGATTCCAGTCCAGGCGGGCTTCTTCTTTGCTCAGTTTCTCGGCGTAAGTGACCAGCGCTTCGTCCTGCACTTCGCGGGTGGCACTGCCGTCTGCCATTTGGCGCAGCGTAGTCAGCATGCCCTGTGGGCCGAGCTGTGCCAGCTTGTCGTACAGACTGGCGCTGGTATCGCTGCTCTCAATCGGGCAGGCAATCTTGTGCATCATGTCGCCGGTATCGAGACCGACGTCCATCTGCATGATGGTCACGCCGGTTTCGCTGTCGCCGGCCCAGAGCGAACGCTGGATCGGTGCCGCGCCGCGCCAGCGAGGCAGCAGCGAGCCATGTACGTTGATGCAACCGAGACGCGGCATATCCAGCACCGCCTGCGGCAGGATCAGCCCGTAGGCAACCACCACCATCACGTCGGCGTTGAGATCGGCCACCAGGCGTTGGTTCTCTTCGGGGCGCAGCGATTTGGGCTGAAATACCGGCAGGTGGTGTTGCTCGGCCAGCACTTTGACTGGGCTTGGCGTCAGCTTGTTGCCGCGGCCCGCCGGGCGGTCGGGCTGGGTAAAAACGCCGACAATCTGGTGCTCAGATGACAACAGCGCGTCAAGATGACGCGCTGCGAAGTCTGGTGTTCCGGCGAAAATAATCCGTAAAGAATCAGACACGTTGATTTCCTGATCGGTTAGGCGCGGGCTTGAAGCTTGGCCATTTTTTCCAGTTTCTGACGAATGCGCTGACGCTTGAGCGGCGACAGGTAATCGACGAACAGTTTACCCATCAGGTGATCCATCTCGTGCTGAATGCAGATCGCCAACAGATCGTCCGCTTCCAGCTCGAAAGGTTTGCCTTCACGATCCAGCGCGCGGATCTTCACCTGCGCGGCACGGGGTACCAACGCACGCTGCTCGGGAATGGAAAGACAGCCTTCCTCGATGCCGGTTTCGCCGCTCTTTTCCAGCAATTCCGGGTTGATCAGCACCAGGCGCTGATCGCGATTCTCGGAGACGTCGATCACGATAATGCGCTGATGGATATCCACCTGAGTCGCAGCCAGGCCAATACCTTCCTCTGCGTACATGGTTTCAAACATATCATCCACGATGCGCTGGATATCTGCATTGACTTCTTTTACCGGCGCTGCGACTTTGCGCAGACGCTCGTCTGGGAAATGTAATACCTGCAAGACTGACATATATCTTTAGATCTGTATCCGAGTAATGAACGAGGTTTAACCTCTATTCTAGACATTTCCCGGCCTGATTGACAGCATTGCGCACCAATTGCTCGGATTGGTAATACCACCGTTTTTGCTGAGGGAACAGACGATGCGGCCGGAAGAGATCGCTTTACGGATGCGAGGGGTAACGGGGCTGCAGACCGTCGTGGCCAGCCGGATCGTGCGGCAGCTATCGCAAATGGGGAACGAGCCTCGCCGCGTGCTGCATGAGCTGGGGTTGAACGAACGGCAGCAGACGCAGTTCAACCAGCTGGATCCCGGTTATTTGGCCGCGACTCTGCGTTGGCTGGAGGAGCCGGCGCACCGTATGCTGAACTATGGGGCTGCCGGCTATCCCGAACGTCTGGCCCAGATCGACGATGCACCGCTGTTTCTGCTGATCGAGGGCGATCCTCAGGCGTTGCTGCGCCCGCAGCTCGCCATGGTTGGCAGCCGGCAGTTCAGCCACTACGGCGAGCGTTGGGCCAATTATTTCGCCGAGGAATTGGCGCGTTGCGGTTTCACCATCACCAGCGGTTTGGCGATCGGTATCGACGGCATTTGCCATCGCGCAGCGCTGGCGGCCGGGGGTTGCACGGTAGCGGTGTTGGGCAGTGGGCTGGCCAATGTTTATCCACGCCGGCACCGCAGGCTCGCGGAGCAGATTGTCGAGCAGGGCGGCGCGGTGATTTCAGATCATTTGGTCACCGATTTGCCTCTGGCCGACCATTTTCCGCGCCGCAACCGCATTATCAGCGGGCTGAGCCAGGGCGTTCTGGTCATAGAAGCCTCGTTGCGCAGCGGTACCCTGGTGACGGCTCGCTATGCGCTGGAGCAGGGGCGTGAGGTATTCGCCTTGCCGGGGCCGTTAGGGAATCCGATGAGCGAAGGCACGCATTGGCTGATCCAACAGGGCGCGCATCTGGTGACTGGGCCGAAAGATATCGCCGAATTGCTGGGAAGCGGTCTTCAATGGCTGCCACTGAACGAAAATACAACTATTTGTGCGTCGCAGGCTGAAGTTGAATTGCCATTTGCCGATGTGTTGGCTAACGTAGGAGATGAGGTGACACCTGTTGACGTCGTCGCTGAACGTGCCGGCCAACCTGTGCCAGTGGTGGTAATCAAGTTACTCGAACTGGAGTTAGCAGGGTGGATCGCAGCTGTACCCGGCGGCTATGTCCGAATAAGGAGGGCAAGCCATGTTCGACGTACTCATGTACTTGTTTGAAACTTATATCCACAATGAACCAGAGATGCGCGTCGATCAGGATCAACTGACCGATGATCTCGCTCAGGCGGGGTTTCATCGGGATGATATCTACAACGCGTTGAATTGGCTTGAGAAGTTGGCTGACCTGCAAGAAGGTCAAAATGCGCCTTACTTTATGGATGCCGATCCGCTGGCAATGCGGATCTACACCGAAGAGGAAAGCGCGCGTTTGGACGCCGGCTGCCGTGGTTTTCTCCTGTTCCTGGAACAGATTCAGGTATTGAACCTCGAAACCCGTGAAATGGTTATCGACCGCGTTATGGCCTTGGATAATGCGGAATTCGATCTCGAAGATCTGAAATGGGTCGTGTTGATGGTGCTGTTTAATATCCCCGGATATGAAAGCGCCTATCAGCAAATGGAAGAACTGTTGTTTGAAGTGAACGAAGGTTATCTGCATTGAGCCGATAACGCGCATAGAAGACGTTATGACAAAAAACGCGATTTTTGCCGCTAGGCAAAATGAACCCTGTCCGGAATGCGGGGCTGAGCTGGTGATCCGTAGCGGTCGCCATGGCCCCTTCCTCGGCTGTTCCCAGTACCCTGAATGCCAATATATTCGCCCGCTGAAAGCGCAGGCCGATGGGCATATCGTCAAGGTGCTGGATGGGCAGCAGTGCCCGAAATGCCAGGCGACGTTGGTGCTGCGCCAGGGGCGCTATGGCATGTTTATCGGTTGCAGTGCTTATCCGCAGTGCGATCACACTGAAGTGATCGATAAGCCTGACGAAACCGCCATTACCTGCCCGCAGTGCGGTCAGGGCAAACTGCTGCAGCGCAAGTCGCGCTACGGCAAGATTTTTCATTCCTGCGATCGTTACCCTGAATGCCAATTCGCCCTCAATGTTAAACCCGTCGCCGGTGAATGTGCCTATTGCCATTATCCGCTGCTGATGGAAAAGCGCACGGCAAAAGGCCCCGTCCTGTGCTGTGCCAGCAAGCTGTGCGGAAAACCCGTCGCGACTACAGAATAATCACATCATGAACTCAGAATTAAGCCCGAACCTTGTATCTATCATCGATGCTTTGCATCAACAGCAGGTTATCGCTTATCCCACCGAAGCGGTATTCGGCCTGGGTTGCGATCCCGACAGCGAACAAGCGGTCAATGCGCTGCTGGCGTTGAAACAGCGGCCGTGGGAAAAGGGGCTGATTCTGATTGCCGCCGATTATGCACAGCTTAAGCCCTATATCGACGACAGCGCGCTCAGCGAACAGCAGCGCGCAACGATGTTTGCCAGTTGGCCAGGGCCGGTAACCTGGGTGTTGCCCGCCCGGCCGGAGACGCCGCGCTTGTTGACAGGGCGTTTCAGCTCGCTGGCGGTGCGCGTCAGCGACCATCCGTTGGTGCAGCTGCTGTGCCGGCAGTATGGCAAGCCGCTGGTGTCGACCAGCGCCAATCTCAGTGGGCTGGAGCCATGCCGCAGTACGGATGAGGTCACACGGCAATTCGGCGAAGCTTTCCCGGTATTGGCCGGCGAGGTGGGCGGCCGTCTTAATCCTTCCGAAATCAGAGATGCTTTGACCGGCGAACAGATCCGTCAGGGCTAGAGGTAATGGGCATGGAGAAATTTGCGGTATTTGGCAACCCTATCGGTCACAGCAAGTCGCCGCGAATTCATGCGCTGTTCGCTGCTCAGACCGGCATTGAGCATCCTTATGGAACAGTGCTGGCGCCGCTTGATGGTTTTGAAACCCGTCTGCAGGCGTTTATCCACGCCGGAGGGCAGGGGGCGAACGTCACGGTGCCTTTCAAAGAGCGTGCTTATGAGCTCGCCTCCGAGCTGAGTGAGCGTGCAGCGATGGCCGGGGCGGTCAATACCTTGAAGGTGTTGCCGAATGGCGGTCTATTGGGAGATAACACCGACGGCATCGGTTTGCTGACCGATCTGCAGCGTCAGCAATTGATCCGGCCGCAGGATCATATCCTGCTGGTGGGCGCCGGCGGCGCGGCGCGTGGCGTGATTCTGCCGCTGCTGTCTTTCGGTTGCCGGCTCACGATCACCAACCGCACCTTCAGCCGGGCTCAAGAGTTGGCCGACGCTTTCCGGCATCTGGGGGAGATCTCGGCGGTACCGATGGATCAACTGAATCAGCAAGCGTTCGATCTGGTGATCAACGCGACGGCGTCCGGTATCAGCGGGGAGATCCCGGCGTTGCCCGCAGGCGTGGTGAACGCGCAAACCCGTTGCTATGACATGTTCTATCAGCAGGGCGTCACGCCGTTCCTGGCCTGGGCGCAGCAGCGGGGGGCAACGGAATATGCCGATGGGTTGGGCATGCTGGTGGGGCAGGCGGCGCATGCTTTCCTGCTTTGGCACGGAGTGATGCCAGAGATCGAGCCGGTATTGCGCCAACTGCGCAGCGAACTGGCGGCATAAATCCTACCCCGTTCTCTTTCATAAGGAACGGGGTGCCCGTCAGATGTCTTCCGACAGGTATTCATCTTTCCAGCGTACATAGTTGTTAGAAGAATAAAGCAATCCCTCCAACTCGGCGGCGGTCAAAGGCCGAACCTGGCGTGCCGGGCTACCCATATAAAGATAGCCGCTGACCAGGCGTTTGCCCGGCGCCACCAAACTGCCGGCACCAATCATTACGTCGTCTTCTACTACTACACCGTCCAACAGGATCGATCCCATACCGACCAGCACCCGGCTGCCGATGGCGCAGCCGTGCAGCATCGCTTTATGGCCTACGGTCACATCTTCTCCAATCAGCAGGGGATAACCGTCGGGGTTATGTTCGGAGCGGTGAGTTACATGCAGTACGCTGCCGTCCTGAATATTGCTGCGCGCGCCAATCTTTACTGCGTTGACGTCACCGCGGATGGCGACCAGCGGCCAGATGCTGACGTCATCCGCCAGATCGACGTCGCCGATCACGACGCTGGAAGGATCGATCAAGACGCGCTGACCGAGTTTGGGGGTGTATTGAAGATAAGAACGTACTGCATCGGACATAGTGCTGCCTCACGTCGGGATCATATTTACCGGCAATACTAGACTCTGGCGATGGAATTACAACCAACGGCAGCGCCGGATCCTGCGGAAAATGGCCCTGATCGCACAAGATCCACACGGAAGGGCTGAAAAGTGTGCAAACAGAAAGAAAAGATCAAAAAAGGGGTTGTGCAAAAAACTCGGATCCCTATAATGCGCCTCCATCGACACGGCGCAAGTGATTCACTTCACACAGCGGCCGGGAAGAAAGAGAAAAAATCCTGAAAATTAGGGTTGACTCTGAAAGAGGAAAGCGTAATATACGCCACCTCGAGTTAGCAAGCGAAAGCGCCTAACTCACTGCTCTTTAACAATTTATCAGACAATCTGTGTGGGCACTCCACAAGACGATATCCAGCATCTTCGGATGCAAAAAAAATATCAAGTCTTGAAGAGTGACTAACTGAAGTAAAATTCATGCAGTAAATCTTTGAGCATCGCTTCTCGAGTGGAAGCAAATCAAGCTTTTAATTGAAGAGTTTGATCATGGCTCAGATTG
>NZ_PYTW01000016.1:0-30822 GCF_003028435.1 Serratia sp. Nf2 | reverse complement strand
CCATCGAACTGCCAGAAGGCGTAGAGATGGTAATGCCAGGCGACAACGTGAACATGATTGTCACCCTGATTCACCCAATCGCGATGGACGACGGTCTGCGTTTCGCAATCCGTGAAGGCGGCCGTACCGTTGGCGCAGGCGTTGTTGCTAAAGTTATCGCTTAATCGCTGATAAAGTTTGACGCGACACGCGGTAAAAGGGCATCATTTGATGCCCTTTTTCTACGCTGTGAACTAGAACCTATCTCATCAGCGATTTTGCAGTCATAATCATTGGTGAGATGGGCTCTTAAACCGTATTGACTGAAATACGTCATAGCGTAAAACACCGGGATATCGCTAACGCGGTATCCGATCGGTTTGGTTTGCCTCGCATTGCGAGGCAAAGTTGTTTGTTCTGAATCATCATTGTGACAGGTTGGTTTATGAGTGCGAATACCGAGGCTCAAGGGAGCGGACGCGGCCTGGAAGCGGCAAAGTGGCTGATCGTCGCCGTTCTGTTGGTTGTGGCTATTGTCGGTAACTATTACTACCGTGATTTAAGCCTGCCATTGCGCGCGCTGGCAGTTGTGCTGATCATCGCCGTTGCAGGTGCAGTGGCTCTGATGACCACCAAAGGCAAAGCCACCGTTGCGTTTGCCCGCGAAGCGCGTACCGAAGTACGTAAAGTGATTTGGCCAACTCGTCAAGAAACGCTACACACCACGTTGATCGTTGCCGCGGTAACCGCCGTGATGTCACTGATTCTGTGGGGGCTGGATGGTATTCTGGTCCGTCTGGTGTCGTTTATTACTGGCCTGAGGTTCTAAAATGTCTGAAGCTCCAAAAAAACGTTGGTACGTCGTTCAGGCGTTTTCCGGTTTTGAAGGTCGCGTAGCACAATCGCTGCGTGAACACATCAAACTGCACGATATGGAAGAGCTGTTCGGCGAAGTGATGGTGCCTACGGAGGAAGTGGTTGAAATCCGTGGCGGCCAGCGTCGCAAGAGCGAACGCAAGTTCTTCCCTGGCTATGTGCTGGTGCAGATGGTGATGAATGACGCCAGCTGGCACCTGGTGCGCAGCGTACCGCGCGTCATGGGGTTCATCGGTGGTACGTCTGACCGTCCAGCGCCGATCAGCGATAAAGAAGTTGATGCGATCATGAACCGCCTGCAGCAGGTCGGTGATAAGCCGCGTCCGAAAACGCTGTTCGAACCGGGCGAACTGGTGCGCGTCAACGACGGCCCGTTTGCCGATTTCAACGGCGTGGTCGAAGAAGTCGACTACGAGAAGAGCCGCCTGAAAGTTTCCGTTTCCATCTTTGGCCGTGCAACGCCGGTGGAACTGGACTTCAGCCAGGTTGAGAAAGGCTGATCGAATAATCAGCAACGAGTGGCCCGTTGCCGCTTGTCAAAGGCGCGAAATTGAACTACAATTTCGCGCCTTTTGTTTTTAGATGCCTTGCCTGACGCATGTTGGGCGAGGTGAAACACGGGGAGCCTCTTGCGAGGCGATACTACCCAAACCGAGGAAATTTAAATGGCTAAGAAAGTACAAGCCTACGTCAAGCTGCAAGTTGCAGCTGGTATGGCGAACCCGAGCCCACCAGTGGGTCCAGCTCTGGGTCAGCAGGGCGTTAACATCATGGAATTCTGTAAGGCATTCAACGCTAAGACTGACAGCGTTGAAAAAGGTCTGCCGATTCCGGTTGTTATCACCGTTTATTCTGATCGCTCCTTCACTTTCGTTACCAAAACCCCGCCAGCAGCAGTTCTGCTGAAAAAAGCGGCTGGTATCAAGTCTGGTTCCGGTAAGCCGAACAAAGACAAAGTAGGTAAAGTGACCCGTGCTCAGGTACGTGAAATCGCAGAAACCAAAGCTGCGGACATGACTGGTTCTGACGTTGAAGCGATGACTCGCTCCATCGAAGGTACCGCTCGTTCCATGGGCCTGGTAGTGGAGGATTAAGAGATGGCTAAGCTGACCAAGCGCATGCGCGTGATCCGTGACAAAGTTGATGCTACTAAACAGTATGACATCACTGAAGCTGTTGCTCTGCTGAAAGAGCTGGCCACCGCTAAATTCGTAGAAAGCGTTGACGTTGCCGTTAACCTCGGCATCGACGCTCGTAAATCTGACCAAAACGTTCGTGGCGCTACCGTTCTGCCACATGGTACCGGTCGTTCCGTTCGCGTTGCCGTATTTGCCCAAGGCGCTAACGCTGAAGCAGCGAAAGCTGCCGGCGCAGAGCTGGTAGGTATGGACGATCTGGCTGACCAGATCAAGAAAGGCGAAATGAACTTCGACGTTGTTATTGCTTCCCCGGATGCAATGCGCGTTGTAGGTCAACTGGGCCAGATCCTGGGTCCACGCGGCCTGATGCCAAACCCGAAAGTGGGTACCGTTACTCCGAACGTTGCTGAAGCAGTGAAAAACGCTAAAGCAGGTCAGGTTCGCTACCGTAACGACAAAAACGGCATCATCCATACCACTATCGGTAAGGTTGATTTCGACGCAGACAAACTGAAAGAAAACCTGGAAGCCCTGCTGGTTGCGCTGAAAAAAGCAAAACCTTCTCAGGCGAAAGGCATGTACATCAAGAAAGTTAGCCTCTCCACCACCATGGGTGCTGGCGTTGCTATCGATCAGAGCGGTCTGTCTGCCGCAGCGAACTAATCGCATTTGCGATTATCGCTTTGACTTGGGGCCAAGATTTGTCTAGAATCTTATGCCCCAAGGTTTTGCTATTGGCTATGCCGTAGGCAAAACAAAGATTTTTCGGTTGGAGCCTGGCCTATCCAGGCCTCCGTCCAAGACCGCAGGTGTATCGCAAGATACTTAATCCTTCCTGCGTAGACGGTGACAGAGCCTAAGAAAATTTTTCTTTTTTATAAAAGAATGTCTTTGCTGGATTCTGCTCACCGTGTTAAGCCGCTCAGCGTGGCGTGTGACAAAGCGCTGAGTGAAGTGAGTTCCGGGGAATTTTCCCCGGCTAATCCAGGAGCAAAAAGCTAATGGCATTAAATCTTCAAGACAAACAAGCGATTGTTGCTGAAGTCAGCGAAGTAGCCAAAGGCGCGCTGTCTGCGGTTGTTGCGGATTCCCGCGGCGTTACCGTAGATAAAATGACTGAACTGCGTAAAGCAGGTCGTGAAGCTGGCGTTTACATGCGTGTTGTTCGCAACACCCTGATGCGTCGCGTAGTTGAAGGCACTCCATTCGAATGCCTGAAAGACACGTTTGTCGGTCCTACCTTGATTGCATTCTCTCACGAACACCCGGGCGCTGCTGCTCGTCTGTTCAAAGAGTTCGCGAAAGCGAATGCAAAATTCGAGGTTAAAGCTGCGGCCTTTGAAGGTGAGCTGATCCCTGCGGCGCAAATCGACCGCCTGGCGACGCTGCCAACTTACGATGAAGCAATCGCACGCCTGATGGCAACCATGAAAGAAGCCGCTGCCGGCAAACTGGTTCGCACTCTGGCTGCAGTACGCGATCAGAAAGAAGCGGCGTAAGCCACTCTTTCTTAGCCTTTGCTAACGTATTTAAACTATTTCTGAATTTTAGGAACAATTGTTATGTCTATCACTAAAGACCAAATCCTGGAAGCAGTTGCCGCTATGTCCGTAATGGACGTTGTTGAACTGGTTTCCGCTATGGAAGAAAAATTCGGCGTTTCTGCTGCTGCTGCTGTAGCTGTAGCTGCTGGCCCAGCTGAAGCTGCTGAAGAGAAAACTGAATTCGACGTTATCCTGAAAGCTGCAGGCGCTAACAAAGTTGCTGTTATCAAAGCAGTACGTGGCGCTACCGGCCTGGGTCTGAAAGAAGCTAAAGACCTGGTTGAATCTGCTCCAGCCGCTCTGAAAGAAGGCGTGAGCAAAGATGACGCAGAAGCTCTGAAAAAATCTCTGGAAGAAGCTGGCGCAGAAGTTGAAGTTAAATAAGCCAACCTTTCCGGTTGCAGCCTAGTCTTTTAGGCTGATGGCTGGTGACTTTTTAGTCACCAGCCTTTTTGCGCTGTAGGGCGCCAGTAGCGTTTCACACTGTTTGGCTGCTGGTTTCGCCTCCCAATGTTTGTTTCTGTTGACGACTTAATATACCGCGGTCTTTGCACTACCAGGAGTTCTGGGGGAAGACGCGATGAAATGGTTTAAGCGTGATAGCAAGAGACATTGCGGAAAGTGTTCCCGCTTTCCGGTCGACAAAACGGTGTTGCATGAACTGTCCCTAATCGGACGGACAGATTGGGTCACTGATCAGCGAGCTGAGGAACCCTATGGTTTACTCCTATACCGAGAAAAAACGTATTCGTAAGGATTTTGGTAAACGTCCACAAGTGCTGGACATACCATATCTCCTTTCTATCCAGCTTGACTCGTTCCAGAAGTTTATCGAGCAAGATCCAGAAGGGCAGTACGGCCTTGAAGCCGCATTCCGTTCTGTTTTCCCTATCCAGAGCTACAGTGGCAATTCGGAGCTGCAATACGTTAGCTACCGTCTTGGTGAGCCGGTCTTCGACGTCAAAGAGTGCCAGATCCGTGGTGTGACGTTCTCTGCACCGCTGCGCGTAAAACTGCGCCTGGTTATCTATGAGCGCGAAGCGCCTGAAGGTACGGTCAAAGACATCAAGGAACAAGAAGTCTACATGGGCGAAATTCCGCTCATGACCGAAAACGGCACCTTTGTGATCAACGGTACTGAGAGGGTTATCGTATCTCAGTTGCACCGTAGTCCTGGCGTATTCTTCGACAGCGATAAGGGTAAAACCCACTCCTCGGGTAAAGTGCTGTACAACGCACGCATCATCCCTTACCGCGGTTCATGGTTGGACTTCGAGTTCGATCCGAAAGACAACCTGTTCGTGCGTATCGACCGTCGCCGCAAACTGCCTGCGACCATCATTCTGCGCGCGCTGAACTACACCACTGAACAGATCCTCGACCTGTTCTTTGACAAGATCGTCTTCGAAATCCGCGACAACAAGCTGCAGATGGAGCTGGTGCCAGAGCGCCTGCGTGGTGAGACCGCTTCGTTCGATATCGAAGCCAACGGCAAGATCTACGTAGAGAAAGGCCGTCGCATCACCGCTCGTCATATCCGTCAGCTGGAAAAAGACGACATTCAGAGCATTGAAGTACCGGTAGAGTACATCGCGGGCAAAGTGGTCGCGAAAGACTATATCGATACCAATACCGGCGAACTGATCTGCGCAGCCAACATGGAGCTGTCGCTGGATCTGCTGGCCAAGCTGAGCCAGTCCGGCCACAAGCGCATCGAAACGCTGTTCACCAACGATCTGGACCACGGCGCGTACATCTCTGAAACGCTGCGTGTCGATCCGACCAGCGATCGTCTGAGCTCGCTGGTAGAAATCTACCGCATGATGCGTCCTGGTGAGCCGCCAACGCGCGAAGCTGCCGAAAGCCTGTTCGAGAACCTGTTCTTCTCCGAAGACCGCTACGACCTGTCCGCGGTTGGCCGTATGAAGTTCAACCGTTCTCTGCTGCGCGACGAGATTGAAGGTTCGGGCATCCTGAGCAAAGACGACATCATCGAAGTGATGAAGAAGCTCATCGATATCCGTAACGGCAAGGGCGAAGTGGACGATATCGACCACTTGGGCAACCGTCGTATCCGCTCCGTCGGCGAAATGGCCGAGAACCAGTTCCGCGTAGGTCTGGTGCGTGTTGAGCGTGCGGTGAAAGAGCGTCTGTCTCTGGGCGATCTGGATACCCTGATGCCTCAGGACATGATCAACGCCAAGCCGATTTCGGCGGCGGTGAAAGAGTTCTTCGGCTCCAGCCAGCTGTCCCAGTTCATGGACCAGAACAACCCGTTGTCCGAGATCACGCACAAGCGTCGTATCTCTGCACTGGGCCCGGGCGGTCTGACCCGTGAGCGCGCCGGCTTTGAAGTTCGAGACGTACACCCGACCCACTACGGCCGCGTGTGCCCAATCGAAACGCCGGAAGGTCCAAACATCGGTCTGATCAACTCCCTGTCCGTGTACGCACAGACTAACGAGTATGGCTTCCTGGAAACCCCGTACCGCCGCGTGCGTGACGGCGTGGTGACCGATGAAATCAACTACCTGTCTGCTATTGAAGAAGGCAACTTCGTTATCGCCCAGGCGAACTCCAACCTGGATGAAGAAGGCCGCTTCGTAGAAGACCTGGTCACCTGTCGCAGCAAAGGCGAATCAAGCCTGTTCAGCCGCGACCAGGTTGACTACATGGACGTATCCACCCAACAGGTTGTTTCCGTTGGTGCTTCACTGATTCCATTCCTGGAACACGATGACGCCAACCGTGCATTGATGGGTGCGAACATGCAACGTCAGGCCGTACCTACCCTGCGCGCTGACAAGCCGCTGGTCGGTACCGGTATGGAACGCGCTGTAGCGGTTGACTCCGGCGTAACCGCCGTTGCCAAACGCGGCGGTGTGATCCAGTACGTGGATGCTTCCCGTATCGTTATCAAAGTTAACGAAGACGAGATGTACCCGGGCGAAGCAGGTATCGATATTTACAACCTGACCAAGTACACCCGTTCTAACCAGAACACCTGCATCAACCAGATGCCGTGTGTGAGTCTGGGTGAGCCAATCGAGCGCGGCGACGTGCTGGCGGATGGCCCATCGACAGACCTGGGCGAACTGGCACTGGGCCAGAACATGCGCGTAGCGTTCATGCCTTGGAACGGCTACAACTTCGAAGACTCCATCTTGGTCTCCGAGCGCGTGGTGCAGGAAGATCGCTTCACCACCATCCACATCCAGGAACTGGCGTGCGTGTCTCGCGACACCAAGCTGGGGCCTGAAGAGATCACCGCCGACATCCCTAACGTGGGTGAAGCTGCGCTCTCCAAGCTGGATGAATCCGGTATCGTGTATATCGGTGCGGAAGTGACCGGCGGTGACATCCTGGTCGGTAAGGTAACGCCTAAAGGCGAAACCCAGCTGACGCCGGAAGAGAAACTGCTGCGTGCGATCTTCGGTGAGAAAGCGTCTGACGTTAAAGACTCTTCTCTGCGTGTGCCGAACGGCGTTTCCGGTACGGTTATTGACGTGCAGGTCTTCACCCGCGATGGCGTGGAAAAAGACAAGCGTGCGTTGGAAATCGAAGAGATGCAGCTGAAGCAGGCGAAGAAAGACCTGACTGAAGAACTGCAGATCCTGGAAGCTGGCCTGTTTGCGCGTATCCACGCGGTGCTGGTTGCCGGTGGCA
Organism: Serratia sp. Nf2; assembly: GCF_003028435.1. Lineage (NCBI taxonomy): Bacteria > Pseudomonadati > Pseudomonadota > Gammaproteobacteria > Enterobacterales > Yersiniaceae > Serratia > Serratia sp. Nf2. Next base: position 23,618 of record NZ_PYTW01000016.1, on the reverse strand, counting down.
TCGAAGCCGACAAGCTGAGCAAGCTGCCGCGCGATCGCTGGCTGGAACTGGGCCTGACCGACGAAGAGAAGCAAAACCAGCTGGAACAGCTGGCTGAGCAGTACGACGAACTGAAATCCGACTTCGAGAAGAAGCTGGAAGCCAAGCGTCGTAAGATCACTCAGGGCGACGATCTGGCGCCGGGCGTGCTGAAAATCGTCAAGGTTTATCTGGCCGTTAAACGTCAGATCCAACCGGGTGACAAGATGGCGGGCCGCCACGGTAACAAGGGTGTTATCTCCAAGATCAACCCGATCGAAGATATGCCTTACGATGAAAACGGCACGCCGGTAGACATCGTACTGAACCCGCTGGGCGTACCATCACGTATGAACATCGGTCAGATCCTGGAAACCCACCTGGGTATGGCTGCGAAAGGCATCGGTGAGAAGATCAACCAGATGCTGAAGCAGCAGCAGGAAGTGGCCAAGCTGCGTGAGTTCATCCAGAAGGCCTACGATCTGGGCGACGACGTTTGCCAGAAAGTTGACCTGAACACCTTCAGCGACGACGAAGTGCTGCGTCTGGCAGAGAACCTGAAAAAAGGTATGCCGATCGCAACGCCGGTGTTTGACGGTGCGAAAGAGACTGAAATCAAGCAACTGCTGGAAATGGGCGGTATCCCGACCTCCGGTCAGATCACGCTGTTCGATGGCCGTACCGGTGAGCAATTCGAGCGCCAGGTTACTGTCGGCTATATGTACATGCTGAAACTGAACCACTTGGTTGACGATAAAATGCACGCCCGTTCAACCGGTTCTTACAGCTTGGTGACTCAGCAACCTCTGGGTGGTAAAGCGCAGTTCGGTGGTCAACGCTTCGGTGAGATGGAAGTGTGGGCACTGGAAGCATACGGCGCGGCTTATACCCTGCAGGAAATGCTCACCGTTAAGTCGGATGACGTTAACGGCCGTACCAAGATGTACAAAAACATCGTGGATGGCGACCACCGGATGGAGCCAGGCATGCCGGAATCCTTCAACGTACTGTTGAAAGAAATCCGCTCGCTCGGCATCAACATCGAACTGGAAGACGAGTAATCGTCATTCCGGCTCAGGCTCCCCGCCTAAGGGAGCCTGAGGGTGGTTGTTCAGGTCACACGGGTACCTACTGCGGTTGTGGGTACCCAACAGGTTTAACTCCGACAGGAGCCAATCCGTGAAAGACTTATTGAAGTTTCTGAAAGCGCAAACTAAGACCGAAGAGTTTGATGCGATCAAGATTGCTCTGGCCTCGCCAGACATGATCCGTTCGTGGTCGTTCGGTGAAGTTAAGAAGCCGGAAACCATTAACTACCGTACGTTCAAACCTGAGCGTGACGGCCTTTTCTGCGCCCGTATCTTCGGGCCGGTAAAAGATTACGAGTGCCTGTGCGGTAAGTACAAGCGCTTGAAACACCGCGGCGTGATCTGTGAGAAGTGCGGCGTTGAAGTGACCCAGACCAAAGTGCGTCGTGAGCGCATGGGCCACATCGAGCTGGCTTCGCCGACCGCGCACATCTGGTTCCTGAAATCGCTGCCATCCCGCATCGGTTTGCTGCTGGATATGCCGCTGCGTGACATCGAACGGGTACTGTACTTCGAATCCTATGTGGTGGTCGAAGGCGGTATGACCAACCTCGAGCGTCGTCAGATCCTGACCGAAGAGCAGTATCTGGACGCGCTGGAAGAGTTCGGTGACGAATTCGACGCCAAGATGGGTGCGGAAGCCATTCAGGCCCTGTTGAAAAACATGGATCTGGAAGCCGAGTGCGAGCAGCTGCGTGAAGAGCTGAACGAAACCAACTCCGAAACCAAGCGCAAGAAGCTGACCAAGCGTATCAAGCTGCTGGAAGCGTTCGTACAGTCCGGCAACAAGCCGGAGTGGATGATCCTGACCGTGCTGCCGGTACTGCCGCCGGATCTGCGCCCGCTGGTTCCGCTGGATGGCGGTCGTTTCGCGACGTCGGATCTGAACGATCTGTATCGCCGCGTGATCAACCGTAACAACCGTCTGAAACGCCTGCTGGATCTGGCTGCGCCTGACATCATCGTGCGCAACGAAAAGCGTATGCTGCAAGAAGCGGTAGACGCCCTGCTGGATAACGGTCGTCGGGGTCGTGCCATCACCGGTTCCAACAAACGTCCTCTGAAATCTTTGGCCGACATGATCAAAGGTAAGCAGGGTCGTTTCCGTCAGAACCTGCTCGGTAAACGCGTTGACTACTCCGGCCGTTCCGTCATCACCGTAGGTCCATACCTGCGTCTGCATCAGTGCGGTCTGCCTAAAAAGATGGCGCTGGAGCTGTTCAAACCGTTCATCTACGGCAAGTTGGAGCTGCGTGGCCTGGCCACCACCATCAAAGCCGCCAAGAAAATGGTTGAGCGTGAAGAAGCCGTCGTTTGGGATATCCTGGACGAAGTGATCCGCGAACACCCGGTACTGCTGAACCGTGCACCAACCCTGCACCGTTTGGGTATCCAGGCATTTGAACCGGTTCTGATCGAAGGTAAAGCGATCCAGCTGCACCCGCTGGTTTGTGCGGCCTATAACGCCGACTTCGACGGTGACCAGATGGCTGTTCACGTACCGCTGACGCTGGAAGCTCAGCTGGAAGCGCGTGCGCTGATGATGTCCACCAACAACATCCTGTCCCCAGCGAACGGCGAGCCAATCATCGTTCCTTCTCAGGACGTTGTACTGGGTCTGTACTACATGACCCGCGACTGTGTTAACGCCAAGGGCGAAGGCATGGTGCTGAACGGTTCCAAAGAAGCTGAGCGTGTTTACCGCGCCGGCCTGGCGTCTCTGCATGCGCGCGTTAAAGTGCGTATCACCGAAGACGTCAAGAACGCCGAAGGCGAATGGACTTCTCAGACCAGCATCATCGACACCACCATCGGCCGCGCCATCCTGTGGATGATCGTACCGAAAGGTCTGCCGTACTCGATCGTTAACCAGCCTTTGGGCAAGAAAGCGATCTCCAAGATGCTGAACACCTGTTACCGCATCCTGGGCCTGAAGCCGACCGTTATCTTTGCTGACCAGATCATGTACACCGGTTTTGCTTACGCAGCCCGTTCCGGCGCTTCCGTAGGTATCGACGACATGGTTATCCCGGCCAAGAAAGCGGAGATCATCGAAGAAGCGGAAACCGAAGTTGCCGAGATCCAGGAGCAGTTCCAGTCTGGTCTGGTTACCGCCGGCGAACGCTACAACAAAGTGATCGATATCTGGGCAGCAGCGAACGAACGCGTTGCGAAAGCGATGATGGAAAACCTGTCGGTAGAAGACGTGGTTAACCGTGACGGCGAAGTGGAACAGCAAGTTTCCTTCAACAGCATCTTTATGATGGCCGACTCCGGTGCGCGTGGTTCCGCCGCTCAGATTCGTCAGCTGGCCGGTATGCGTGGTCTGATGGCGAAGCCGGATGGCTCCATCATCGAAACGCCAATCACCGCGAACTTCCGTGAAGGTCTGAACGTACTCCAGTACTTCATCTCCACCCACGGTGCTCGTAAAGGTCTGGCGGATACCGCACTGAAAACCGCGAACTCCGGTTATCTGACTCGTCGTCTGGTTGACGTGGCGCAGGATCTGGTGGTGACCGAAGACGACTGTGGCACTCACGACGGCATCCTGATGACTCCGGTTATCGAAGGTGGCGACGTGAAAGAGCCGCTGCGTGAACGCGTTCTGGGCCGTGTGACGGCAGAAGATGTCCTCAAGCCGGGTACGGCGGACATTCTGGTGCCACGCAACACCCTGCTGAACGAGAAGGCGTGTGACCTGTTGGAAGAGAACTCTGTCGACAGCGTTAAAGTCCGTTCCGTGGTGAGCTGTGAAACCGACTTTGGTGTGTGTGCAAACTGCTACGGTCGCGACCTGGCACGTGGCCACATCATCAACAAAGGTGAAGCCATCGGCGTTATCGCGGCCCAGTCCATCGGTGAGCCGGGTACACAGCTGACGATGCGTACGTTCCACATCGGTGGTGCGGCATCTCGTGCGGCTGCTGAATCCAGCATCCAGGTGAAAAACAAGGGTAGCCTCAAGCTGAGCAACGTGAAGTTCGTTATGAACGCAGCGGGCAAGCTGGTGATCACCTCGCGTAACACCGAACTGAAACTGATCGACGAATTCGGCCGTACCAAAGAAAGCTACAAGGTGCCTTACGGTGCCGTGATGGGCAAAGGCGACGGTGAAGAAGTTAACGGCGGCGAAACCGTCGCTAACTGGGATCCGCACACCATGCCGGTCATCAGTGAAGTCAGCGGCTTCATTCGCTTCGCGGATATGGTTGACGGCCAGACCATTACTCGCCAGACCGACGAACTGACCGGTTTGTCTTCTCTGGTCGTACTGGACAGCGCAGAGCGTACCGGTAGCGGTAAAGACCTGCGTCCGGCACTGAAAATCGTTGACGCTCAGGGCGAAGACGTATTGATCCCAGGTACTGATATGCCTGCTCAATACTTCCTGCCGGGCAAAGCGATCGTTCAGCTGGAAGACGGCATTCAGATCGGTGCGGGTGATACCCTGGCGCGTATTCCTCAGGAATCCGGCGGTACCAAGGATATTACCGGTGGTCTGCCGCGCGTTGCCGACCTGTTCGAAGCACGTCGTCCGAAAGAGCCGGCAATCCTGGCTGAAATCAGCGGGATTATCTCGTTCGGTAAAGAGACCAAAGGTAAACGTCGCCTGGTGATCTCTCCGCTGGACGGCAGCGACGCTTACGAAGAGATGATTCCGAAATGGCGTCAGCTCAACGTGTTCGAAGGCGAAGTGGTGGAGCGTGGCGACGTCGTTTCTGACGGCCCAGAGTCTCCGCACGACATTCTGCGTCTGCGTGGCGTGCATGCGGTTACCCGCTACATCACCAACGAAGTGCAGGAAGTTTACCGTCTGCAAGGCGTTAAGATTAACGATAAGCACATCGAAGTTATCGTTCGTCAGATGCTGCGTAAAGGCACCATCGTTAGCGCTGGTGGCTCCGAGTTCCTGGAAGGCGAGCAGGCTGAAGTGTCTCGCGTCAAGATTGCCAACCGTCAGCTGGAAGCTGAAGGTAAAATCGCGGCAACCTTCTCGCGCGATCTGCTGGGTATCACCAAGGCTTCCTTGGCGACCGAGTCCTTCATCTCCGCTGCATCGTTCCAGGAAACGACGCGCGTTCTGACCGAAGCTGCCGTAGCCGGCAAGCGTGATGAACTGCGTGGCCTGAAAGAGAACGTCATCGTGGGCCGTCTGATCCCAGCCGGTACCGGTTACGCTTATCATCAGGATCGCATGCGTCGTCGTGCTCAGGGTGAAGCGCCGGTTGTTCCGCAAGTCAGCGCGGAAGAAGCGACGGCTAACCTGGCCGAGCTGCTCAACGCAGGCCTGGGCGGCAGCGACGACGAGTAATCGTCATCCGCGCCGCGGGCCCGGCATGCCGGGCCCATCGCCAGATAAACCGCCCCCTCGGGGGCGGTTTTTTTTCGCCTCATGCCGGGGAAGAGCAAACTTTGCTACTATGGTTACAGCAGAAATTGACCGGCGCTTTTTACCTGATAACCAAGGACAGTGCGAACATGGACAGCCTCATTACCTTCGAGAAACTGACGGCGCAACACCTGCCTTACCTGTATGAGATCCGCTTTTCCGTTGAAGAAAACCTGCTGCACCCGCATCAGATCCAGTATCTGCGGCGCAAACAGGCGCTGGAGGATATCGACCAGGGCGGCGGCTGGATCTGCAAGCATGGCGACGACTATGCCGGCGTTGGTTTCGGGTTATTCATCCCTGAACCGCTGATCGGCGGCCTGTTCGTGAAGCCGGAATACCAGTCGAAGGGGATCGGCTCCGCCTTGCTGGCACGGGTCACTACCTGGATGTTTGAGCACGGCGCCGAAGCGATCCACTTAACCACCGATCCCGGCTCCAAAGCCGAAGGCTTTTATCAACATCATGGCTGGGTCGTGGTCGGGCAGGATGAGTTTGGCCAGGCCGAACTGGTGAAACGCAAAGAGGGTGAATAATGACAATCAAAGGATTGATGACGTTCCTGCTGCTTTCGCTGTTCAGCGCGCCGCTGTATGCGGCCGTTGACTATTTTTACCTCAAACCGCTCGACGGCGAGAAGATCAAGATAACTCGGCAGATGCTGGAAGCGATGCCGCGGCATACGATTAAAACCTCGACCAATTTCACCCCGGAAGATACGTTCACCGGCGTTGAGTTTGCGGAGCTGGTGAAAGCCTATCACCTGAAAGGCCAGTCGGTGCGCGCCTTCGCCTGGGATGATTACTCCTATTCGATGCCGATCGATGAGATGATTAAATACCGCGTGATCGTCGCCTACCAGCGCGGCGGTAAGCCGATCGACGTTGGGGAACTGGGGCCATTCGCCATTATTTATCCGCGCGATGGCTACGCCGAGCTGAATAACCTGGATGTGAATGCGAAAACCGTCTGGCAAGTTAAACGGTTGGATCTGAAATAAGATGAGCAAAAAACTGATCGGTACTCTTATCGCGTTGGTTGCCATCTTCTCCTTATTGATTTTGTTGATTGCTATTAACTTCGGCGGCGTAAAAGAACGCTATAAGCAGATCGAGCCCAATCTGGACAACTACTCGGTGGCCGAGATCCTCTTTCTGGCGTTTGAAAGGACCAAAACCGCGCTGCTGCTCAGTGAAAACAACGACTACGACGCCTTCCAGATCAAAAAGAAAATTTTCTACTCGAAGATTCAGATCCTGGAGAGCCGTTCGACCTTCAGCGACTCTTTTTATTACGACGACGAGTTCATCAAGAATGTCGCGCTGCTGAAGCAGCAGTACCGCACGTTGGATGAGCTCTCCGCCGGCTTGCTGGTGGGGCAGAGAAACAAGGCGGACATTCTCTCTTATATGGATGATATCGAGGGCACGCTGGTCGATATCCAGGAAATTATTTATCGGATACAGATTAAAAACTTTACCGAAGTGAAAGGCATCATCCAGGACAACTCGAGTAAAGCCGAGATGTTCGCCCTCTTTTCGCTGATATTGGTATTCCTGATGATGTTCCTGGTGCTGAGAAATGCCTTCTCGTTGAAAGAGATCATCAAGAACAAGAACATCTTTATCTCTTCCATCTACCACGAGATCGCCGGTTCGACCCAGGCCATCGTCATTGCCGCGGATATCATGGAGCACGAGCTGGCGCAGGAAGAGTTGAAAAAAGAAGCCCGCCTGGTCTCCTATCACGGTAATAAGATCGCCGAACAAACGCGCGAGGTGATGGATTATTCACGGCTTGAGATGGGGGAAGTCAAAATCAATATTTCCACCTTCCGGCTGAATGAGGTGGTGGACGATGCCGTAACCGGTATCGGCGCCGGGCGCGGCAATCGCCTCATGATTCACCGTTCGTCTTATGCCGGCCTGATTGGTTCTGATAAATACAAGCTCTACCGAATATTGGCCAACCTGCTCAGCAACGCGGACAAATTTACCCACCACGGCGCGATCGCCCTCAATGTGAAGGTGTGTCACGGTAATCTGTATTTGCGGGTAAAAGACACCGGCATCGGGTTTAACGTCGATAACCTGGATCGGTTATATAAGGCGTTCAATCAGGGGGTGGAAAGGGAAACGCGGCAGGGGTTGGGGCTGGGGCTGACCATTATCAAAAATTACGTCACGACGATGAAAGGCACCATTAGAGCCAAATCCGTCGAAGGGGTGGGCTCATCGTTTTTGATCCGCATCCCGATCAAACTAATTAAAGAATAGGTTCGACAGCAGCAGCGAGGAGATAATCAGCGGCTTGGTCGGTTTTTCCACCAGGTGTACGTCATAGTGCAGGATCATATCGCCGATGTTTTTCTCGTAGTGATTCAGCTGGCCGGTCAGAATGATGATGCGGGCGTGCGGATCGAGGGCGTCTTTAATTTTCTTCACGACGCGTTCGGAGGTCTCGCCGAAGTCCAACAGCCAGTCCAGAATAAACGCCTCAAAGGACTGCTGTTCCAGCGCGGCCAGCATGGCGTCCGCCGTCTGAAAGGTCTCAGTCTCGATGCCGTATCGGCTGGCGATCTTCTTCAACAGTTCGAGAATATCGCCGTCATTATCCAGGATCGCGATACGCGGGGCCGGCAGAAAGTCAATCTTGTTGACTTTGTACAGCGGAGCCTCGGCGGCATGTTCCCGATTGGTGTTGATGATGAAAAGATCGTCTTTTTTGTAGGCGTAGGTTTCGTCGTTGTCCGCTTGCGTGACTGGGCACTCGTCGACTTCAATGCTGCAGCGCTTGTGAATGCTGTTCATGATAAAGACGCCGTTATGCGTCCTTTGGCCGGCGAAGGGCTCGTTGAAGTACTGGAAAACCTTTTTGACTTCATCGAGGGTGATGCCCCTTTTGCCATCCAGTTTCTGTTTGGCGCTGTTGTACTGAAGGTTCAGTATGTTGGCCATCGTGGAGGCATGTTTTCTGTCGCCAACTCCTTTCAGAGTGAGCAACGCGCTGATTGCATCGATGTAATTTGGCGTTTTCTTCATGACAACCTTGGCTTTTTTTGATGTTGACCGCGAGCGCTGAAAAACCTGCGCGAGGACCCGTGCTGGATTATAGATGATGCCCCGGCGGTTGCGGCGATATCAGTTTGATTTTCCTTGGCAAACTCATAACACACTCGATATCAAATAAAAAAACACTCAAAAGACATTCACATTTAATCGTTTGTATGGTTAATTAGCGCACATACTGTGTGATTCGCGTCCTGGGGGGGTGCCAGTCTCACAAAATAAACCGCCTGCTCTTGTCCGTAAGCAGGGAGCAGGCGGCAAAAAAGCTCTGCGGCCAACACCAGGGCCATAGGCAGTACCGGGGATGACCATTCGAACCTCTCTTCGTCGCTGTACCTTCTTTTTCCCCGTTCCTCACTTTTCTGCCGTAACAGCGCCCTATGAATATCACTCCTGCGTGAATACCGAACGCAACTAGACCATCTTTCTGACTGCCCATTAGCCGACAAGACAACCTGCCCGTACGCTTTTACAAGCCGTGATACGCGACATGCGCGTTGCCGCGGACGAGGGCCCGGCGTCGCGCAAGAGAATCTCCGACGCGATCCGGGATGGGATAAGGCGGGGCCATCGAGAGGGAGACGGCCCCGGCCGGCACCGGGTTTGGTGGCCGGCAAGGCCACTATAGCCGGAGAGCTTGCCGGCGCCAGCGCCACCGTTCGGCATTGCGCGGCCGTTCCAGCGTTTTCTTCACGCGGCGGTAAACGTTGCCGTTTATTGCGCGCTGCGTCCCAGATAATCGTCCCAGTCTTTCCACACCGGCTGCAGCCCGGCATTGCTGATGGCCTCGGCGACCTGCTGCGGCGTGCGGCCGTCGTGCGGCTCGAACTGTTCCAATTCCGGCGGTACGTCGTCGGCATAGCCGCCGGGCTGCGTCTTGGATCCGGCGCTGACGCTGTTGATCGCCACCGGGATCATGTGATCGCGGAAGTACGGCGACTCACGCGTAGACAGCGACAGCTCAACGTCCGGCGCGAACAGCCGGAAGGCGCAGATCAGCTGCACCAGCTGGGGCTCGCTCATGATCGACGCCGGTTCAATACCGCCGGCGCAGGGGCGCAGACGCGGGAACGAGATCGAGTAGCGGCTCTGCCAGTAGGTTTGCTGCAGGTAGAACAGATGTTCCGCCAGCAGGTAACAGTCGGTGCGCCAGCTGTTGGACAGGCCGATCAATGCGCCGAGGCCGATCTTGTCGATCCCGGCGCGCCCCAGGCGATCCGGCGTGGCCAGGCGCCAATGGAAATCCTGCTTCTGGCCGCGCAGATGGTGCTGCAGATAGGTGGCCGGATGGTAGGTTTCCTGATACACCAGCACGCCGTCCAGGCCCAGCGTTTTCAGTTCGGCGTACTCGTCCTGCGCCAGCGGCTGCACTTCCATCATCAGCGAGCTGAAGTGGCGGCGGATCGCCGGAATGTGCTGACGGAAATAGTCCATGCCGACCTTGGTCTGATGCTCGCCGGTGACCAGCAACAGGTGTTCGAACCCCAGCGCCTTGATGGCTTCGCACTCGCGTGCGATCTCCGCCGCATCGAGCGTTTTACGCTTGATGCGGTTGCTCATTGAAAAGCCGCAGTAGGTGCAGTCGTTGGCGCACAGGTTAGAGAGGTACAGCGGCACATAGAAGCTGACGACGTTGCCGAAGCGCTGACGGGTCAGCTGCTGCGCGCGCTGCGCCAGCGGTTCCAGATACGGCGCGGCGGCGGGGGAGATCAGTGCCATAAAGTCGTCGCGCGTCAGCTTGTCGGCATTCAATGCGCGTTCCACGTCGCGTGCGGTTTTGCCGTTGATGCGCAGCGTAATATCGTCCCAATCCAGCTGTTGCCAGCGGCTACTGAAATCGTCGGCCATCACTGTGCCTCCTCTGGCTGGCTGAGGAAGGCGGTCAGCGGGCTGGAGGAGGCCGCACTGCGCTGGCTTGAGCCTAATCCGGCGCTGCGCGCCAGCTCGCCGGCTTCCAGCGCCAGGCGAAACGCCCGTGCCATTCCTACCGGATCGCGCGCCACGGCGATGGCGGTATTCACCAGCACCGCGTCGGCGCCCAGCTCCATCGCTTCCAGCGCGTGGCTCGGCGCGCCGATGCCGGCATCGACCACCACCGGCACCTTGGCCTGTTCGATGATGATCTCGAGGAAGTCGCGGGTGCGCAGACCGCGGTTGGAGCCGATAGGGGCGCCGAGCGGCATCACCGCCGCACAGCCCACCTCTTCCAGCCGTTTGCACAGCACCGGATCGGCGCCGCAGTAGGGCAGCACCACAAAACCGTCTTTCACCAGCGTTTCCGCCGCCTTCAGCGTTTCTATCGGATCCGGCAGCAGGTATTTCACATCGGGATGGATCTCCAGCTTCACCCAGTGGGTGCCGAGCGCTTCGCGCGCCAGCCGGGCGGCGAACACCGCTTCGGCGGCGGTTTTGGCACCGGAGGTATTGGGCAACAGCCTGACGCCCAACTGCTGCAGCGGCGCCAAAATGGCGTCGTTGCCGCCGCGCAGATCGACGCGCTTCATGGCCATGGTCACCAGCTGTGAGCCGGAGGCCGCCAGCGCCTCCAACATCAGCGCCGGGGTGGCGAACTTGCCGGTGCCGGTGAACAGGCGCGAGGTAAAAGTGGTATCGGCGATTTTCAGCATGTCAGCCTCCGGCGATCGCTTGAAACAGCAAAATGTCGTCACCGTCCTGCACCTGATGGTCGGCCCAGTCGGCGCGTGGGATGATGGTTTGGTTGATCGCCAGCGCGGTGCCCGGCTGGTGGCGTTCCAGCTGGGTCAGCAGGGCGGCGACGCTGAGCGGCTGCGCCAGCTCCAGCGGTTGATCGTTCAGTCGGATCTTCATGCCGCGCCTCCGCATGCCGGGCAGGTGCGGGCCTGGCTCAGTTGCAGCGTGCTCCAGCTCTGCTGCTTGCCGTCGAACAACCGCAGTTTACCGCTGAGAGAGGAAGGCATGCCGGCCAGCATTTTGATGGCTTCCAGCGCTTGCAGAGTGCCGATCACGCCCACCACCGGGCCGAGCACCCCGGCGGTGCGGCAGTTGCGTTGCGGCTCTTCCTGTTCCGGGTACAGGCAGGCGTAGCAGCCATGCGCATAGGGCGGCTCGAGCACCAGCAGCTGGCCGCTGAAACCGACCGCGCTGCCGCTGATCAGCGGTTTGGCGGCGGCAATGCAGGCGGCATTGACCTCATGGCGGGTCGCCATATTGTCGCAGCAATCCAGCACCAGGTCGGCGCGGGCGACCGCGTCGCGCAGCGCTTGCCCCTGCAGCCGCTGCGCCAGCGGGATGGATTCTACCAACGGGTTCAATGCCTGCAGGTGGCGTTGCGCCAGCGCCGCCTTGCCGGTGGCGGTATCGGCGCTGCGGTAGAGAATTTGCCGCTGCAGGTTGGTGACGTGCAGCTGGTCGTCGTCGGCCAGCAGCAGCGTGCCGACGCCGGCGGCGGCCAGATACAGCGAAGCCGGGGAACCGAGCCCGCCTAAACCGACGATCAGCACCGTGGCGCGCTTGAGTTTCTCCTGGCCTTCCGGGCCGACGTCCTCCAGCAGCAGCTGACGGCTGTAGCGCAGGAATTCCTGATCGTTAAGCATCGTTCGGATCCTCGCCTTCGATCAGCCGCAGCAGCTCGGCCGTCGCCGCGCGCCAGTCCGGCGCCTGGGTGATGGCGCTGACCACCGCCACGCTGCCGACGCCGCACGCCAGCACCGCCGGTACGCGATCGATGCTGATCCCGCCGATCGCTACCGTCGGGTAATCCGCCAAATCGGCGATATGGCGCTTCAACTCCGTCAGCCCCTGCGGCGCCGAAGGCATGTCTTTGGTCTGGGTAGGGAAGATGTGCCCCAGCGCGATGTAGGACGGTTTCACCGCCAGCGCGCGCGCCAGCTCGGCGTCGTCATGGGTGGATACGCCCAGCCGCAGCCCGGCGCGGTGGATGGCCGCCAGATCGGTGGTATCGAGATCTTCCTGGCCCAGATGTACGCCGTAGGCGCCGTGTTTGATCGCCAGCCGCCAGTAGTCGTTGATGAACAGCCGCGCCTGATAACGCTGGCCCAGCGCGATGGCGGCGGCGATATCCTCTTCGACCTGCTCGTCAGGCAGATCTTTGATGCGCAGCTGGATCGTGGTGACGCCGGCCTCCAGCAGGCGAGCGATCCACGCCACGCTGTCGACGACCGGGTAAAGCCCCAGCTTGTGGGGCGTAGCCGGGAAGGGGGTCGTGATATCAGTCATTGCTTGTCTCCTCTTGCAGGGTGCCGGCGCTGTGATACAGCTCGCTGCCGCGGGCGCGGAACTCGGCGGACATTTTCTCCATGCCGGTCAGCTGTACTTCGATCGGCTTGGCGGCTTCCTGGGCGGCGGCGTAGTCGCGCACCTCCTGCGAAATTTTCATCGAGCAGAATTTCGGCCCGCACATCGAGCAGAAGTGGGCGACCTTGCCGGATTCCTGCGGCAGGGTTTCGTCGTGATAGGCGCGCGCGGTGGCCGGATCGAGCGCCAGATTGAACTGATCTTCCCAGCGGAATTCGAAACGCGCCTTGGACATGGCGTTATCGCGGATCTGCGCGCCCGGATGGCCTTTGGCCAGATCGGCGGCGTGAGCGGCGATCTTGTAGGTGATCAGGCCCTGTTTGACGTCCTCTTTGTTCGGCAGGCCGAGGTGCTCTTTCGGCGTGACGTAACACAGCATGGCGCAGCCGAACCAGCCGATCATTGCCGCGCCGATGCCGGAGGTGAAATGGTCATAGCCCGGGGCGATATCGGTGGTCAGCGGGCCGAGGGTGTAGAACGGCGCTTCGTGGCAGTGTTCCAGCTCTTCGGTCATGTTGCGGCGGATCATCTGCATCGGCACGTGGCCCGGGCCTTCGATCATCACCTGCACGTCGTATTCCCAGGCGATTTTGGTCAGCTCGCCCAGCGTATGCAGCTCGGCGAACTGGGCTTCGTCGTTGGCGTCCTGAATCGAGCCGGGGCGCAGGCCGTCGCCGAGCGACAGCGAAACGTCGTAGGCGGCGCAGATCTCACAGATTTCACGGAAATGCTGATAGAGGAAGTTTTCCTGATGGTGCGACAGACACCATTTGGCCATGATCGAGCCACCGCGCGACACGATGCCGGTCAGGCGTTTGGCGGTCATCGGCACGTAGCGCAGCAGCACGCCGGCGTGGATGGTGAAGTAGTCGACCCCTTGCTCCGCCTGTTCCAGCAGCGTATCGCGGAACATCGCCCAGGTGAGGTTTTCCGCCACGCCGTTGACCTTCTCGAGTGCCTGGTAGATCGGCACGGTGCCGATGGGCACCGGGCTGTTGCGCAGGATCCACTCGCGGGTTTCGTGAATATAGCGACCGGTTGAGAGATCCATCACGGTGTCCGCGCCCCAGCGGGTGGACCACACCAGCTTCTCCACCTCTTCTTCGATCGACGACGTGACCGCCGAGTTGCCGATATTGGCGTTCACCTTCACCAGGAAATTGCGGCCGATGATCATCGGCTCCGCCTCCGGATGGTTGATGTTGGCGGGAATGATGGCGCGGCCGGCGGCCACTTCCTGACGCACGAACTCCGGCGTGATGTTGTCCGGCAGGTTGGCGCCCCAGCTCTGGCCCGGATGCTGGTGGCGCAATACCTCGCCCCGAATGCGCTCGCGCCCCATGTTTTCACGGATGGCGATGAACTCCATCTCCGGGGTGACGATACCGGCGCGGGCATAGTGCAGCTGGGTCACGCACTTGCCCGGCAGCGCCCTGCGCGGCAGCGGCAGATGCTCGAAGCGCAGGTGATCCAGCCCCTCGTCCGCCAGCCGCTGTTGGGTGAAGCCGGAGCTGGCGCCGCTGAGGGTGGCGGTATCGCCGCGCGCGTCGATCCAGTCGGCGCGCAGCTTGGCCAGGCCGGCGTGTACGTCGAGCTCGGCCTGCGGATCGCCGTAGGGGCCGGCGGTGTCATACACCGGGATCGCCTCGTTGGGTTCATACTGCGGGTGGTCTTTGCTGCCGCCAAGCAGGGTCGGGCTGAGCTGAATTTCGCGCATCGGCACCTGGATATCGCTGCGCGAGCCTTGCAGATAGATGCGGCGTGAGTTCGGGAAAGCCATGCCTTGCAGGGTGTCGATAAACTGCTGGGCGGCTTCGCGTTGCGCTTTACGAGCGCGCGGTGGATTAACGTTAGACATAGCAAGTTCCTACCAGTGTGTTGGGTTGGGAAAGTTGCTTGTCTGGAGCTCGGAGGGAGTAATGATGGTGGCCGATCAGGCAGGGCGCCCACAAGGGGAAGGCCGTGCCTGTGACGATAGATTACTCTTGTTCCCTTCGCGGGTATTAACCCGATCAGGTTCCGCGGATCCCGAATTAACGGTCTCAGCCTGGCTGATTCGATGAACAAATCAGGCGCTAGGCACTCCGACAAGATGCCCCCCAGTATAGGAGGGATAAGAAAAAAAACTATAAAATTTTAACGCGCCGGATCCAGCGTCTGGTCCGGCAGCGGTTGCTGTGCGGCTTCCGCCTCCAACTGGATCAGCTTATCTTCCAGCGCAAAGCGCGCCGCCAGCGTTTCGCCGATATCCGACAAGGCCTGGTGGAATTCCAGACAAACCTCCTGATCGATATCCACTTCGGTATAGCGATCGTGGAACGCCATGATCTGTTCGGTATTGGCCCACAGCTTGGGGTAGATGTTCACCGCCAGCGACATTTTCGGACTGGCTGCGCCTTCCACTTGTTTGATAATTCTGTCATAGATATGAAAATGCCCTGCGGAGAGGTAATCCACCAGGTTGTGGCAAAAGTTCTCCAGCGCTTTTTCATTCAGCGGCGTATGCTTTTCTTTATTCGGTTTGAGGCCTACCAGCGTGCAGTAGGCGACCAGCAACTGTTTGCGGGCCTGAAGCCATTGATCAACTAATTCATTACTACCGCCAACGCGCTGAGTCAGCCTTTCCAAACGGTTGAGCATGTTTGACTCCGTGTAAGTAATAAAAGTAACCGGTAAGTTATTAAAATGTAACAAAGCCGATTCGTAGAGTGCCAGTGAAGCTGAGGTTGTGCAACAACGATATGGAACTTGCATTAACGGGCAATGAAAACGGCTGGTGGATTGTCAGCCATGAAAGCAAACTTTGGTTACCGAACGGTGAATTGCCGTCGGGGACTGCCGCCGCTCTTGGGCTGCGGGGCCACATGGCGCGCACCATCGGTGAATGGGAGGGCGCGCCGGTCTGGCTGGTGCGCCAGGCGATGCCGCGGGAGATGGGCTCGGTGCGTCAGCTGTTGGATCAGGATCGCGGTCTGTTCCAGCTTGCCGGGCGCGGCGTGCAGCTGGCGGATTTCTACCGTTCCCATCGCTACTGCGGCTACTGCGGCCATGAGATGCACCTCAGTCGCTCCGAAAGCGCCTGCCTGTGCGGCCACTGCAAAGAGCGGTACTATCCGCAGATTGCACCCTGCGTAATCGTCGCCATTCGGCGCGAGGATCAGATCCTGCTGGCGCAACACGTGCGTCATCGCGGCGGCATCCACACGGTGCTGGCCGGCTTCGTCGAAGTGGGCGAAACGCTGGAACAGGCGGTGGCGCGTGAAGTGATGGAAGAGAGCAATATCGAAATCAAGAACCTGCGCTACGTCACTTCACAACCCTGGCCGTTCCCGCACTCGCTGATGATGGCCTTTATGGCCGATTACCATCAGGGTGACATTCGTCACGATCCCAAGGAGCTGCTCAACGCCGGCTGGTATCGCTACGACCAATTGCCGCTGTTGCCGCCGCCCGGCACCGTGGCGCGCCGGTTGATTGAGGACACCGTGGCGCTGTGCCGGGCAGAATAATGTACAATGGCCGGCAGATTATTAAGGGAGCCCCATAAATGACTGAGTTGAAGAACGATCGCTACCTGCGCGCGCTGTTGCGCCAGCCGGTGGATGTGACCCCCGTATGGATGATGCGCCAGGCCGGTCGTTATTTACCGGAGTACAAGGCGACCCGCGCCCAGGCCGGTGATTTCATGTCGCTGTGCAAGAACGCGGAGCTGGCCTGCGAGGTCACGCTGCAGCCGCTGCGCCGCTATGCGCTGGACGCCGCCATCCTGTTCTCCGACATTCTCACCATTCCCGACGCCATGGGGCTCGGCCTGTACTTTGAAGCCGGCGAAGGCCCGCGTTTCAGCTCTCCCGTTACCTGCCGCGCCGACGTCGATAAGCTGCCGGTGTTCGATCCGGAAGTGGAGCTGGGCTATGTGATGAACGCGGTGCGCACCATTCGCCGCGAGCTGAAGGGCGAAGTGCCGCTGATCGGCTTCTCCGGCAGCCCGTGGACGCTGGCGACTTATATGGTCGAAGGCGGCAGCAGCAAGGCCTTCACCAAGCTGAAGAAGATGATGTATGCCGAACCGGCCACGCTGCACCTGTTGCTGGACAAGCTGGCGGACAGCGTGATCCTATACCTCAATGCCCAGATCAAAGCCGGCGCGCAGTCGGTGATGGTGTTCGACACCTGGGGCGGCGTGCTGACCGGGCGCGATTACCGCGAGTTCTCTTTGCACTACATGCACAAGATCGTCGACGGGCTGCTGCGTGAAAACGACGGCCGCCGCGTGCCGGTGACGCTGTTCACCAAAGGCGGCGGGCAGTGGCTGGAGGCGATGGCCGCCACCGGCTGCGATGCGCTGGGGCTGGATTGGACCACCGACATCGCCGACGCACGTCGGCGCGTGGGCGACAAAGTGGCGCTGCAGGGCAATATGGATCCGTCGATGCTTTATGCCTCCCCGGCGCGCATCGCGGAAGAAGTGGAGACCATTCTGGCCGGTTTCGGCCACGGCAACGGCCATGTGTTCAACCTGGGCCACGGCATCCATCAGGATGTGCCGCCGGAGCACGCCGGCGCCTTCGTCGAGGCGGTACACGCGCACTCGGCAAAATACCACCGTTAAGGATCTGATGTGACCGATATGGCGGCCCTGCGCGCCGAACAGCTGCGGCGCGCGGCTGAAGTCATTCGCTACGACGATCTGCCGGCCGAACCGCCGGCCTTCATCGCCGGCGCCGACGTGGGCTTCGAGCAAGAAGGGGCGGTGACGCGCGCCGCCATCGCCATCCTGCGCTATCCGTCGCTGGAGCTGGTGGAGTATCAGGTGGCGCGCATCGCCACCGTCATGCCCTATATCCCGGGCTTCCTGTCGTTTCGCGAATACCCGGCGCTGTTGGCCGCCTGGGCGCAGCTGCAGCAGAAACCGGGGCTGATCTTCGTCGATGGGCACGGCATTTCGCATCCGCGGCGTCTCGGCGTCGCCAGCCATTTCGGCCTGCTGGTCGATGTGCCGACCATCGGCGTGGCCAAGAAGCGCCTGTGCGGCAAATTTGCGCCGCTGGACGCCGCCGTCGGCGCGCTGACGCCGTTGGAAGACAAGGGTGAACAGCTGGGCTGGGTGTGGCGCAGCAAGGCGCGTTGCAACCCGCTGTTCATCTCTACCGGCCATCGCGTGAGCGCCGACAGCGCGCTGGCGTGGGTGCAACGCTGCATGGCGGGCTACCGTTTACCGGAGCCGACCCGCTGGGCCGACGCTATCGCGTCGCGGCGCCCGGCGTTTCAGCGTTGGTTGCAGCAGCATCCGGAGGTGTCGCCATGAGCGATTTCGGGTACACTGCGCCGCAGATAACGCGTAAGAGAGTAAAGCATGCTACGTAACCCGATTCATTTACGTCTGGAACGGCACGAGGCTTGGCAACATTTGACCTTTATGGCCAGTTTGTGCGAGCGTATGTACCCGAATTACCAGATGTTCTGCAAACAGACCGAGTTTGGCGATCCGGCGGTTTATCGCCGCATTCTGGATTTGGTGTGGGAAACGCTGGTGGTGAAGGACGCCAAGGTCAACTTCGACAGCCAGCTCGAGAAGTTGGAAGAGGCGATTCCGTCGGCGGAAGATTACGATCTTTACGGCGTTTACCCGGCAATTGATGCCTGTATCGCATTAGGGGAACTGATCCATTCGCGGCTCGGCGGGGAGACGCTGGAGCACGCCATCGCCATCAGCGAAACATCGATTCGCACCGTGGCGATGTTGGAAATGACTCAAGCCGGTAAGGAAATGACCGACGAAGAGTTGGGAAGTTTGCCTGCGGTAGAGGAAGAATGGGACATTCAATGGGAAATTTTCCGCCTGTTGGACGCCTGTGAAGAGCGCGATATAGACCTGATCAAGGGGCTGCGATCCGACCTGCGAGAGGCGGGTGTCAGCAACATCGGGATAAATTTAGCGCAATAAGGCAACAAAACGTGATTTAACGCCTGATTTGTCATGCCTTAAGGCTTCACATCCGCACCCTGTCTGGTCTACATTTGGGGGGCGTAAAAAAAGTGGCTATCGGTGCGTGTATGCAGGAGAGTGCTGTCAATCGGCATATCCGTCGCACTCGATGCTTTGCAAACGATAAACACACTGTAAGGATAACTTATGAACAAGACTCAACTGATTGATGTAATCGCGGACAAGGCTGACCTTTCCAAAGCACAAGCTAAACTGGCTCTGGAATCCACCCTGGCTGCTATTACTGAGTCTCTGAAAGAAGGTGATGCAGTACAATTGGTTGGCTTCGGTACTTTCAAAGTAAACCATCGTAGCGAGCGCACTGGCCGCAACCCACAGACTGGCAAAGAAATCAAAATCGCAGCAGCCAACGTGCCTGCGTTCGTTTCTGGCAAAGCACTGAAAGACGCTGTTAAATAAGACCGCGCCTCGGTGAAAAGATTAAACAGAGGGGCGATGGCGCCCCTTTTGTTTACTCGTCGGGTGCTCATGGCCGCCGGCATCGCCCTCGGTCTGAGCGCCTGCAGTTTCCATTCCGATATTCCGAGCTTTACCGCCAGCGGCTTTGTGGCCGATCAGGGCGTGATACGCCTGTGGCGTAAAGACGATGAGCAACATCGCCCGCAGGTGCTGGTCAGCGTCTATAGCCCCTACCGGGGGCCGGGTACCATCACCACGCTGTACACCTATCAGGGCGACGTGCTGCGCCAAATCAAACGTAACGACGCCGACGGCGATCGGGACTCTATTCAACTGCGCTTTGCCGATGACGGCACGGTGAGCTTTATGCAGCGCCAGCTGGCGACACGCCGCGAACCGCTGACCAGCGATGAAATCGCCCTGTACCAATATCAGGCGCGGCGGATCCTCGAAGTGAGCAATGCACTGCGCGCCGGCAAGGTCAAATTGCTGCAGGGGCGTTGGATGCAGGGCGAGGTGCAAACCTGCGACGGCCAACGCATGAAACCGGGGCTGGACGCCGCCTCCATCGTCTGGATCGAGAAGCGTGCCCGCAGCAGCAGCTGGCCGGTGAGCGTCGCCTGGCTGGAAGCGCCGGAAGGCAGCGAACTGCTGCTGGTGGCGAACGACGATTTCTGCAGTTGGGAACCGAAAGAAGACCAGCTATAAAAAAGGCCCCGCGCTGCGGAGCCTCTCGTCATGACCTTATACGGTCAAATCACTTGCCGCGCGCAATCGCGCGATAACCGATGTCTTTGCGACAGAAGCTGCCCGGCCACTCAATGCCTTCGGCCAGCTGGTAGGCACGTTGCTGCGCCTGCGCCACGGTGTCGCCCAGCGCGGTTACGCACAGCACGCGGCCGCCGCTGGTGACGACGTCATTGCCTTGCAGGCGTGTACCGGCATGGAAGACCTTGCCGTCGGCGCTTTCCTGCTGCGGCAATCCCTGGATCACCTCGTCGTTGCGATAGTCGCCCGGATAACCGCCGGCCGCCAGCACCACGCCGAGCGCAGGGCGTTCGTCCCAGTCAGAGCTCTTCTCGTTCAGGCGGCCTTCGGCACCCGCCAGGCACAGCTCCACCAGATCGGAACGCAGGCGCAGCATGATGGGCTGGGTTTCGGGATCGCCAAAACGACAGTTGAACTCGATCACTTTCGGTTGGCCATCGGCGGCGATCATCAGGCCGGCGTACAGGAAGCCGACGTAGGTGTTGCCTTCCGCCGCCATGCCGCGCACCGTCGGCCAGATCACCTGGTCCATGGCGCGCCGGTGGATTTCGTCGGTCACGACCGGCGCCGGGGAGTAGGCTCCCATGCCGCCGGTGTTCGGGCCGGTATCGCCGTCGCCGACGCGTTTGTGGTCCTGGCTGGTGGCCATCGGCACCACGTTCTCGCCGTCGACCATCACGATGAAGCTGGCTTCTTCGCCGTCGAGGAATTCTTCCACGACGATGCGATGACCGGCGTCGCCGAAGGCGTTGCCGGCCAGCATGTCACGCACGGCTTCTTCCGCTTCTTGCAGCGTCATTGCGACGATCACGCCTTTACCGGCCGCCAGGCCATCGGCCTTGATGACGATCGGCGCGCCTTTGCGGCGCACATAGGCCAGTGCCGGCTCTACCTCGGTGAAGTTTTCATATTCGGCGGTCGGGATGCGGTGGCGCGCCAGGAAATCCTTGGTGAAGGCTTTGGAGCCTTCGAGCTGCGCGGCGGCCTGCGACGGGCCGAAGATTTTCAGGCCGGCGGCCTGGAAGGCGTCGACCACGCCGATCACCAGCGGCGCTTCCGGCCCGACGATGGTCAGACCGATGTCATGGCTCTGGGCGAAAGCGACCAGGGCAGGGATGTCGGTGGCGGCGATCGCCACGTTTTCCAGATTGGCTTCCAGCGCGGTGCCGGCATTGCCCGGCGCAACGTAGACTTTGTCCGCCAGCGGAGACTGGGCGGCTTTCCAGGCCAGCGCGTGTTCGCGCCCGCCGTTGCCGATAATCAAAATGTTCATCAGGGGCTCCACGAATGGCGTGCGCCGGAGCGCACGCGGCAAAAGGAATTAATGGCGGAAGTGACGCATGTCGGTGAAGAGCATCGCGATGCCGTGCTCGTTGGCGGCCGCGATCACTTCGTCGTCGCGGATCGAGCCGCCCGGCTGGATCACGCAGGTGATGCCGACCGCCGCCGCGGCATCGATGCCGTCGCGGAACGGGAAGAAGGCGTCGGAGGCCATGGCGGACCCTTTCACTTCCAGCCCTTCGTCGCCTGCTTTGATGCCGGCGATCTTGGCGGAATAAACGCGGCTCATCTGGCCGGCACCTATGCCGATGGTCATGTTGTCACGTGCATAAACGATGGCGTTGGATTTCACGAACTTGGCCACTTTCCAGCAAAACAGCGCGTCGCGCAGTTCCTGCTCGGTCGGCTGGCGCTCGGATACCACACGCAGATCGGCGGCGGTCACCATGCCCAGATCGCGATCCTGAACCAGCAGGCCGCCGTTGACGCGCTTGAAGTCCAGCCCCGCCACGCGTTGCTGCCACTGACCGCAGGCCAGCACGCGCACGTTCTGCTTGGCGGCCAGCAGGGAGCGTGCTTCCTGGGTGACGTTTGGCGCGATGATCACTTCCACGAATTGGCGGCTGATGATCGCCTGCGCGGTGGCGGCATCCAGCTCGCGGTTAAAGGCGATGATGCCGCCGAAGGCGGAGGTTGGGTCGGTTTGGTAAGCGCGCTCGTAAGCGGCCAGGATGTCGTCGCCGATCGCCACGCCGCAAGGGTTGGCGTGTTTGACGATCACGCAGGCCGGCTCGGCGAACTCTTTCACGCATTCCAGCGCGGCGTCGGTATCGGCGATGTTGTTATAAGACAGCGCCTTGCCCTGCAGCTGCTCGGCGGTCGCGACGGACGCTTCCTTTACCTCTTCTTCTATATAGAAGGCGGCCTGCTGGTGGCTGTTCTCACCGTAGCGCATATCCTGCTTCTTGATGTAGTTGAGGTTCAGGGTACGCGGGAAGCGGCCGGACGGCTGTTCGGTCTCGCCGTGGTACGCCGGCACCAGCGCGCCGAAGTAGTTGGCGATCATGCTGTCGTAGGCGGCGGTGTGCTCGAAGGCCTTGATGGCGAGATCGAAGCGGGTGGCATAGCGCAGCGAGCCGTCGTTGTTGTCCATCTCGGTAATGATGGCGGCGTAGTCGCTGCTCTTCACTACGATGGCGACGTCTTTATGGTTCTTGGCGGCGGAGCGCACCATGGTCGGGCCGCCGATATCGATATTCTCGACCGCGTCTTCCAGCGAGCAGTCCGCGCGCGCCACGGTTTGGGCGAACGGATACAGATTGACGACCACCATGTCGATAGGCTTGATGTCATGCTGATTCATGACGGCGTCGTCCTGGCCGCGGCGGCCAAGGATACCGCCGTGAACTTTCGGGTGCAGGGTCTTAACTCGTCCGTCCATCATTTCCGGGAAGCCGGTGTAGTCGGAAACTTCGGTAACGGGCAGACCGGCGTCTGCCAGCAGGCGAGCGGTGCCGCCGGTGGAGAGCAGTTCAACGCCGCGCTGGGAAAGCGCTTCGGCGAATTCAACGATACCGGCTTTGTCAGACACGCTGAGCAGGGCCCGGCGGATTGGACGAGGTTGTTGCATGGTTTTATCCCTTGGCTTTGAGTCGCAATTAAAGAGCGTTACGTGAATGTCCACCTCGTTCTCTCTATAAGGAAGGGTTTTTGCCTTATAAAGGGAGGGTCAGGCACATATTCAGGTAACGCCCCCATAAAAAGGGGGATCGTTTTGTCGCGGGGAATTGTAGCGAAAACGTTTGCGTGGCGCTCGTAAATTTTCCGTACAAATCGCATCTGTGGATAACACTGTGTGCAAGTGGGTATAAGGCGGGGTTTTGCTGTGGAATGCAGCGAACGATCGTTTTTGCTGAAAATACCTGTTGCGGCCTGCGAGGAACTCCCTATAATGCGCCTCCATCGACACGGAACATGTGAACAACTTCACAGAGTATCCGGGGGTCGCAGAGAAAAAATCCTGAAAATTAGGGTTGACTCTGAAAGAGGAAAGCGTAATATACGCCACCTCGAGTTAGCAAGCGAAAGCGCCTAACTCACTGCTCTTTAACAATTTATCAGACAATCTGTGTGGGCACTCCACAAGACGATATCCAGCATCTTCGGATGCAAAAAAATATCAAGTCTTGAAGAGTGACTAACTGAAGTAAAATTCATGCAGTAAATCTTTGAGCATCGCTTCTCGAGTGGAAGCAAATCAAGCTTTTAATTGAAGAGTTTGATCATGGCTCAGATTG
>NZ_PYTW01000015.1:0-53405 GCF_003028435.1 Serratia sp. Nf2 | reverse complement strand
GGCCCCCCCCCCCCCCACTAACGACACAGTTTCCCAGGCGGCTCCGCACAGATCCAGTAAAGAAACAGGCCCGCGAGAGCTTTGGGAATACAGTAGGTGAAGTAATGGACACAGTGGAATCTTTGTAATGGCGACAAGAAAATTACGTCGCCACTTTGTTACCGCTCCCCACGCAGCCATGCAATCGCCAGGGTGATTAGATAGCCGGCAACGAAGAAACCAACAAAGCCAGCAACCTTCATTACTGCCCCATCAAGTAAGAACAGCGACATGAAAGCAGCAATCGCGCAAACGCCGGTTACTATCGCTTCCAAAGCATGCGAAGCACCTAACCCTATATACTTAGTGAGTTTTCTGGTTAGAGAGGATTTTGCAGAGTTCATTCTGAATACCTTTACAAAGCATAGGGTGGCTGTTAATGAATTGGAGATACGGCTCTAGTTGTTCCTCAACCAAGAAATATGCCATATCTAAATTTAACGCCGACACCTTCCGGAATGTTTGAGGAAACTTAACTTGCATTCGTCGGGATGCTTGGGCTGCCTCTTCGATAAGTCCCTGTAACATTACAAGGTTGAGAGTGAACGAAGCGCCAAAGCGTACAAATTGTTTATACGCTAATGCAGAGGTCGCTTTCCTTAGCATCATGTGAGCCGCAAATTGCGCCAATGCAAATTGGCCTCCAGTTCGTCCACCAAGACGACCGACACCATAGGCTAGTTTATTATTGATGGACTCTTTGCCGCTAGCGTCTAGTTTCTGATAGAAATCAGTGATCACAATAGTAATCAGGCGTCGTAAGGGTTCTTCACTGTTACCCATCGACTTAACCATACGGGCGAAACGTTCTGTTTCTTCTTGGTTTCTAGTTTTGAGGTTGCTACCAGCCAATCCAGCTCCTTGCCAAGTGCGAACGACGCCATGATACATCCCGCTGGGTATAGTCGAAATTCCATCCAAAATTCCATGTGCAATTTGCTTTGCGTCCATTCACTTTCCTTGAGCAAAATGTGTCCAGCTCAGAGAATAACCAAACCAGAACGCGATTACGAATTCACGCATTTTTCAGTTTGGGAGTACGCCAAAGTCCCAGGCTTGGCACGGCCCGATGGGGTATTTTATAGAAGAGCAGAACTGAAAAAACTTTCTGAACAAAATTGCGCAAATGGATAGGATACAGTACTGAAATACCAACCAATACATTGATTTATATATTTTTATTTCAAGCTTATTCAAACGTCATCGTTCGCTTACTTTCAGTGGAAATTGCCTATCCAGTGAGATAATACGTGCTTAAGCCCCATTCCCAAATATCCGGCATGCCCGCAGGCATGCCGGACGCCCCTCACCGCCCCTCATTCTCCCCCAGGAAGAAATACCACAGCGGAATGGAAAGCAGCAGGGTGAACACCAGCGTATACAGCAGCACCATCAGGCTCTGCATGATCACCATCTGGGCGCTCCAGGCGCCGATCGGCAGCTGGAATTGCTCGACGGTGCCGCCGAGGATCGCTCGGCCCATCACGCAGCCAACCGCCACCGCCACCGTCGCCACCGCCGCGCGGAACTTGCGCACTTCGGCGCGGCGGGCGGCCGCTTCCGGCGTTTCGTCCCGGTGGCCCTGCCGTTGGCCGCGCCAACGCCACACGTCCACCAGCAGCAACGCCGCGAGGCTCACGCCCATCACCGGCAGGCAATACCCCAGTGCGGAAGCCACCAGCAGCGTGACGGTTCGCGCCGGCAGGGAAAGCGCCAGCCAGGCGGCAATCAGCGTATGCACCGGATGCTGCGCCCCCGCCGCCGGGCGGCGGATCCACCACATGCGGTAACCCAACGCGATCATCAAGCACAGCCCAAGGCCGAACGCCGCCAGCAGCAGCTGATTCGGCAAGCCGAACAGAATGCCCATGTGGGCGTCGATGCCCCAGCGGGTCAGTTTGGCGATGAGCGGGAAGGTGTCGAACCGCACCTGGTCGACGACGGCGAAGCTTTGCGGCGCGATGGCAACCGCGTCCACCTGTGTCGGCCAGCTGCGATCCACTTCGGTCACCGTCCAGGCTTTGCCCTCGCCTTTCGGCTGGCGCAGCTCGACCTTGGCGGCATCTATTCCGGCGGCGCGCGCGGCGTGCAGCGCCCGATCCCAATCACCGTTCAACGCATTGGCCTGCGCGGCAGGGCCCATCTTCATGCCCGGCATCATCCCGCGGTGCTCGGCGTGCGGATCGGCCGGCGTCTGCGGCGCATCGGCCTGCAGGCTGGTGTTGACCTGCGGCGTCAGCCAGCCCAGGTTGGCCCGCAGCGCGTCGATGTTGCCGCCGGCCCACTGCGACCAGGTCAGCCCAGTAGCCGAGAAGAACAGCAGCCCGGCCAGCAGCGCCACGCCCAGCGTGATATGCCAATGGCGGCTGGCGGCGAAGCCCCCTTTCGCCCTTTTCAGCTTGCGCTTCGGCCGCGTCGCCAGCCACAGCGCCACGCCGCCCAGCGCGGCCACCCACAGCCAGGAGGCCACCAGCTCGCTGTAGTTGCGCCCTAGATCGCCAAGCAGCAGGCTGCTGTGCAGCTTGTCCAGCCAGGTGCGCAGCGGCAGCACGCCGGAGGTGCCGTACACCGTCATATCGCCCTTGATCGCCAGGGTATAAGGATCGACAAACAGCGCGCGCGACTCGGAAGCGCCCAGATCGGCGCCCGCGAACTGTACGCGCGTGGTGTCCATTGCGCCGGGTGCCGGGCGCACGGCGTAAATACGCGCCTCGTCACCCGCCGCGCGGCGGGCGGCGGCGATCTGGTCAGCCAGCGATCTCGCCTGCCCGTGCGGTTCGGTGAAAAGCGCATCGCGATACAGCGCCTCTTCAAGCTGCGGCGTCAGCACATACAGCGTGCCGGTCAATGCAGCGACCAGAATAAAAGGAGCGACCAGCAGGCCGATATAAAAATGCAGCCGTCTGATCAGGTTCAGCATTGCGCCACGCGGCGATGCGGCAGGTGGAGTTTTGGTTATTGAAGACATGGCCTTTCTCGTTTTTCAAACTGTGCGCGCAGGCAAACCGTCCGCAGCGATACGGACGGCGTTACCCATGATCAAGCAATAGGGAAAAACGGTTGGCCGGGTGGCCCGCGCGGGCTCGGCCGCAGAGTCAGGCGCCGAATGGGCGGAGAAACGATGCGCGGCGCGCAAGGCAGGCGCGCGATGCGCGTCATCAGCCACAGCAGCGGGACGAATGTCCATAGCAGCAGCGGCACGTGGATCAGCAGCTCGCAATAGCCGCAGAAAATCATCGCCGCAGGATCCATGCCGTGGTGGCCGGCATGCTCGGCGGCGGGCATCGCCATCGCGTGCATGTCGTGCGGCATGGCGGCGTCCGTCTGCGCCATGCCGCCCATCATCGGGTGGTGCATCAGCGATTTCGACACCACCGGCGCCACAAACAGCAACAGCACCGCCATAATGGCGATGCAGGCGGTAAAGCGTTGCTGTAGCTGGCGTGGCACTCTCATCGCGGCGGCGAATTAACCCGGTCGGTGGCGAACAAGCGGCCAGTGTAACCCGCGATGCGCGATGAGGTGAAAGAAAAGTCAGATTTGTCTTAATCGTCCCCGGCGGCGGCAATCACAGCACCCGCGAATAGACCCGAGAGGATTCGCCCCACGGGTGATACCCGAGCCCGTTATAAACGAAGCCGCTGCGCTCGTAGTAGCCTTCCAGATCGGTGCACAGGTGCAGCTGCGGGAAGCCCAACCGGCAGGTTTCCGCCGCCACATGCTCAATCAGTTTGGCGCCGCAGCCCTGGCCGCGCTGCGTTTCCTCTACGTAGAGCGCACACAGCCAGGGATACAGTTCCCCACGGCTGATAAAGTCATTGGTGATGAGCCCCGCGCAGCCGAGGATCTGGTCATTTTCCATCAGCAGGTACCACTGCGGCAGCGGGTTGGCGGCGCCGAGGCTGCGGTTGATGGCGTCTTCATACATCATCAGCGTTTCTGGCGTGGCCCAGTGCCGCTGAAAATACGCAATGGCGCGCGGCGCCAGCTCGGGCGCTTGTCGCACCGAAATCATGTCCATCGTCATTCCCGTTATTCATGTTGTCAGCGTAGAATTATGCAGCAATATGCACGGTATGGCAGCGGCATTCCGCCGCCGTCATTCACTAAGGAGTCTTCATGACGCAAAACATCTATGACAATCAGGCCTTCTTCGACGGCTACGCGCAGCTCAGCCGCTCGCGGCACGGCCTGGACGGCGCGCCGGAATGGCCCGCCATCCGCCGCATCCTGCCGGATTTGCAGGACAAAATCGTGGTCGATCTCGGCTGCGGCTACGGCTGGTTCTGCCGCAGCGCGTGCGAACAGGGCGCCGCCGACGTGCTGGGATTGGACGTCTCGGAAAAGATGCTGGCCAAGGCGCGGGAGATGACCGCCGACGCGGGCATTGAGTATCGTCGGCAGGATTTGGCGCAGCTGCAGCTGCCGCCGGAAAGTTACGATCTGGTCTACAGCTCGCTGACGCTGCACTACCTCGAGGATTTGTCCACCCTGTTCGCCACGGTGTATGCCGCGCTGAAACCCGGCGGGCAGTTCATCTTCACCGCCGAGCACCCGATCTACACCGCCCCGGCGCAGCAGGGCTGGTTGACCGACGGCAACGGGCAGAAATCCTGGCCGGTCAACGGTTACCAGCGAGAAGGCCAGCGCGTTTCCAACTGGCTGGCGGAAGGCGTCATCAAGCAGCACCGCACGCTTGGCGGCTATATCAACCCGCTGGCGCAGCAAGGGTTTATCATCCAGCATTTGAACGAATGGGGCCCCAGCGCGCAGCAAATCGCCGCTAATCCGTCGCTGGACGAAGAGCAGGAACGCCCGATGATCTTCATTCTCGCCGCCCGCAAACCCGCCTGATTGATCCGCAGTAAACCGTTCACATCACCACAGTTGGGGAGGCCGCCTCCCCCCAACGGCTATTATGCCGGCAGCGCCGCCCCGTGCGCCGCGAAGTGCGTCAGCGCCTCGCCCTCCATACGATAGCGCACCCACTCGCCCTGCGGCTGCGCGCCGATGCTGAGGTAGAAATCGATGGCCGGTTGGTTCCAGTCCAGCACGCTCCACTCCAGGCGGCCGCACTGCCGTTCGCACGCCAGTTGGGCGATGTGCCGCAGCAGCTTTTTACCGGCGCCCGCGCCGCGATGCTTCGGCGCCACGTACAGGTCTTCCAGATAGATGCCGTTTTTACCCAGCCAGGTGGAGTAACTCATAAAGAACACCGCATAACCCGCCGGCTCGCCGTTTACCGTACAAATCAGCGCTTCGGAACAGGCGCCCGGCCCAAACAGGCTGCGTTCGATATCTTCCACGCTGGCCAGCACCTGCTCGCGCGCCTTTTCGTACACCGCCAGCTCGATAATCATATCCAGAATCAGTTTGGCGTCGCTTTTTTGCGCCGGGTAAATCTCAATGGTCATGGCAAATCCTGAGTGTGTTGATAACTGTGCTTGCCAGCATATCGCGCCTCAAATACTGTATGAACTGCATTTTCATCAACAGGTAATGAATATCATGCATCTGGATTTGAAGCGTCTCGATCTCAACCTGCTGCTGGTGTTCGAAGCGGTCTATCGGCTGCGATCGGTGACGCGCGCCGCGGCGGAGCTGGCCCTCAGTGCGTCGGCGCTGAGCCACGCGCTGATCCGGCTGCGCAAGGCGCTGGCGGACGAGCTGTTCTACCGGGTCGGCAACGACATGCACCCGACGGTGTATGCCGACAGCCTGGCCCCGACCGTCAGCGAAAGTCTGGCGCTCCTGGCCAAAGGGCTGCATCCGCGCCCGCGCTTCGTTCCCGCCGAAAGCCGGGAGAGCTTCACCTTCGCCATTACCGATTACACCGCCTTCGCGGTGTTTCCCGCGCTGATGGCGCAGATGCAGCGCCTGGCACCGGGGCTGTCGTTTCAGCTGCGCTATTCCGAGCGCAAGGTGGCGCTGAACGATCTGCTGGCGGGGCGTATCGACTTCGCGCTGGGCTTTACCGAAACCGACGGCGAAAGCTATCCGGAGATCGACGAGGTGAGCTGGTTGGAGGATGAGTATGTGGCGATCTGTTCGCCCGCCTTCAGCGCAAAATACGGCGAGCTGACGCGGGAAAACTACCTGCGGGCGCGCCATCTGGTGGTGACGCCGTGGAACGAACAGCGCGGCGTCATTGACTATCAGCTCGACAAACTGGGGCTGCAGCGCGATATCGCCATCCGCACGCCTTCGCTGCTGGGAGCGCCGTTCATCGTCGCCGACAGCGAACTGGTGATGAGCATGCCGCGCTACGCCGCGCAAAAATTGCGGCAGGCGGCGGCGCTGGATATCCACCCCCTGCCGTTTCCGGTGCCGCCGTATCAGATCAAAATCTACCTGCACCGCAAGAACGGCCGGCCTGAGGCCTGCCGCTGGTTGCGGCAACAGCTGCAGGCGTTGGCGGCGTTATAACGCGGGTTCGCCGATCGGCAGATACCCCTGCCACAGCGGCCGGGCCGGTTTACCGTGCGGATTGGCCCGCAGATGCACGTGGTAGCCTTGCAGCGCCTGCAGCAGCAGGCAGTCGTCCACCTCGGCCAGGTCATCCTTGTGCTGCTGCGCGCTGTCCGTCAGTAGCACCCGTTTGGCTTTGTCCTTCGCCTCGCCGGCGGAACGCGCCACAAACAGGCCGAACTGGTGCAATTCCGCCAGCTCATCGCTGCGGTAGCCGCCCACGTTGACGAAAAACAGCTTCTCTTCACCGGCGAACGGCGCAGGCTCCAGGCTCACGTCGTAACCGTCCGCCCAGTCGATGCGCGCATAGCCGTCGACATGCACCTTGCGCTTATCGCCGAACCACTTTTCACGCAGCAGCGGATACGCCTCTTCCGGCCGATCCGCCGCCGCGAACTGTACGTCGTGCAGCTCAATATTGGCGCCCGGCGCCGTACCGCCCACATAAAACATCAATAATCCCGGCATGTTATTCTGCTCTCCTTGGTGATAATCGCTATATAAAATAATACATAACGAAACTCGTGCCAACGGCAGCGCCATTCTGTGTTATCAATAGGTGAGGTTTAATCTGTTGTGGAGGAACGCATGGCATTCAATATCGGTGATTTTGTTCAACGCACCACCGGCGGCCCAAAGATGACCGTGGTGGCGATCGACGGCGAAACCCTGGTTTGCAGCTGGAATGAACTGGGCAAAGAGCAGCGCACGGAGGTGCAGGCCAGCGATGTGGCGCTGTACCACGAAGACGGCGATTTCGGCGTCTGCTGAATAACCGGGGCGCACCGCGCCCCGTTATCGCCTCAGGCGCGAATGTCCTGATAGGCCGGCGTGGTATCAAACTCATGCTTGGCGAACGGGCATAGCGGAATGATTTTACGCCGCTCCGCGCGCATCTTCTCCACCACCAGCGCCACCAGCTTTTTGCCGACGCCCTGCCCCTTCAATGACTCATCCACCCAGGTGTGATCGATAATGGTCAGCTTGTCGCCGCTCGGCACGAAAGAGATCTCGGCGATCAGCTTGCCCTGCTCGTCATTGATATAAAAACGTTTGTCGTCTGCCAGTATTTTATGTTCCATATTATTTCTCCCTATATTTAAGTGCGCCGCTGGGGCAGGTGTCGATAACGCGTTTCACCTCCGCCGCGTCGGCATTGTCCGGCATAATCCACGGGCGGCGGTTCAGGGTAAAAATAGCCGCGTTGCCACGCACGCAGTTGGCGGAATGGCGGCATATCGCGCTGTTAAAATAAACGTCAATCTTGTCGCCGGAATAACGGCGGTAACCGGCGGCGGTCAATTCCTCGTCCATTTTGGCCTCACATTGCCTGTTTTATTGTTTTTGCTCCAGGCTCAAGTATAGGCAATGCCGCCGGCTTCACCACGCGTCTCGCCCACCGAAAAAAATGGCGCAACCGCCCGCCGCCGCTAGAAAAAAACGTAAATTGTTCTAATCTTTATTCAGTAAGACAACATCATTCCGACAGTGGCTAAGGAGTTCGAAATGGGTGATAGCTCAAAAGACGGCGTAATTCTGCTGTCCCGCATATTACTGATGATTCTGTTTATCATTTTCGGCTGGATGAAACTGGTCAACTTCGGTGCGACCGTCACGGCGATGGAAGGCTACGGCACGCCGATGCCTTATTTGGCGGCGATCGTTGCCGTGGTGGTGGAGTTTATTTTCGGCATCGCGCTTATTCTCGGTCTGTTTACTCGCCCTATCGCGGTCATTTTCGCCCTGTATGTGTTGGGCACCGCGTTTATCGGCCATCCGTTCTGGAAAATGACCGGCATGGAAATGATGGGCAACGAAATCAACTTCTTTAAAAACATCAGCATCATTGGCGGCTTGCTGTTGCTGGCGGTAACCGGCGCCGGCCGTTATTCGCTGGACTATAAAATATTTAATAAATAATTCATCGATGGCCGGCGATATTCGCCGGCCATTTTATTTCGGCTATCCCTTCAACGGCTGCGCTTGGCGTGGCGCTCAAAGTTTTCCGCCTTGGCCTGCACCGATTTACGCAGCGTGACATAGCAGGCGCCCTCGCCACCGTCGCGCGGTAAGGCGCGGCAAAACGCCTGTACCTGTTCAAACTGCGCCAGCCATTTGGCGACGTAACTGCGCACAATATTCGGATGGCTTTCGTTCTGCCGCCCGCGGCCGTGCACGATCAGCAGCGAACGCAGGTTTTGCGCCTCCGCCTGCATAATGAAGCGAAACAGCGCCTGCCGGCTGGCTTCGACCGACTGGCGCAGCAGGTTCAGCGACGCCTGCGGCGGGTAACGCCCGTTGCGCAGCTTGTCCAGCACGCCCTGTTGAATGCCTTCCCCTTTGAACTCCAGCGGCTGTTCGCAGGGGATCACCTCGAGAAAATCAGTGCTGAGGAAGTTTTCCTGCATCAGCCGCTGCGCTTCGCGCCGCGCGCTTTTGTCCACCGCCTCCTGCGGCTTGAGGTACAGCGTCTGCCGCCCGCTCGCCAGCGGCACCACGTCCGCCATCGCCTGTTCAAAAAAGTCTTTTTCCTGCTCGCTCATGTCCCACCTCTCTTGAACGGCAGCCGTTACGGCTGGGAATGGGGTCGATTGTAAGACGCCTTGCCACGGTTGCAAGCCGGGAATTGTCAGCGGCATTTGTCTCATTTGTCGTCAACGGGTGAGCTTGCGAACAGTTTTCGCTATACTGCTAAGCCATCATTGAGTGCCGCAAAGGATCGAGCCCATGACAATGCGCGAGCTGGAAATCCAGTTTCAAAATGCGATGAATGAGTTGCAGAGCAGCTTCGAACGGCAACACCGCGAATGGCAGCAGAGCTACCAGGCGCTGCAGCAACTGCTGGAAGAAGCCAAACAGCGCGAAGCCGCGCTGCGGGCGCAGAATGAACAACTGGCGCGCAAGCTGAGCACCGCCAGTTCGGTGCCGGAACAGCATGCGCTGGTGAAGCAGATCAAAATGCTCGGCGCCCATCTGGACGCGCTGGCCAAAGACGCGGCCACCTTCAATCACCACCTGCGCCAACAGAGCGCGGTCGGTAATTTCAGCGGCGAACAGCATTGATAGCGGGCGCTGTCGCACAGCGCCTCCCGCCCCTCTTATGGCGTATTGAGAGTGTAATAAAGCCTAAATGACCTGGATCATCCTCGCCGCCCTGATCGTCGTATTCATTATCGGTTACCGCATCCTGACGTCCGACACCCGCAAAGCCATCGATTCGCTGGCCCATCTGCTGAGGGTCAAACCGATGCTGATCGAATCGATGATCCAGGAAATGGGCGGCCGCCAAAGCCAGACCTTTATCCGCATGCTGAACAACGGCTACACCGAAGAGATGCACCAGGCGGCTTATCTGCTGTTCATCTACCTGACGTTCATCAAACAGGCGGACGACGAGCAGATCGCCCTGTGGCGCGACGTGCTGCTGCGCGCTGGGCTGTCGCCGGAGCTGCACGCCGAGCACACCGAAGCGGCGCTGTTTTACTTCGCCGAGCTGGATATTGATGCGTTTGAACTGGCGCAGTTCCGCCGCGCCTACAATGAGCGTTTCAACCACGAAGCGTTGGCCCACGGCTGATCGCGTCCCCCGGTGCGGGGGACCGATTACAAGAACATGCTGAAGAGGTAGCGCGACAGCGCTTCGCGCGAGCTGAAGCCGTGTGCGATGCCGTAGCGCTGGTTCGGGGCGTCGCCGCTTAAATCCAGGGGAAATTCCAGATACTGCTCGCTGGTGCGCACCGGGGAAGTTGGCGTGGCGAAATGCACGCTTCTCTCTTTCAGCGCCGGGTGGATCACCAACGCGGTTCTGCCCATCCGCGCTTCGCGGTTCACATACACGTAGTGTGCACCCTTGCGGTAGCCATAGGCCTGATCGGTGACATAATCACGCTCAAAGCCGGTATTCTCCAACACTTTAGCCACTTCATCCGGCCGTAAATACATCGATTCCTCCTCTCATTCTGGACCGCTGAGCGACCTTACCGTAATCATTCACCGAAACAATGATTTTCTGGGGAGGAATCCGGGTTTCGGACTATTCCTGAATCAGGCCCGGCTGCGCTGCAGCAGGCGCAGAGTGAGCAACACGCCGAGCGCCACCAGCAGCGCCGCCGCCAGATAGATCGACGGCACGCCCGCTTGCCCAATCAGCAGCCCGGCCAGCGGGCCGGTGATGCCCAGCGCCAGGTCGAGGAACGCCGAATAGGTGCCGAGCGCCGTGCCCTGATTCTGCGGCGGCACCTGTTTCACCGCCTCGACGCCCAGCGCCGGGAACACCAGCGAGAAACCGGCGCCGGCCAGCAACGCACCGGTTTGCACCATCCAGGGTTCGCCGGCCTGCCAGATCAACAGCAGCCCGACGATCTCGACCAGAAACGACGCCAGCGTCACCTTCAGGCCGCCGTGGCGGTTGATGACGTTGCTGAAGATCAGGCGGATGCCGACGAAGGCGCAGCTGAACAGCGTCAGCGAAAACGCCGCGCCGCTCCAACCTTTGTCGGCGTAGTAAAGGGTGATGAACGTGGCGATCACGCCGAAGCCGACGGTGCCCATCGCCAGCCCGAGGCCATAGGCCCAGATGCGGCCGAACACCGCGCGGAAGGCGATGCGTTGCCCGGCGGCGATCGAGACGTCCGGCTTGCCGCTCGCCAACAGCAGCGCCACCGCGACCGCCAGCACGATCAGCGCCGCCACCCCGGCCAATCCCCACTGCTGATTCAGGTACACGCCGAGCGGCGCCCCGGCCGCCATCGCCCCGTAGGTGGCGACGCCGTTCCAGGAAATCACCCGCGCGGTGTGCATCGCTCCGACCCGGCCGATGCCCCACAGCGTGGAACCGGTGCTGGCGAAGCTTTCGCCGACGCCGAGAAACACCCTCCCCACGCACAGCAACAGCAGGCTGAGCCACGGGTAATCGTCAATGCCGAACGCCAGCGCGTAAAACAGGCCGCTGGCACCGCAGCACGCCAGGCCGAACAGCACCACCTTCTTCGGCCCCAGCTGATCGGCATAGCGCCCGGCGTGCGGGCGGCTGAACAGCGTGGCGAAGTACTGCGCGCTGATGATAAGGCCCGCCAGCACCGAGTTGTAGCCCAGGTGGTCATGCACAAATCCCGGCAGCACCGCCAGCGGCAGGCCGATGGTCAGGTAGCAGACGAAGGTGAACATCACCACGGACAGAATGCGTCGGTTCAGCTGGAGGTTATTTTCTGCGGTCATCGAAGGTGGCTCGCATCGAACGGGGTAGACAGAGATTGCCAGCATACCCCGATGGGATCTGATGATAAATGAGAGATTTATAACGAATTATTATTTAACTAAGTCTTTGCTGTCTGCGCCATTCGCTGGGATTGGCACCATATACGCGCAAGAATTCGCGGTTAAAATTCGACTTGGTGGTAAATCCCGACTCATGCATGATTTCGGTTATCGGGCGGTCGCCGACAAGCAGCCTTCGCGCCGCCTCACCGATGCGCAATTGGTTCACGTATTGCGAGACATTCATCCCGGCATGCTGATTGATGGCCTGCGACACCCGGCGCGCCGGCAATCCACTTTTGCGCGCCAACAGCGCCAAATTCAGCTCCGGTTGCAAATAAAGATCGTCTTTCAGCAATCGCTGTTGCACCTGAACAAACCAGTGGTGGATCTGGTCATCATTCACTGCGACGACTTTAACAGGCTCCGGCGTTTCCTCGACCGGTTGCTCCGCCGGCCGGGTGCGGGACAAGACCAGGTACACGCCCAACGTAAGCAGCAGAGTGTCGACCGTCACCAACAGGCCGGCATGTCGCCCGCCAAACCAGGCAAAATCGAGGGTAATGATCAGCTCCGCTATCGCGACGGTGAACAATAAAATGGCTAACCCACGCCACAGACGGCAGCAGAGCCCGCTTTCCGCCAACGCCACCTGCTTCAAACTATTCTCACCGCCGCGCAGTGCATACCACAAGGCCACGCCGTAAGCCGCATCGGCGGCAATAATCAACGCATCCAACCAAACTGGCGCATACCAGCTGGCCAACAGCGTCAGGCATAAGGGCGCAAAATGCCAGACATCGGTAAGCCGCAATCGCCCCTGCGTGCTCACCCGGAAGGCCAGCCAGACCAGCACCGGGATCATGGCGGCGCCAATCGGCTGCAACCGGTTGAACTGCGTTAAGTCGTAACCGTAACGCAACCCCACCAGCAGGCTTTGCCATGCGCACAGCAGCAGTAACAGCTGGAAAACCCAACGCCGGGCGCTGGGCCGGCCAAGGCGAAGCAACAGCCCGCAGCACAGCAGGCTGAACAAAAAGGTAACGGGAATGAGCGGCATTCATTACGCCTTATCCAAAGAGACGACGCGGAAAAGTGTATGGCGTGAAGTCTGTTAAAACAATAATTTAACGACCTTGATCGCGATCGAGGTCGCCGAGAGGCACAGCCGATGTCACCTTTGCGCTTTTGTCGTAATGAGGATGTGAGGATGAAAAAGTTACTGTCTCTGTGGCTGCTGCTGTGCACGACGGCCAGCGCATCGCCTTATCAGATCGCCATTCATGATGAAGCGTTTTCCCGGGGTTCGCGCACGCTCGCCAGCCGTATTTATTATCCCACCGAGGCCGAAGGCCCACGACAAAACGTCGGTGCCAATCCGGTATTCACCGGTATTGCCGGCCAAATTGACGCACCACCGGCCAAGGGCGCCTTTCCCTTGGTGGTGTTCAGTCACGGCAGCGGAGGGAACAATACCAGCCAGGCCTGGCTGGCGGCAGCGCTGGTTAGCCAGGGCGTGGTGGTGATTGCCGCCAACTCACCCGGCAGTACCACCGGCGACTCAGTCCCGGCGCAGTCCATCAATCTTTGGCGGCAAACCGAAGATATCTCCGCGCTGATTGACGCGATCGGCGCCTCCCCTCGCTGGGCTGCTCTCGTCAACCCTCACGCCATCGGCGTTGTCGGCCACTCCAAGGGCGGTTACAGCGCCATCGCGGCCATCGGCGGCAGAGTCAGACTGGCAGATTTCATCGCCGGTTGCCGGCAACGGCCGCAGTCACCCAATTGCCGGTTCTATACCCAGGCCAGGGTTGACCTGACGCAGGTCGCCGCCGATCGGTTCGATGCCGATTATACCGACCCGCGCATCCGCTTTGCCGTCGCCCTCGATCCCGGCATGGTGCCCTATCTGCGGCCGGAGAGTTTGCGTCACCTAAACGCACCCTTGTTGATTATCGAACCGCAAAACTATCTGCCAAGCGAGAAAGGCTCGCGTTTGGGTGGGGCATCGCTGGCAGCTAACGGCGCTGAACAGCCTATCCGCGCACAGCGATTAACCCGCGGCAATCATTTCGATTTCTTACCCATTTGCCAACCCAACGGCCGCAAAATTTTGGCCTCTGAAGAACAGGAAGCAGAGGTACTATGCGCAACCACGCCTGCCCAACGTGCATGGGTACATCAGCAAACGGTGGCGGCAATATTGCCGTTCATTCGCCCCTGGCTACCCGCGCGCGCAGAAAATCGATAAACGCCCGCACCTTTTCCGGCACATGGCGGGTGTTCGGGTAAAGCGCATAGATGCTCTGTTCGGGGAAACGGTGATCCGGCAGCAACCGCTGCAGCCGGCCGGCGTCGATTTCGGGCTGTGCCAGCCACGCTGGCAGCAGCGCCACCCCGGCCCCATGCAGGGCGAACGCCAGCAATGCCGCGGCACTGTCGCCGGTGAGCGTGGCAGCGTCCGCGACCTTGAACAGCACCGCTTCGCGCTGCGGCGTGGCCACCTGCCAGCTGAGCGGTGAACTGAGCCGGCTGTGGGCGATCCACTGCGCCTGCGCCAGATCCGTCAGCGAATGAATCGGTCGGTCGGCCAGATAACCCGGCGACGCCACCGGAAAAATGGCGAAGCTGTCGATCAGCGCCGCGCGGTGGCTGGAATCCGCCAGTTGGCCCAGGCGGATCGCCACGTCAAAGCGCTCCGAGATCAGATCGGCGTGATAAGAAGAAGACACATGCTGGATGCGCAGCCGCGGGTGCTGTCGCGAAAATGCCGCCAGCGCCGGCACCACCACCTGCGCGCCGTACTCCGGTGTACTGGTGATGCGCAGCACGCCGCTCAGCCCGTGATGATCGCGGCGCACGTCGTCCAGCACGTTTTCCGCCTCCTGCAGCAGCTGCAGGCTGCGCTGGTAAAAGCGTTCGCCGGCGTCGGTCAGCGACAGCCGCCGGGTGCTGCGCGCCAGCAGTGACACCCCCAGCTCGTTCTCCAGCTGTTTGACGTTAAAACTCACCACCGCCTTGGTTTGCCCCAGCGCCGCCGCCGCCGCGGTAAAGCTGCCCGCTTCCACCACCGCCGCAAAGATCGCCAGGCGCTGCAAATTCAGCATTTCGCCGCCCTTATTGTCAAAATCATTTTGACAGTGTAATCGCCTGTCGCCGATTTATCCGCACTTTTCCCCCCGATACACTGCTCGCCTTCAACCGGAGGCACCATGTCTTATCGCAGCAAAGTGGCAATCGTCTATCTGCTCGGCTTTTTCGTCGATCTGATCAATATGTTTATCGC
The DNA here is from genome assembly GCF_003028435.1 of Serratia sp. Nf2. NCBI lineage: Bacteria > Pseudomonadati > Pseudomonadota > Gammaproteobacteria > Enterobacterales > Yersiniaceae > Serratia > Serratia sp. Nf2. The sequence continues at coordinate 38,356 of NZ_PYTW01000015.1, read as the reverse complement.
CAACGTCGCCTACCCCGCCATCGGCCAGGCGATGCGGGCATCGGTCAGCCAACTGGCGTGGGTCAGCAACGGCTATATTCTCGGCCTGACGCTGGTGATCCCGCTCAGCGCTTGGCTGGCGCAGCGCATCGGTGGGCGGCGGGTCTTTCTGCTGTCGCTGACGCTGTTCATGCTGGCCACCCTCGGCGCAGGCAACGCCGACAGCATCGGTGCGCTGATCGGCTGGCGTACCCTGCAGGGCATGGGCGGCGGCTTGCTGATCCCCATCGGCCAAACGCTGACCTACCAGCTGTACCGCAGCCATGAACGCGCCGGGCTATCGGCGGCCATCATGCTGGTGGGGCTGCTGGCGCCGGCGCTGTCACCGGCGCTGGGCGGCTGGCTCGTCGATCGGCTGGACTGGCGCTGGGTGTTTTTCGCCAACCTGCCGCTGGCGGCCCTGGCCCTGGCGCTGGCGGCCCTGTGGCTGCGCGCGGAAACGTCGACGGCGGTGCGTAAACCGCTCGACGGCAAAGGGCTGCTGAGCGCCTGCGCGGCGTTGACGCTGCTGCTGCTCGGCCTGACCCGGCTGAGCGAGGCCGGTCATCAGGCTTCCGGCGCGGCGCTGCTGGCCGCCGGCTTGCTGGTGCTGGCGTACTATCTGCGTCATAGCCTGCGCGCCCCACAGCCGCTGTTGAACCTGCGGCTGGTCGGCGATCCGCTGCTGCGCAACGCCATGGCGGTTTATTTGTGCATTCCCGGCCTGTTCATCGGCGTCAGCCTGGTGGCGATGCTGTATCTGCAAAACCAACTGGGGATGCCCGCCGCACAGGTCGGCGGCCTGATGCTGCCCTGGGCGCTGGCGTCGTTCCTGGCCATCACGCTGACCGGCAAAACCTTTAACCGCCTCGGCCCGCAGCCGCTGCTGATTGCCGGCTGCCTGTTGCAAGGTGCCGGCATGCTGACGCTGGCGCAGATCGATCAGGCCGGGCAGTACGCGTTGCAGATCGCCGCCTTCGCCCTGATGGGGTTTGGCGGCAGCCTGTGCAGCAGCACCGCGCAGAGCAGCGCGTTCCTGCAGATCCCCGACGCTCAGCTGGCGGACGCCAGTGCGCTGTGGAACATCAACCGCCAACTCAGTTTTTGCCTCGGCGTGGCGCTGCTCAGCCTGTTGCTGAATCTGCTGCTGACCGTGTTGCCGCCCGCAGCGGCCTACCGAACCTGCTTCATTCTGGCGGGCGCCAGCGTATTTATCCCGCTGTTGCTGTGCCTGCGCCTCGCTAACCGCGCCATCGTGCGCCAACTCAACGCTCAACAGGATGCTTTATGAACCCGTATTTTACCGAAGTGATCGACGCCCACATCGCCATTGAACGCTGGCTGGGCAAAGGGGCCGGAGAAGAGCAGGCGTTGCTGGCGCGCTTTACGCCGGATTTCAGTATGATCGCGCTGAACGGCGCTCCGCTGGATTTCGCCGTGCTGTGCGCCTTTTTCCGCGCGCATCGCGCCGCCAAACCGGGATTGGAAATCGTGATAGAAGAGATGAGGCTGGTGGCCGAATGGCCGACGGGCGCGGTAGTCAGCTACCGGGAAAAACAGAGCCTGCCGGGGCAAAGCGCCACGCTGCGCTATTCCACGGTGGTCTTTGAACGTCTGCCCAACGCGCTCGGCTGGCGGCATTTGCACGAAACTGCCGCGGTGCAATAATTACAGAAAGCTGCCGGCCAAAAACAGTTCCCAACCGACGATCGCTCCGCACAGGGTTACCGCACTGAAAATGACTTCAAACAGATAGCGATTGATCATCGTTCGTCGCCTCAAAAGAAGACACCCGGAAGAACCGGGTGTCTGGAGTACGGGCTGGAGAGTGCGGAACCTTTCGGTTCCGCAACCATCACTTAATTAAGCTTTTTTACCGGCTTTTTTGTGGTGTTTTTTAGCGGCCTGAGCTTTCTGCACTGGCGCTTTTTTGTGGTGTTTTTTAGCAGCCTGGGCTTTCTGAGCTGGCGCTTTTTTGTGGTGCTTTTTAGCGGCCTGAGCTTTCTGGGCTGGCGCTTTTTTGTGGTGCTTAGCTTTCTTGTGGTGCGTTGCTTTAGCTGGCGCTTTTTCAGCAGCAGCCGCTGGCGCAGCGGTAGTGGTGGTCGCAGCTGGCGCGGTGGTGGTAGCCGGAGCAGTAGCTGCAGTATCAGCAGCGAAAGCAACAGAAGACAGACCCATAGTGGCAGCAACGATCAGCGCTAATACTTTTTTCATCTTTAAATCCTCAGAGTGTTGTTTCGGTAAGCTCCGGTGGAGCCGTTGAAACAGATACTAGTGGAATCAAACTGCCGCTTCCGTGAGTGATTGGTTTCGCCGAGTAACCAAATGTACAAAGCCCAGACGCCGGCAAACACCTGCGTGACGGCGGTTTTTTTCCGTGATCGGCCACACAATTCTCGACATGGTCTACACTTAAAAGACATGTGTCGAAATGGAGAGCTGAATGTTTAAGAAAGCGGAAAGAACAGAACGCGATATCGATCAGGACGTCACTCTGTTGGCCGATACGCTGGATGAAGTGTTGCGCGAGTCCGGTGACAAGACCAAAGAGGAACTGAAAGAGCTGCACAGCAAGGCGAAAGGCGTGCTGCGCGACGCCCGGGCGCGGTTCAATGGCTCCACCAGTCTGACACAGCATGCGCGCGACGCGGTCGATCAAGCCGACAGCTACGTGCGTGACAAACCTTGGCAGGGCGTAGGGATCGGTGCCGCCGTCGGCATCGTGCTCGGCGTGCTGCTGGCCCGGCGTTAACACCCCTGCAGTCATAAAGATAAAACAGATGTGCGTCTGGCCCGCGGAAATCGCGGGCCGTTTAATTTAGGCGTTTGAACAGCTGCGCCAGCCCCTGCACCGCCCGCTCCGTCTCCTCTCGCCGGCTGAAATTGGCGAACCCCAGCAGTAACCCTTGCCCCACCGGATGGTCGATTCGCCAGTCCGACAACGCCTGCGCCGCCAGCCCCTGCTGCCAGGCTTGCGCCGCCAACGGCGCATCCGCCACGCCGTCGCGCAGCCGGGCCAACAGCTGAATGCCGCCCTGTTGCGGCACCGTCGTCAGCCACGCCCCCAGTTGCCGTTCCAGCGCCTGCGTCAACCACTCGCGCCGCTGACGGTACAGCGGCCGCATGCGTTTCAGGTGGCGGTAGAAATGCCCTTGTCGGATAAAATCCGCCACGCCGGCCTGCAGCAGCGGCGGGCACCCGCAGCCGCGCAGCCGACTGCTGCGCGCGAATGCCTCCGTCAGACCGACGGGCACCACCAGATAAGCCATGCGCAGCGCCGGGAACAGCGTTTTGCTGAAGGTGCCGGCGTACAGCACCCGCCCCTGAACATCGAGGCTTTTCAGCGGCGGCAGTGGCCGCCCGTGGTAGCGAAACTCGCTGTCGTAGTCATCCTCGAGGATCCAGGCCCCGCGCTGCTGTGCCCAGTCGAGCAGCGCCATGCGCCGCGCCAGGCTGAGCGAGACGCCGAGCGGGCTTTGATGGGTCGGCGTCACCACCGCCAGCCGCGCCTCAGGCGCCGTCAGCATACCGGCGGCCACGTCCATGCCTTGTTCATCCACCGGCACGGCGACCGGCCTGACGCCGGCGGCCCGCAGCAGCGGGCGCGTAACCGGATAGCCGGGATCTTCGATCCATACCGCATCGCCGGCGTGCAACAGCGTCTCCACCACCCAGTCCAACAGCGCCGGATAACCGGCACAGAGGAAAACCTGCTCCGGCCGGCAGCTGATGCCGCGCGACAAATGCAGATAATGGGCGATCGCCTCACGCAGCTCAGGCAGGCCGCCGGCCGGCGGCAGCGCCAGAGAAGCCACCGTGGAACCGCGCAGCTGACGGGCGACAATGCGCTGCCATAACGCCCGTGGAAACGCATCCAGCGCCGGTAGCCCCAGTTGGAAAGGCTGCAGCATACCCTGCGGTTGCAGCGGATCGGGCGCCATCGCCGCCAGCAGTGGCGCAGCGGATACCGCGCCCGACGGCATGTGCGGCAACTGTGGCGAGACATAGGTGCCCGCCTGCCCGCGACTCTGCAAAAAACCTTCGGCGATAAGTTGCGCGTAGGCGCTTTCCACCGTGGCGCGCGCCACGCCCAGATCGCTCGCCAACCCGCGCACTGAGGGCAACCGGCTGCCCGCCGCCAGGCTGCCCTGGGTAATGGCGTCTTTAATCCGCTGGTAAATCTGCCGGTACAGCGGCTCGGCGAGCCGGCTGTCCAGCCGCAGCGAAGTCAGGAAAGATGGCATCATGGCCCGGTTAAATAATCATTTTATGGCCCTATAGCATAGACCATAAGGCCGCTAAAGTAGCGCCATAATTTCGTTACTACCGATTGAGGTTGACCATGATTAAGCAACGTTTGAACTATGCCGAGCTGGCGCCCGCCCCGTACAAAAATATGGTGAGCGCGCTGATGGCGCTGGAGAAAGGCGCCCTGGACAAGGCGACCATCGAATTGATGTTTATGCGCGTTTCGCAGATCAACGGCTGCGCCTACTGCCTGGATATGCACGGCAAAGCGCTGCGCGAAAGTGGCTTCAGCCATGCCAAGCTGGATACGCTGGCGGGCTGGCGCGTCAGCCATGAATTCAGCGAGCGCGAACGCGCCGCGCTGGAATGGGCCGAGTCGGTGACGCTGATCGCCGCCACCGGTGCGCCGGACAGCGCTTTCGAGGCGCTGAAGGCGCACTTCAGCGACGTCGAGATCGCCGATCTGACCTTCACCATCAGCATCATGAACGCCTTCAACCGGCTGGCTGTCAGCATGCGCCAGTAATACGCTCGCCTCCCCCTCTTGACTGAGAGGGGGAATTCCACACCCGCAAAAATTTTTTCCCTCGCCTTTTCCAGCCCCGACGCGGCCTGCGCCCCCAACCTTACAAAACACCATATATAGCGTGGTTGATAAAACAAATATCAACATATAGTATTTTATGGGTCAGCCGCAGGGAATGTCGTTCGGTTGATAACGCCGTCAGAAACGCCAGGAACGATGCTCCGTTATCTGACTTGTCCGCCTTTCCTTCAGCCTAAAGGTAAATGCGAATCATGAGCATTATTATTTACAGTAAGCCGGACTGTGTCCAGTGCAACGCCACCTATCGTGCATTTGATAAACAGGGGATTGATTATCAGGTGATCGATCTCACCCAGGATCAGCAGGCGCTGAACCACGTTAAATCCTTAGGTTATCAGCAAGTTCCGGTAATTATCGCCGGTGACGATCACTGGTCCGGTTTCCGGCCGGACAAGATCGGCGCGCTGGCGCTCACCTGCTGAGGCCCGCCGATGAATCCGCTGGTCTATTTCTCCAGCAGCTCGGAGAACACCCATCGGTTCGTTGAGAAACTGGGCCTGCCGGCGATCCGCATTCCGATCGCCGGCGCCCGCAGCAAGCTGCTGATGGAGCAACCCTATATCTTGATCGTGCCCAGCTATGGCGGCGGCAGCGCCGTCGGCGCGGTGCCGATCCAGGTGATCCGCTTTCTCAACGTTCCGCAAAACCGTTCATACCTGCGCGGCGTCATCGCCGCCGGGAACACCAACTTCGGCGCAGCGTACGGCATCGCCGGCGACATCATCGCCAAAAAATGCCAGGTGCCTTTTTTGTACCGCTTCGAGCTGCTCGGCACGACGCAAGACGTTGAAAACGTTAGACAGGGAGTAACCGCATTTTGGCAACGACAGAATTGACCAGGCCCGAGACGGGCGCGCTGGATTACCATTCGCTCAACGCGATGCTCAATCTTTACGATGCGGAAGGCCGGATCCAGTTCGATAAAGATCGGCTGGCGGCGCGGCACTACTTCCTGCAGCACGTCAACCAAAACACCGTGTTCTTCCATAACCTGGAGGAAAAGCTGCGCTATCTGGTGGAGGAAGGCTACTACGAGCCGCAGGTGCTGGCGCAGTACGAATTTCCGTTTATCAAGCAGCTGTTCCAGCAGGCCTATGCCAAAAAATTCCGCTTCGAGACCTTCCTCGGCGCCTTCAAGTACTACACCAGCTATACGCTGAAAACCTTCGACGGCAAACGCTATCTGGAGCGCTACGAAGATCGGGTATGCATGGTGGCGCTGACGCTGGCGGCGGGCGACACCGGGCTGGCGCAGGATCTGGTGGAGGAGATGATTTCGGGCCGCTTCCAGCCGGCCACGCCGACTTTCCTCAACTGCGGCAAACGCCAGCGCGGTGAGCTGGTCTCCTGCTTCCTGCTGCGCATCGAAGACAATATGGAATCGATCGGCCGGGCGGTGAACTCCGCGCTGCAGCTGTCGAAACGCGGCGGCGGCGTGGCCTTCCTGCTGAGCAATATTCGCGAGGTGGGCGCGCCGATAAAGCGCATCGAGAACCAGTCCTCCGGCGTCATTCCGATCATGAAAATGCTCGAAGACGCCTTCTCCTACGCCAACCAGCTCGGCGCGCGCCAGGGGGCCGGCGCGGTGTATCTCAACGCCCACCACCCGGACATTCTGCGTTTCCTCGACACCAAGCGGGAAAACGCCGACGAGAAGATCCGCATCAAAACGCTGTCGCTGGGGGTGGTGATCCCGGATATCACCTTCGAGCTGGCGAAGAACAACGAAGAGATGTACCTGTTTTCGCCCTACGACGTCGAACGGGTGTACGGCGTGCCGTTTTCGGAGATTGCCGTTAGCGAGAAATATCGCGAGATGGTGGACGACAAGCGCATCCGCAAATCGCGCATCAACGCGCGCGAGTTCTTCCAGGTGCTGGCGGAGATCCAGTTCGAATCCGGCTACCCCTACGTGATGTTTGAGGACACGGTCAACCGGGAGAACCCGATCGCCGGGCGGATCAACATGAGCAACCTGTGTTCGGAGATCCTGCAGGTTAACCGCGCCAGCACGTATCACGAGGATCTGAGCTACGATCGCATCGGCAAGGACATCTCCTGCAACCTCGGCTCGCTGAACATCGCCAAAACCATGGACGCGCCGGACTTCGGCAAGGCGATTGAAACCGCGATCCGCGCGCTGACCGCGGTGGCCGACATGAGCGATATCCGCTCGGTGCCGTCAATAGCCGAGGGCAACCGCAGCGCCCGCGCCATTGGCCTGGGCCAGATGAACCTGCACGGTTACCTGGCGCGCGAGCGCATTTTCTACGGCTCGGAAGAAGGCATCGACTTCACCAACCTCTATTTCTATACCGTGGCCTATCACGCCCTCCGCGCCTCGAACCGGCTGGCGATAGAACGTGGCGGCGCCTTCGACGGCTTTGAGCACTCCCGCTATGCCAGCGGCGAGTACTTCGACAAGTACACCGAACGCGACTGGCTGCCGCAGACCGAGCGGGTGCGCGAGCTGTTCGCCGCCGCCGGCATCGCCATTCCGGGCCGCGACGAGTGGCGCGCGCTGCGCCAGTCGGTGATGATGCACGGGCTGTACAATCAGAACCTGCAGGCGGTGCCGCCGACCGGTTCCATCTCGTACATCAACAACGCCACCTCCAGCATCCATCCGATCGTCTCGCGCATCGAGATCCGCAAGGAAGGCAAGATCGGCCGCGTTTACTATCCGGCGCCCTACATGACCAACGACAACCTGGCGTATTACCAGGATGCCTACGAGATTGGTCCGGAAAAGATCATCGATACCTACGCCGCCGCTACGCAACACGTCGATCAAGGGCTGTCGCTGACGCTGTTCTTCCGCGATACCGCCACCACCCGCGACATCAACCGTGCGCAGATCTACGCCTGGCGCAAAGGCATCAAGACTATCTACTACATCCGCCTGCGCCAAATGGCGCTGGAAGGCACCGAGGTGCAGGGCTGCGTGTCCTGCGCGCTGTGAGGCAACTTATGACGACCCTAACATCGGCGCCGCTGGTGCGCGCCATCAACTGGAACATCATCGAAGACGACAAGGATCTGGAGGTGTGGAACCGCCTGACCTCCAACTTCTGGCTGCCGGAGAAGGTGCCGCTGTCCAACGATATCCCCTCTTGGGCCACGCTGACGCCAAAGGAACAGCAGCTGACCATTCGGGTGTTTACCGGGCTGACGCTGCTGGACACCATCCAGAACACCGTCGGTGCGCCGGCCCTGATAGCCGATGCGCTGACGCCGCACGAAGAGGCGGTGTACTCCAACATCAGCTTTATGGAGGCGGTGCACGCCCGTTCGTACAGCTCAATTTTCTCCACCCTGTGCCAAACGCCGGACGTGGACGACGCCTACCGCTGGAGCGAGGAAAACCGTGCACTGCAAAAGAAAGCCGGCATCATTCTGGCGCACTACCGCAGCGACGATCCGCTGCTGAAGAAGGTCGCCAGCGTGTTCCTCGAGTCGTTCCTGTTCTATTCGGGCTTTTATCTGCCGATGTACTGGTCGAGCCGCGCCAAGCTGACCAACACCGCCGATCTGATCCGCCTGATCATCCGCGACGAGGCGGTGCATGGCTACTATATCGGCTATAAATTCCAGAAAGGGCTGGAGAAAGTGGACGCCGCACGGCGCCAGCAGGTGAAAAACTTTGCCTTCGATCTGATGCAGGATCTGTACGATAACGAGGTGCGTTACACCGAGGAGCTGTACGACGGCGTCGGCTGGACGGAAGACGTGAAGACCTTCCTGCACTACAACGCCAACAAGGCGCTGATGAATCTGGGGTATGAGGCGCTGTTCCCACCGGCAATGGCGGAGGTCAACCCGGCGATCCTGTCGGCATTGTCGCCGAACGCCGATGAAAACCACGACTTCTTCTCCGGTTCAGGTTCATCTTACGTTATCGGCAAGGCGGTCAACACCGAGGATGAGGACTGGGATTTCTGAGGACATGACAACGATACCGGTCTTTCAGGCCGGTATCGTGCATTTAATACCCTTGTTCTTTCTGACTACGGATCGCCAGAACAAACGCCGTATCGATATCAGGGATATATTTGTAGAGCGCCAAATAACCGCGAGCCTGCTGCCCAATAATCAATTCACGCAGTCCTGCGCCAAGGGCTCGTCCGAGCAATGGATTATGTTCCAATACCGCAATCGCCTGGATGATTTCCTGAATGCGCCGCCCTGAATCCGCGGCACCATACTGAGCCAAATGAGCGAGAATACGTTCGATATCATCCCTGACCTCTGGCGCCAACTCGACATTTGCCATCAGCGCCCCAATTTTTTAACCGGAGGTTTAACCGCTTCGGTGTTACCCGCTGCGTAGTTTTCCAAATAACCGCGCATCTCTTTCCAAGAGACAGTCTCTCCCGTCGCAATTATCTTGGCATAGCGTTTTTCCGCTTCATTCTCAAAGCCGCGGCGCAGCTCTTCTTGCTGCGTTTTCTCCGCTATTGCCTGCAAAATAAAGCTGTGAGACGTCACGCCAGCCTGCTCGGCGACGGCGGCGACTCGGGCTTTAAGCTCATCTGGAATACGGATGGTCGTCGTCGACATAATCGCTCCCAACGTCGGTCAATCACATGTAGCTCAATTGTGCTACATGGAGTCTGGCAGCGCAATGATGCTGGGGATTATTTCACCCACTGACGCAGCTCAAGCCGCCGCCAAATAGCGCTTTTCTCCGCGTCACCGGCGGTCGGCCAGGCAGCGATCTCCGCCCGCGTGCGCCGGCATCCCCGGCACTGCTGGGTTTCGTCGTCGATGCGGCACAGGCTGACGCAGGGCGATCTCACGCCGTGCTGGAATTGCTGATTGTCACCCGCCATAAACCGCCCTTGATGTGATGTGTGCCGCCACAGGATACCCGATCCGGCGGCGGCGCGTCGTCAATCAGATGATGCCGCCGTTGGCGCGCAGGGTTTGGCCGTTGATCCAGCCGCCGTCGGCCCCGGCGAGGAAGGCCACCGCCGCAGCGATATCGTCCGGCGTGCCCAGCCGCTCCAGCGGCGCCATCTTCGCCAGCCGCTCGATCAGCTCCGGCGTTTTGCCATCGAGGAACAGCCCGGTGGCGGTCGGCCCCGGCGCGACGGCGTTCACCGTGATATTGCGGCCGCGCAGCTCTTTTGCCAGCACGCTGGTCAACGCTTCTATCGCCGCCTTGCTGGCGGCGTACATGCCGTACCCCGGCTGCAGCAGCCCGACTACGCTGGAGGAGAAGTTGATGATGCGGCCGTTATCCCGCAGGCGTTTCGCCGCTTCACGCATCGTGTTGAAGCTGCCTTTCAGGTTGATGTCGATCAGACGATCCGCATCTTCATCACGCATGTCCGCCACCGGCGCCAGCGCGATCACCCCGGCGTTGTTGATCAGCACGTCGACGCCGCCAAACGCCTGTTCGGCGCTGTCGAACAATCGGGAAACCGCAGCCGCATCGCTGACGTCGGCTTTGGCGCCGAGCGCGCGGCCGCCCGCCTGTTCTATCTTGCGCACCAGCTCATCGGCCGGCGCCGGGTTGCCTGAATAGTTAATGATGACGGTAAAACCGTCGGCGGCCAGACGCTCGGCGATGGCGGCGCCGATGCCGCGCGATGCGCCGGTGACGATGGCGACGCGTTGAGTAGCGTGATTCATGAATATCTCCTCATCGGGTTAATGTACCGTCATCATGCACCTTTCGCCGTGTCGAATAATCCCCTATTCTTCGACATCACAATCCGAAATAAGCGAACAATTATCATGGACAGGATCGATGCCATGCGCCTGTTCACCCGCGTGGTGGAACAGCGTAGCTTTACCCAAGCGGCGCAGGATCTTAACCTGCCGCGCTCCACCGTGACCGACGCCATCAAACAGCTCGAAGCCCGGCTGCAAGTCAGGCTGCTACAGCGCACCACCCGCCACGTCAGCCCGACGCTGGACGGCGAAGCCTACTATCAGCGCTGTCTGAGCATTCTGGCGGACATCGAAGAGGCGGAGATGGCGTTCGCCGGCGCCAAACCACGCGGGCTGCTGCGCATCGAGGTGCACGGCACGCTGGCGCGCCATTTTTTGTTGCCCGATTTGCCTGATTTCTTGGCGCAATACCCGGATATCGAACTCTCTATGAGCGAAGGCGATCGGCTGGTGGACGCGCTGCGGGAAGGCATCGACTGCGTGGTGCGCGTCGGCAAACTGCGGGACAGCGACATGGTGGCGCGCCGCCTGGGCGAGCTGGAAGAGGTGACCTGTGCCGCCCCGGCCTACCTGCAGCGCTTCGGCACGCCGCAAAACCTGGACGATCTGCGCCATCACCGCATGGTGGGCTTTCGCTCTTCGGCGACCGGCGCGCTGATGCCACTGGCGTTCACGGTGGCGGGGCAAGCGCAGCCCATCACGCTGCCGGCAACGGTGTCGGTCAACGCGGCGGAGAGCCTGGTCGCCGCCGCCCGCGCCGGGTTGGGCATCATTCAGGTGCCGCGCTATCACCTGCGCGGCGATCTGGCCGACGGCAGCCTGTTGCCGCTGCTGCCGGATTGGCCTTCTCCACCGATGCCGGTCTCGCTGCTTTATCCGCGTAACCGCCAGCTGTCGCCGCGGGTGCGCGTGTTTCTCGATTGGTTCAGCCGGGTGTTCGCCGAGCGGAACCGGTAGCGACCGAGTGCGTTACAGCGCGCCGTAATTCAGCGGCACCCAACCGTACCCTTCACCCTGGCGGTTCAGGTAGCCCAACCCTGGGAACGACAGGTGTGCGCCGCCCACCAACTCGCTCTGCCGCGCGCTATCGCCGAACACCCGCAGCCGCTGAGCGACCGCCGCCTTGGCGTCGCTGTCAAAGCTGATAGCCACCTTCGGATGCGGCATCTGTACCGCCGCCACGTGGATCAGATCCCCCAGCAACAGCAGCTTTTTGCCCTGGCTCGTCACCTGATACACGCTGTGCCCCGGCGTATGGCCGTGAGCGGCGAACGCAGCGATGCCTGGCGACAATTCACCGTCACCGCTGAACGGCTTAAAGTGGCCAACCGCCTGGTACGGCTTGATCGCCGCCATGGCCTTTTCGAAATTGCCTTTGTTCTGCGCTTTGGCCTGTTTCAGTTTGTCCGCGCTCAGCCAGAAGTCCGCGTCCTGGCTGGCGGCGCGCACCACCGCATTAGGGAATACCGCCTTGCCGTCGTGCGTCAGGCCGCCGAGGTGATCCGGGTGCATATGGGTCAGGTAGATCTCATCCACCTGCTCCGGCTGGTAGCCCGCCGCGCGCAGGTTATCCACCAGTTTGCCCAGACCGTCGCCCAGCAGCTGGCCGGCGCCGCTGTCGATCATCACCAGCTTGTCGCCGGTATTGATCAGATAGGCATTGACCGAGGTGACCACCGGCAGGCTTTGATGCCGCTCGGCCAACCCGGCGGCGATCTGCTGCGGCGTGGTGTTCAGCAACAGCTTGTCCGCCGGCAGGCGAATGACGCCGTCGGACAGCGCGGTCACTTCAAAGCTGCCCAGCATGATGCGATAAAATCCCGGCGTCGGGGTTTTGGCTTGCGGCGCGGCGGCCCCGGCCTGTAATGACATAACGGCCAGCGCCGCGCCCAGCAGACAACGTTTCCAGAACATGATGACTCCTTGCGAGAATTGAACAGCGCTAAGTATTGACGCAAAAAGCCCGATGCGCCTGTTTAATAAATGCCTTTGATAACTATATAAATAATATATTTATTATGAATAATTTTGTTTGCCGAGCCACACAACCCCAATCCATATTTTCTCGCTCGCCACTTGGTTATTTTCCTTACTCCCTAAACCAAGAGTGAGGAAATATCATGAACTATCAATTCGAAAATCTGGTCTTTGAAGGCGGCGGCGTAAAAGGCATCGCCTATGGCGGCGCGCTGGAATTGCTGGAAGCCAAAGGCATCATGCCGCAGATCAAGCAAACCTCCGGCGCCTCGGCGGGCGCCATCGCCGCGCTGCTGGTCGGCCTGGGCTGCAGCTCGGCGGACGTCACCAAAATTCTGTCGGCGATGGATTTTAAAAAATTCCTCGATTATAACGGCGGCTTTTTCGGTACGCTCCAGGACGCCTACCGCCTGTTCAATCAATACGGCATCGCGCCCGGCGATTATTTCTATCAATGGTCGCGCGATATTATCAAGCAATATACCGGCAAGCCGGATATTACCTTCGAGCAGTTCGAAGCGATGAAAACGGCGAAGGGGTTCAAGTCGATTTACTTTATCGGCGCCAACCTCAACAGCGGCCAGCGCGAGGTCTATTCGCATCGCACCACGCCGCGCATGAAAGTGGCGGACGGCCTGCGCATTTCGATGTCGTTCCCGTTCGCCTTCGTGGCGAAGAACAATACCCTGGGCGACCTGTGCATCGACGGCGGCATGATCGACAACTACCCGGTGCGGCTGTTCGACTATGACTTCTCCGCCACGCCGCCTTATATCGACGCCTCCAGCCAGCGCATCAACACCCGCACCCTGGGCCTTCGCCTGGACTCCGCCGGCGAAATCGCCCAGGCCGCCGGGCAGGCAGGCCCGCGCACGCCGGTCAACAACCTGTTTGATTTCACCCTGGCGGTGGCCAACGTGATGCTGGACATCCAAACCAAGGTGCACCTGGACAGCGACGACTGGAAACGTACCGTGTATGTCGACACGCTTGACGTCGGCACGCTGGAGTTCGGCATCAGCGAGGAGAAGAAACGCGCGCTGATCGAATCCGGCCGCCGCGGCGTAGAACGCTACTTCGCCTGGTACGACGCCGCCATGAAACAGGCGGCGTAACCCCCCATCCACCCCGCCCGCGCGTGCGGCCGGCGCGCGGGAAAAAAAATCCCCGCGGGGGCGGGGAAAGGCAAAGTAACGCTAAGGATTTCTAGGAGTTATACGAAGAATTTGGCCAACACCAGCAGCGATAGCGAGACGTTGATCGCCCCCCCGATCCGCGTGGCGATCTGGGCGAACGGCATCAGCGACATGCGATTGCCGGCGGTGAGGATCGCGACGTCGCCGGTGCCGCCCTGCCCGCTCTGGCAGCAGGAGACAATCGCCACGTCGATAGGGTGCATGCCGATTTTCTTGCCGACGAAGAAACCGGTCGCCACCAGCGCGCTGACGGTTGTGACGATCACGATCAGATTCTGTACGGTGAACGCGTCCACCAGCTCCTGCCACGGCGTGATGGCCACGCCGACCGCGAACAGGATCGGATAAGTCACGGCGGTGCGGAAGAATTTGTACACCACCTGCGAGCCTTCCTGAATGCGCGGCGACACCCCGTGCGCCAGCTTCACCGCCACGGCGGCGAACAGCATGCCCACCGGCGCCGGCAGGCCAATCAGGCGGTGCAGCAGCATGCCTACCATATACAGCAGGATGGCCAGCAGCGCGCCGCAGGCGATGGTGCTGACGTCCACCTTGCCGCTGATTTTTTCCACCGCGTTCATGTCGCTGTCGCCCTGCTTGCTCGGCATCAGGCTGCCTTCGCCGGTCAGGTGCGGATAACGCTTGCCCAGCTGGTTGAGCAGGCCGGCGATGACGATGGCGGTCAGGCTGCCGAGCATCACGATCGGCAGAATGCGCCCCAACGCCACGCCCTGCTCCATGTGCAGGATCGCCGCGTAGCCCATCGACAGCGGGATCGCCCCTTCACCCACGCCGCCGGCCATGATCGGCAGGATCAGGAAGAAGAAGATCTGGAACGGCTCCAGGCCCAGCGCCATGCCGACGCCCATCCCCACCAGCATGCCGACGATCTCGCCGCACAGCATCGGAATGAAGATGCGCAGGAAGCCCTGGATCAGCACCTGGCGGTTCATGCTCATGATGCTGCCGACGATGATGCAGCAGATGTAGAGATAAAGAATGTTGGTCGATTTGTAGAACTTGGTGGTCGACTCCACCACCACGTCCGGCAGCAGGCCGTAGTGCACCAGCGCGGAAGGAATAAAGGTGGCGCAGATCGCCGCCGCGCCCATTTTGCCGATCAGCGGCAGGCGTTTGCCGAATTCGCCGCAGGCGAAGCCGAAGAACGCCAGGGTGGCCACCATTACCACGATATCGCTCGGCAGCTTGCCTTCCAGGCAGTCGAGCAGAATCAATACGCCGGCCAGAATAAAGAACGGTAACGGAATAATCCCTACTTTATAATTGTCCAGTATCCGCCACCATTTCTCACGCAGAGGAATATCGGCGGCCTTGTCTTTGGCTACGAGGTAAGAATCATCTGTTGTGCTCATAATCTGGCCTCTTATTAGTTTGTTCAGCCATCATAGAGAAGCGCACGGATTATCTGCTGTGATTATGTTCAAAGTTAAAAAGGGTTTTTAATGGTGGTTATGGTTTCTATGGGGTTAATTAAGATTATGTAAAAACCGACGTGGTTTTAATGGTGTTAATACCGCTTTTATTTTAAAGCTTATCAACTTTATCGCAGACGAACAATTCTCGTCCGGTTCACTCTAATCCCGTGTGAGGGATCACAAGTTGATCGGGCGCAATATTACAGACCCCGCTTCTCGTGATAGGGTAAGGCTTCAAGATCTCTTTACGGTGAAGCTCCGCCATGCGGCTCAAACTCTCATTTCAAATCAAGCTGTTTCTTTGCCTGGTGGCCTTCTCCTGCCTGCTGCTGACCTGTATCGGTGCCTATACCTATTACCAGCTGGATGCGCAGCTGCACCGCGATCTCGGCGCCCGCGCCCAGGTGCAGGCGCGGGAAATCGCCCTCATTCCTTCGCTGGTCGACGCCGTGGAAAACAACGACGCCGCCAGAATTGCCGCGCTGATGAAAAAAATCCGCGCCAGCAGCGACGCCAGTTATATCGTCATCGGCGATAATCACGCCCGCCATCTTTATCATTCCGAATATGAAGGCCGCCTGGGCACGCCGATGATCGGCGGTGATAATAAAGAGGTGCTGGAAGGAAAAAGCATTATTTCCATTCGCAAGGGCGGCATTGGCATTTCATTACGCAGCAAGGCGCCGATCCTGGATGAAAATAATCACGTGATCGGCATCGTTTCCGTCGGCTATTTGAAATCGCATATCGATAATTTAAATGCCAGAACGTTGACGCAAATTATTGGCTCCATCGTCCTGCTGCTGATCGCCCTGTTCGTCTTTTCCTGGTTGCTGTCGAAAAACCTCAAGCGCCAGATGTTCTGGCTGGAGCCGAAAGAGATTGCGCTGCTGGTACGCCAGCAAAAAGCGCTGCTGGAAGCCATCTATGAAGGGGTGATCGCCATCGATCCGCAGATGCGGATCATCACCATCAACCATGCGGCGCGCGAGCTGCTGGATCTGCACCAGCCCGCCGCCGGCTTGCTGGGCCGGCCGATCGGCGACGTGATCCAGGCACAGCCGAACTTCTTCGCCGCCGCGCAGCTGGGCCAGGATACGCACGACGAAGTGTGCCGCTTCAACCACGTGCGGGTGATCGCCAGCCGGGTGCGCATCATGCAGGAGCAGGAGCTGCAAGGCTGGGTGATCAGCTTCCGCGACAAGAACGATATCAATACCCTGAGCAGCCAGCTCAGCCAGGTGAAACGCTATGCCGACAATCTGCGCATCATGCGCCACGAGCAGCTGAACTGGACCGCCACGCTGGCCGGGCTGTTGCATATGCAGCGCTACGACGAGGCCATTCGCTATGTGGAAGCCCAGTCGGAGGGGGCGCAGGAAATCCTCGATTTCATCTCGCAGCGCTTCAGTTCAGCGGCGCTGTGCGGCCTGCTGCTGGGCAAATACTCCAGCGCCAGAGAAAAAGGCATCGAGCTGCGCTTCGATCCGGCCTGCCAGCTGCGACAGATCCCGGCGGCGCTGAATGAGACCGAACTGATGTCGATCGTCGGCAACCTGTTGGATAATGCGGTGGAGGCGACGCTGCACTGCCCAGCCCCGCACGATGCGATTGAGCTTTATATCAGCGACGGCAGCGACGAACTGGTGATCGAGGTGGCGGATCGCGGCACCGGCATCGCCGAGGAGATTCGTGATACGCTGTTTGAACAGGGCGTCACCACCAAAGCGGATAAAAGCGACCACGGCATCGGCCTGCATCTGGTCGCCAGCCACGTGGCGCAGGCGCACGGCAGCATAGAAGTGTCGGACAACGAGCCGCACGGCGCGATATTCTCTATATTTATCCCTAAATAAAACCCATAACCCGATTTTTTGAGCACCCGATTATGTCACACCAAGCACTGGACGTTCTGATCGTGGAAGACGAGCCGCAACTGGCGACACTGCACGCGGAGTTCATCGAGAAAAATTTCAACCTGCGGGTGGTGGCTTACGCCGCCACGCTGGCCGAAGCACGAGCCAAAGCCAATGCGCATCAGCCGCGGCTGATCCTGCTGGATAACTTTCTGCCGGACGGCCAGGGCATCGAGCTGATGGAAGAACCGGCGGTGAAGAACCCCGCCTGCTCGGTGATCTTCATCACCGCCGCCAGCGACATGCATACCTGCAGCCAGGCGATCCGCAACGGCGCCTTCGATTACATCATCAAGCCGGTGTCCTACAAGCGGCTGCGCAATTCGCTCGAACGCTTCATGCAGTTTGTACAGACCCAGCGCACCTTCAAGATCATCGATCAGGATAACGTCGATGCGCTGTACAACCTGCAGTCGAAGCAGTTCTCCAGCGAGCCGAGCGCCAAAGGCATCGAAACCAATACCCTCGAGCTGGTGCAGGCGCTGTTTATCGCCCAGCCGGCGGTGGCGCATGCGGTGGAAGACGTGGTTGAGCAGGTCGGCATCAGCAAGACCACCGCCCGCCGTTATCTGGAATACTGCGTCGCCACCCAGTTCGTGCGGGTGGAAATGTTGTACGGCAATATTGGCCATCCGCGGCGGCTGTATCGCAAGGCCTGAGGCTGCCATCTGGCTGTCATATTACGGCGATAACATAGCGTTCGACGATATCCCCCTCGATATCGGCACCTGTCGTTAAAACTGATGAAATACTGATGACTTTTACCCGGCCTCTGGTCGGGTTTTTTATTATCCGAACGGCAGGCGTAAAACCGAAATAGCGCATTGCCCCACGCCGCGTTATTTCCCCGAAAACCAAACCATTATGGTGAATAACGGCCATCAATTTTGAGTCACGGGCCAAATTACCATAACTAATTAAAACCTTGATGTAAACCACTAATATCCCATTTAAATGACATTGAGGGTTGTCTCAGATATTCACTGTGTTAGGGTAAAAAGCTCTTTTATTTTGCTAAGGACAGCCCATAACGCGTTAATTAAACCAGAGGAAACAGCAAATTGCATGGCAATTAAACTCGAAGTAAAGAACCTGTATAAGATATTTGGCGAACACCCGGAACGCGCATTCAAACTGCTGGATAAAGGTCTGACAAAAGATCGGCTGTTTGAAAAAACCGGCTTATCGCTCGGCGTAAAAGACGCCACTCTGGCCATTGAAGAAGGCGAGATATTTGTCATCATGGGGCTCTCCGGTTCCGGCAAGTCCACCCTGGTACGCCTTCTCAATCGTCTGATAGAACCCACTCGCGGTCAGGTGCTGATCGACGGTGAGGACATCGCCAAAATATCTGACACCGCGCTGCGCGCCGTGCGGCGAAATAAGATCAGCATGGTATTTCAGTCATTCGCGCTGATGCCGCACATGAATGTCATTAATAACACCGCCTTCGGTATGGAATTAGCCGGCATACCGCTGCAGGAGCGCCAGGAAAAAGCGCTGGATGCCCTGCGTCAGGTCGGGCTGGAGAATTATGCGCTGTCTTATCCGGATGAATTATCCGGCGGCATGCGCCAGCGCGTGGGATTAGCCCGTGCCCTGGCCAATAACCCGGATATATTATTGATGGACGAAGCCTTCTCGGCGCTCGATCCGTTAATTCGTACCGAAATGCAGGATGAGCTGGTGAAATTACAGGCCCAGCATCAGCGCACCATCGTGTTTATTTCCCACGATCTGGACGAAGCGATGCGCATCGGCGATCGCATCGCCATCATGCAGGGCGGTGAGGTGATCCAGGTCGGCACGCCGGACGAGATCCTGAACAACCCGGCCAACGATTATGTACGCACCTTCTTCCGCGGCGTGGACATCAGTCATGTATTCAGCGCCAAGGATATCGCCCAACGGCGCCCGGTGACGCTGATCCGCAAAACCCCCGGCTTTGGCCCCCGATCGGCGCTGCAGCTGCTGCGCGATGAGGACCGTGATTATGGTTATGTTGTTGAACGCGGAAAGAAATTTATCGGCGTAGTGTCGATAGAGTCGCTGAAAAAGGCGCTGTCCGCCAATCAAACGCTGGACGATGCCCTGCTCGAGGCCCCCGCTGCCGTGCCGGCCGACACGCCGCTCAGCGATCTGATTTCCCTGGTCGCCCAGGCGCCGTGCGCGGTGCCGGTGGTGTGCGAAGAACATAACTATCTCGGCATCATCTCCAAGGCCATGCTGCTGCAGGCGTTGGACAAGGAGGGCTCCGCCAATGAGTGATACTACGCAAACCCAAGATCCCTGGGCTACCGCACCGGCCGATACCGGCGCCGCACCCGCAAACGATGCCGCCGCCAACGCCGGCGACGCCTGGTCCAGCGCGCCGCCGCCGGCCGCCCATGACGCCGCCGCGTCAGGCGCCGATTGGCTCAGCAGCGCCCCGGCTCAGCCGGAACACTTCAGCCTGCTCGATCCGTTCCACAAAGCCTGGGTGCCGTTCGATACCTGGGTCACGCAGGGCATCGACTGGCTGGTGCTGCACTTCCGCCCGCTGTTCCAGGGCATCCGCGTGCCGGTGGACATGATCCTGAGCGGCTTCCAGCAATTGCTGCTGGGCATGCCGGCGCCGATCGCCATTCTGGTGTTCTCGCTGCTCGCCTGGCAGGTCTCGGGCCTCGGCATGGGCGCCGCCACGCTGCTCTCACTGGTCGCCATCGGCGCCATCGGCGCCTGGTCGCAGGCGATGGTCACGCTGGCGCTGGTGCTGACTGCGCTGTTCTTCTGCATTCTTATCGGCCTGCCGCTCGGCATCTGGCTGGCGCGCAGCAAACACGCCGCCAAGGTGATAAGACCGCTGCTCGACGCCATGCAGACCACCCCGGCCTTCGTCTACCTGGTGCCAATCGTCATGCTGTTCGGCATCGGCAACGTGCCGGGCGTGGTGGTCACCATCATCTTCGCGCTGCCGCCGATCGTGCGCCTGACCATTCTGGGCATCAAGCAGGTGCCGGAGGATCTGATCGAGGCCGCCGAATCCTTCGGCGCCAGCCCGCGTCAGCTACTGTTCAAGGTGCAGCTGCCGCTGGCGATGCCGACCATCATGGCCGGCGTGAACCAGACGCTGATGTTGGCGCTGTCGATGGTCGTCATTGCCTCGATGATCGCCGTCGGCGGACTGGGGCAGATGGTACTGCGCGGCATCGGCCGGCTGGACATGGGCCTGGCCGCCGTCGGCGGCGTCGGCATCGTGATCCTGGCGATCATTCTCGATCGCCTCACCCAATCGTTGGGGCGCGATCGCCGCAGCAAAGGCATCGGCCGCTGGTATCGCCGCGGCCCCATCGGGCTGCTGACTCGCCCGTTCATCAAACAAGCCTGACGCTTTTCCCGCCGGCGGCTGCGGCCCCGGCGGGCTATGACACACCACATCGAAAAAAGGGGAAACACTATGCGCACTACGGGCATCTGGGCTCTCGCCCTGACGACGCTGATTGGCTCACAGAGCGTGAGCGCGGCAGATTTACCCGGCAAGGGGATCGCGGTACAGCCGGTGCAAAGCACCATTTCCGAAGAGACCTTCCAGACGCTGCTGGTCAGCAAGGCGCTGGAAAAATTGGGTTACGACGTGAAGGAACCGCGTGAAGTGGATTACAACGTCGCCTACACCTCGATCGCCTCCGGCGACGCGACCTTCATCGCGGTCAACTGGGATCCGCTGCATGCCGATCAGTACAAGGCCGCCGGCGGCGACGCCAAGTTCTATCGCGAAGGCGTCTACGTCAACGGCGCCGCACAGGGCTACCTGATCGACAAGAAAACCGCCGAGCAATATCACATCACCAACGTCGAGCAGCTCAAGGATCCCAAGATCGCCAAGCTGTTCGATACCAACGGCGACGGCAAGGCCGATCTGACCGGCTGCACCCCGGGCTGGGGCTGCGAAGCGGTAATTAACCACCACATCAAGGCCTACGGCCTGAGCAATACCGTCGAACACAACCAGGGCAACTACGCGGCGATGATCGCTGACACCATCACCCGCTACAAAGAGGGCAAACCGGTGCTGTATTATACCTGGACGCCGTACTGGGTCAGCGATGTGATGGTGCCGGGGCGCGACGTGGTCTGGCTGCAGGTGCCGTTCTCCTCCCTGCCGGGCGAGCAAAAGAACGTCGACACCAAGCTGCCTAACGGCGCCAACTACGGCTTCCCGGTCAACACCATGCGTATCGCCGCCAACAAGCAGTGGGCCGAAGCCAATCCGGCAGCCGCCAAGCTGTTCGCCATCATGAAGCTGCCGATCGCCGACATCAACGCGCAAAACCTGCGCATGCATGAAGGCCAGGCTTCGGAAGCTGACATCCAGAACCACGTCAACGGCTGGATCAAGGCGCACCAGGCCACCTTCGACGGCTGGGTGAAAACCGCCGCCGAAGCGGCGAAGCCGTAACCGTTCAGGGGCGCCGCCTGTGCCGCGCCCCTACCCCGCCATATCGATGCCGCTGAAATGCAAAAAGCGCTCGGCGATAGTCGACATGGGCTGCGGCCAAATGCAATACACCTGGCGCCGCGGCCCGTCTTCAATCGGAATCGACACCAGCGCGCTTAAGCGTTGCGCGGTCGAGATCGGTACGATGCCCGCCGCCAGCCCCCGTCGCACCAAATTCTCCAGCCATTCGATATGATCGATTTCAAAACTGACGTGCCGACGGATGCCCGCCGCCTGAAAGGCGCGATCGGTTTGGCGCCGCGCGCCGGTGCCGCTGTAGAAATCCACCAGCGGCACTTCCGCCAGCGCCTGCAGGTTCACCCGCTCGCGGCCGGCCAGCGGATGCTGCGGCGCCACCAACGCCACCAGCGGCTCATCGGCCAACTGCCGGTGCGACATCGGCAACAGATCAGCATCGCCCGGCCAGATGCCGACGAACGCCATATCGCATTTTTGCTGGCGCACGTCTTCCAACAGCGCTTCGCTCATGCCGACGTACAGGCGGATATTGACCGCCGGATAGTGGCGGTGAAACTTGTCGAGCCTTTCGGTCAGAGCCATCACGTTTATCGTTGAAATGGTGCCGATGGTCAGGGTGCCGGACACCGCGCCATCGGCCGCCGCCACCTCCTCCACCAGCGCCTGCTGCGCCGCCAGCAGGCGCTGCGCAGGGGCGACAAAAGCCTGGCCGGCGGGGGTCAACCTCACCCGACGCGAAGTGCGTTCAAACAGCGTACAGCCCAGCTCTTCTTCCAGTTTGGCGATCTGGTGGCTGAGCGCCGACTGCACCGTATGGCAGCGCTGCGCCGCCCGGGTAAAGTTCAGCTCTTCCGCCACCGCCAGCGCATAGCGGATCTGTTTCAGGTTCATGGCATCTATCTTGAAATGAGATAAATAAAATGAAAATTATACATTGGTTTCCCGGCCTGCGTTGCCGGATACTGCGCGCCATCTTATTCCCGTGATGAAAAAACCATGAGTCAACAAAACGCCCACCCGGGCCTCAGCCCGGCGCTGACCGTGCTGATCGCCATCGCTACCGGCCTGGCGGTCGCCAGCAACTATTACGCACAGCCGCTGCTGGAAACCATCGCCACCGGCTTCAACCTGTCGGTCAATCAGGCCGGCTTTATCGTTACCGCCGCGCAGCTGGGTTACGCCACCGGGCTGCTGCTGTTGGTGCCGCTCGGCGATATGTTCGAGCGCCGCGGGCTGATCGTGTTCATGACGCTGCTGGCTGCCGGGGGCATGCTGATCACCGCCACCTCCGCCACCCTACCGATGATGATCCTCGGCACCGCGCTCACCGGGCTGTTCTCGGTGGTGGCGCAGATTCTGGTGCCGCTGGCCGCCACGCTGGCCCACCCGGAAAAGCGCGGCAAGACCGTCGGCATCATCATGAGCGGCCTGCTGCTCGGCATCCTGCTGGCGCGCACCGTCGCGGGCGCGCTGGCATCGTTCGGCGGCTGGCGCACCATCTACTGGGTCGCCAGCGTGCTGATGATCCTGATGGCGCTGATCCTGTGGCGCGCGCTGCCGCGCTATAAGCAACACTCCGGGCTGAACTACCCGCAGCTGCTGGCCTCGATCTTCAGCCTGTTCTGCCGCACGCCGCTGCTGCGCACCCGCGCCATCCTCGGCGCCCTGTCGTTCGCCAACTTCAGCGTGCTCTGGACCTCCATGGCCTTTCTGCTCGCCGCGCCGCCGTTCAACTATTCCGAGGGGGTGATCGGGCTGTTCGGCCTGGTGGGCGCCGCCGGGGCGCTGGCCGCTTCGCGCGCCGGGCATCTGGCGGACAAGGGCAAAGCCGGATTGACCACCACCGTCGGCCTGGTGCTGCTGCTGCTGTCCTGGATACCTATCGCGTTCGCCAAACAATCGCTGTGGGCGCTGATCGCCGGCATCCTGATCCTCGATCTGGCGGTGCAGGCGGTACACGTCACCAACCAGAGCGTGATGTACCGCATCATGCCGGACGCACGCAACCGCCTGACCGCCGGCTACATGACCAGCTACTTTATCGGCGGCGCCCTCGGTTCACTGCTCTCCGCCTCGGCCTATCAGCATGCCGGCTGGTACGGCGTGGCCGCCGCCGGCGGGGTGTTATGCCTGCTCAACCTGCTGACCTGGTGGCTCGGCAAGCACCACGATCCGCAGGGGCCGGCGACAATCTGATTATCGTGCAAATAGTCACTTAAGAAATTTATTAGCGGTGCAGGGTATAAACATTACTTACTCTCTGGTAATGTTCTGGGCATAAACTATTGAAGTCCTATCTACCCTGCGACCCACAACCATGCAAAGCCAAGCTGCAGACAGCCTCAATCCGCCCGCCGTCAGCGCCACCTTCGCCAACGGCGTCGTCGACAGTTTGCCGATCGTCATCGGGTATGTCCCGGTGGCGTTCGCCTTCGGCCTCAGCGCCGTCAAACTGGGCTTTTCCCCGCTGGAAAGCATTTTCTTCTCCTGCATCATCTACGCCGGCGCCAGCCAGTTCGTGATCACCGCCCTGCTGAGCGCCGGAATGTCGCTGTGGGTCTCCGCGTTGACGGTGATGGCGATGGACGTGCGCCACCTGCTGTACGGCCCGGCTCTGCGTCACCGCATCGTCTCGCGCATGTCGCCCGGTAAAACGGCGATATGGGCCTTTGGCCTGACCGATGAGGTCTTCGCCGCCGCTACCGCCAGGCTGATGCGCAATAACCGCAGCTGGAGCGAAAACTGGATGCTGGGCATCGCGCTCTGTTCCTGGCTTTCCTGGGTGGCCGGCACCGCGCTCGGCGCGCTGTTCGGCAACGGCCCGCTGGAGCAGTTCCCGGTGATCGAAGCCTCGCTGGCCTTCATGCTGCCGGCGCTGTTTCTCAGTTTCCTGCTGGCCGCCTTCCGGCGCCCGCAGAGTCTGACTATCGCCGCCGCGCTGGCCGGCGCGCTGCTCGGCGTGGTGCTGTTCTCCATTCCGGTCGCCATTTTGGCCGGCATCGCCGCCGGCTGCATCGCCGCCCTGTTCCAGCCCGCCCCTGCGGAAGCCAACCATGAACACTGATGTGCTGGTGATCGGCCTGGTGGTGGGCTGCGCCAATTACCTGTTCCGTTATCTGCCACTGCGGCTGGCGCCGGCACGCGCCCAGCCCGGCCTCAAACGCGGTAAAGCCGCTCTGTTGCTCGACAGCATCGGCATCGCCTCGATCTGCGCCCTGCTGGTGGTCTCCAGCACGCCGGTGGTGATGCGCGAACCGGACAAGCTGCTGCCCACATTGGCGGGGTTCGCCGCGCTGGCGCTGTGCTTCTACCGCAGCAAAAGCATCATTCTGTCGACGCTGCTCGGCGCGACGGCCTTTGGCGTCACATTAAAGCTGTTAATGCTTTTCGGTCCGGGCTGACGCCGCTCCCGATCGTTTGGCTTCGCTTTGGCGTTTTCAGGCGCCACATCTTTACAAACTCTGACAAATGACACGAATTGCTAAATTATCCGCACGACTGAACATTTACATTATTAGTCACCGTCGTTACTATCTCGAACGAAATTAATGAGGCCCTAAATTATGGAAAGCTCGTTTGCCCCCATAGAACAAATGCTGAATTTCCGCGCCACCCGGCAGAAAGACTTCCCGTATCAGGAAATCCTGCTGACCCGCCTGTGCATGCACATGCAAGGCAAGCTGCTGGAAAATCGCAACAAGATGCTGAAGGCGCAGGGGATTAACGAAACACTGTTTATGGCGCTGATTACCCTGGATGCGCAGGAGAGCCACAGCATCCAACCTTCTGAGCTAAGCTCTGCCTTAGGCTCCTCGCGCACCAATGCGACCCGCATCGCCGACGAGCTGGAGAAACGCGGCTGGATCGAGCGCCGGGAAAGCGACAACGATCGCCGCTGCCTGCATCTGCATCTGACGCCGCAGGGGGAAGAATTTCTCAGTCAACTGCTGCCACCGCAGCACCAATGTCTGCATTTCCTGTGGTCCACGCTGACCGACGATGAGCAAAAACAGCTGGAACAGCTGACGCGCAAATTGCTGGCACGTCTGGATCAAATGGAAATCACAGAACAGTTATCCTAATTCACAATTTCTGTTCAGGTACCTACTTATGCGATCCCCATTTAACTGGAGATTCACCCCGCTGTTCGCCGTGTTGCTGCTGGCCGGGTGTGCTTCGACCGATAATATTGCCCCGCAATCCACGCTGATGGATCCGCAGAGCCTGCAGTTGGCTCAGCCGAAAGTCAGTTCGCTGGCCGTCAGCCCGCAGTGGTGGCGCGCCCTCAAGGATCCGCAGCTGGACGCCTTGATGACGCAGACGCTGCAAAGCTCGCCGACCCTGCGGCAGGCCGCCGCCCGCGTGCGCGAAGCGCAGAGCGTGGTGGGTGAAGCCAGCGCCGCCAACGGGCCGAATCTGGATCTGAACGCCAGCACCCAGCGCCAACGCGTGCCGCAAAACGTCAATATGGGGTTGGGGTATCCGCATAAGCCGATCTACGAAAGCTCCAATTCGCTGGGGTTGAACCTGGCGTACGAGTTCGACTGGTGGGGCAAATACCGTAACCAAGTGAACGCCGCCAAGGCGCAGGTCAACGCCGCACGCGCCGAGCAGGAACAGGCGGCGCTGACGCTGACCAGTTCGGTGGCGTCCGCCTACTATCAGCTGCAGAGCAATCTGGCGCTCGAGAAACTGCTGCAACAGGAAGTGAACAACAATGAACGCCTGACCGCACTGCGTCAACAGCGCTATCAGGCCGGCCTGACCGGCGTCGACGTGCCGCAACAAACCCAGGCGCAGTCCGACGTTGCCAAGCAGCAGATCCTGCAGCTGCAGTCGCAGATCGAACAGCTCAGACACCAGCTCGCCGCGCTGGCGGGCCAGGGGCCGAACGCCATGCAGCACCTGCGTCAGGTGCCGTTGCCCGCAGACAACCTGATGGCGCCGCAGGGCGAGCTGACGGCGGATCTGTTGGGTAAACGCCCGGACATCGCCGCGCAACGCCAGCTGGTGGAGTCTTACAGCCAGCGCGTCAGCGCCGCGCGTAAAGAGTTTTACCCCAGCCTGACCATTTCAGCCTTCGCCGGCCTGATGACCACCAATACCAGTGGCACCAGCCCGAATCTGTTTGAAGCGGCCAGCCAGGCCTGGAACGTGATGCCGGCGATTTCGCTGCCGATCTTCCACGCCGGGGCGCTGCGCAGCAAGCTGGGCGAGGAATCCGCGCTGTATGACGAAGCGGTGGAATCCTACAACCAAACCATCCTGAATGCGGTACAGGAAACCGCCGACGCCATCACCATCCAGCAGAGCTCTGCGCAACAGCAGCTGCAGGCGGCGTCCGCGGCCCAGTCGATGCAACAGGTGTATCAGGTCGCCAACGCCCGTTACCAGGCAGGGATTATCGGGCGCGACGATCTGTTGACCAGCCAGACGCAGCTATTGCAGCAGCAACAGGCGGAGTTGAATGCCAGCAGCAACTTACTGCAGGCGAAGATAGGACTGATCCGTGCGCTGGGCGGTGGCTATCAGGCCCCGGCCGCAGCGGATTCGAAAGCATAATAATATAAGGCTTGGAGAACACCATGAGCGCAAGCGCGGAAATCCAAAACCCGCAGCAGCCGAGCGGCAAAAAGAAGCAGCGTAAATTTTGGCTGCTGTTGCTGACGGTTATTTTCATTGTTATAGGGGTGGCTTACTTAGTGTATTGGTTCCTGGTGCTGCGTCATCACCAGGAAACCGACGACGCCTACGTCTCCGGCAACCAGGTGCAGATCATGGCCCAGGTGTCCGGCAGCGTGAACAGCGTCAATTTCGACAACACCGACTACGTCAAGCAGGGCGACGTGCTGCTGACGCTCGATCCGACCGATGCCGAGCAGGCGTTTGAACGCGCCAAGACCGGCCTGGCCAACAGCGTGCGTCAGACCCACCAGCTGATCATCAACAGCAAGCAGTATCAGGCCAACATCGCCCTGCGCAAGACCGATCTGAGCAAGGCCGAGAACGATCTGAAACGCCGCGTGGTGCTGGGCAGCGTTGACGCCATCGGCCGCGAAGAGCTGCA
This sequence comes from Serratia sp. Nf2, assembly GCF_003028435.1. Classification (NCBI taxonomy): domain Bacteria; kingdom Pseudomonadati; phylum Pseudomonadota; class Gammaproteobacteria; order Enterobacterales; family Yersiniaceae; genus Serratia; species Serratia sp. Nf2. Next base: position 10,756 of record NZ_PYTW01000015.1, on the reverse strand, counting down.
ACACGCTCGCGATGCGGTCGACAGCGCCAAGGCCGCGCTGGAAGTGGCGGTGCAGCAATATAACGCCAACCAGGCGATGGTGCTGAATACCCCGTTGGAACAGCAGCCGGCGATCCAACAGGCCGCCGCGCAGATGCGCGATGCCTGGCTGGCGCTGCAGCGAACCAAAGTGATCAGCCCCATTACCGGCTATGTCTCGCGCCGCAGCGTGCAGGTCGGCGCGCAGATCGCCGCCGGTTCGCCGCTGATGGCGGTGGTGCCGGCCGATCATATCTGGGTTGACGCCAACTTCAAGGAAACCCAGATCGCCAACATGCGTATCGGCCAGTCGGCGACAGTGGTCAGCGACGTCTACGGCGACGACGTGGTGTATCAGGGCAAAGTGGCTGGTATCGACATGGGCACCGGCAGCGCCTTCTCGCTGCTGCCGGCCCAGAACGCGACCGGCAACTGGATCAAGGTAGTGCAACGTCTGCCGGTGCGTATTGAGCTCGACGCCAAGCAGGTGGCCGACCATCCGCTGCGCATCGGTCTTTCTACGCTGGTGACCGTCGACACCGCCAACCTGGATGGCCGCGTGCTGGCCGACGTGGTGCGAGACAAACCGCTGTATCAGAGCGACGCGCTGGCGTTGAATCTGGCGCCGGTTAACCAGCTGATCGCCGACGTGATCCATGCGAACGCCGGCTAAGCGCGCGGGAGGCCATCTTGCCACAGAAACCGCTTGAAGGCGCCCAGCTCGCCTGGATGACGGTCGCGCTCGCCATGGCGACCTTCATGCAGGTGCTGGACTCCACCATCGCCAACGTGGCGATCCCCACCATTGCCGGTAACCTCGGGTCTTCCAACTCGCAGGGCACCTGGGTGATCACCTCATTCGGCGTGGCGAACGCCATCTCGATCCCGATCACCGGCTGGCTCGCGAAGCGCATCGGCGAAGTGCGGCTGTTCCTCTGGTCCACCGCGCTGTTCGTCATCGCCTCCTGGCTGTGCGGCATCTCCAACAGCCTCGGCATGCTGATCTTCTTCCGCGTGATCCAGGGCGTGGTGGCCGGGCCGTTGATCCCGCTCTCGCAGAGCCTGTTGCTGAACAACTACCCGCCCGCCAAGCGAGCGATGGCCCTGGCGCTCTGGTCGATGACCGTTATCGTCGCGCCGATCTTTGGGCCGATCCTCGGCGGTTACATCAGCGACAACTACCATTGGGGTTGGATCTTCTTCATCAACATCCCGATCGGCGCCTTTGTTATTATGGCGGCGATGGCGACGCTGAAGGGGCGAGAAACCAAAACCGAGATCAAACCGATCGATACGGTTGGCCTGGTGCTGCTGATCGTCGGCATCGGTTCGCTGCAGGTGATGCTCGATCAGGGCAAGGAGCTGGACTGGTTTAACTCGACCGAGATCATCACCCTGACCGTCGTGGCGGTCGTGGCGTTGCTGTTCCTGGTGGTCTGGGAGCTGACGGACGACCATCCGGTGGTGGATCTGTCGCTGTTCAAGTCGCGCAACTTCACCATCGGCTGCCTGTGCATCAGCCTGGCCTACATGCTGTACTTCGGCGCCATCGTGCTGCTGCCGCAGCTGTTGCAAGAGGTGTATGGCTATACCGCCACCTGGGCGGGGCTGGCGTCGGCGCCGGTCGGGCTGATCCCGGTGCTGCTGTCGCCGATCATCGGTAAGTTCGGCAACCGGCTCGACATGCGCAAGCTGGTGACCTTCAGCTTCATCATGTATGCCGTGTGCTTCTACTGGCGCGCCTATACGTTTGAGCCAGGCATGGACTTCGGCGCTTCGGCCTGGCCGCAGTTCGTCCAGGGCTTTGCCATCGCCTGCTTCTTCATGCCGTTGACCACCATCACGCTGTCCGGCCTGCCGCCGGAACGCATGGCGGCGGCGTCAAGCCTGTCGAACTTTACGCGAACGCTGGCGGGTTCGATCGGTACCTCGATCACCACCACCCTGTGGACGCAGCGCGAATCACAGCACCATTCGCAACTCACGGAGTTCGTCAATCCGTACAACCCGCAGTCGCAGGAGATGTATCGGCAGCTGGAGCAGCTCGGCATGAGCAAGCAGCAGGCGTCGGCGTATATCGCCAACGAGATCACCGCGCAGGGCCTGATCATCTCCGCCAACGAGATCTTCTGGCTGTCGGCCGGGGTGTTCCTGGTGCTGCTGGTGCTGGTATGGGTGGCGAAACCGCCATTCAGCTCTGGCGGCGGTGGGGGCGGCGGCGCCCACTAAGCTTCAATAAACGAAACGGGCGCCCTGAGGCGCCCGTTTTTTTATCCGACGTAGAACAGATTACGCCTGATTCTGACGCCACCAGTCCGCCAGCAGAATGCCGGTCGCCACGGAAACGTTCAGGCTTTCCACTTTACCGGTGCCGCCGATCGAGACGCTCATGTCGCCCTGCTGCCAGGCGCTGTCGCTCAGACCGTCACGTTCCTGGCCCAGCACCAGCACCATCTTGGCCGGCAGCTTGGCCTGCGCCAGCGCGGTGCCTTTATGGCTCGAGGTGGTAACGATGGTGTAACCCGCCTTGCGGAAGGTATCCAGCACCGACAGGAAATCATCGGCGTTGATCGCCTTGATATGCTCTGCACCGCCTTCTGCGGTACGCACCGCCGCACCGGATTCCAGCAGCGCCGGATCCTGCAGCAGCACGCCGTTGACGCCAAAGTGGGCGCACGAACGGACGATAGCGCCCAGGTTATGCGGGTTACCCACTTCTTCCAGCGCCAGCACGCAGTCGGTCGCCGGTGCACTTTTCAGGTAGGTCTGCGCATCCAGGCCCTGACGCTTTTTGATCAGGAAGCACACGCCGCCGTGATGCTCGGTGCCGGAAGCCTTGGCCAGCTCTTCTTCATCCACCACGTGGTAAGCCTTGCGGTTAGCCGCCATCCAGCGCAGCGCTTCGCGGAAACGCGGGGTGACCGACTGCACGAACCAGGCGCGCACGATCGCTTCCGGGCGGCTTGCGAACAGCGCCTGACAGGCGTTTTCACCGTAAACGCGGGTTTCTTCCGCGCGCTGACGGCGCAGCTGTTCCGGATCGATAAAGCTTTTGCCGCTGATACCACCGTGATCGAACGCCGGCTCTTCATTCGGCGCGCGCGAAACGGTTCTCCACGGCGACTCGTTGCCACCGCGATCTTCAGAGCGCGCCGGACGGCGAGGACGATCGCTTTCACTGCGGCGGGAGTCGGCGCCGCGGCGATCGTTGCCGCCACGCGCCTTGTCTTGACCGGTGCGGCCCGAGCGCGCACCGTCAGCCGGACGGCCTTTGCCGGCCGGACGTTTATTCTTGTTGCGGTCGTCGCCGTTGTCGTCGTCATTGCGGACGTACATCACTTTGACTTTACCGTTCTTGCCACTAAATGAATCGTTCATTGTCTTCTCCACCAACGCGCAGGGCGCGAAGATTACCTGATGTTGGTGCACGAAGCCACCAACTTGCGCTAAAAGCTCCCAACTATCACATCCATTGAACAAACCTCATTGTTCATGCGCCGGGTTTTGCCGATAATTGTCAGCATTAAAGAAACATCTCCGCAACTGCGTTGCGGGGACCATGCTTTCTCTGTACCCGAGGTCAACATGAATACAGTTTGTGCAGCTTGCAATGCCACCAACCGCGTGCCGGAAGAACGTTTGGCGGACAACGCGAAATGCGGCCGCTGCGGCCATGAGCTCTTCGACGGTGAAGTGATCAATGCCACCGCCGCCACGCTGGACCAGTTGCTGCAGGACGATCTGCCGGTCGTGGTCGATTTCTGGGCGCCGTGGTGCGGCCCGTGCCGCAGCTTTGCGCCGATCTTTGAAGACGTGGCCGAAGAGCGCGCCGGCAAAGTGCGCTTCGTGAAAGTAAACACCGAAGCCGAGCCGGAACTGAGCGCCCGTTTCCGCATCCGCAGCATCCCGACCATCATGGTGTTCCGTCAGGGCAAGATGGTCGACATGCTCAACGGCGCGATGCCGAAAGCGCCGTTTGACAATTGGCTCAACGAGTTAGTGTGATTCGGCAAGTATAGGCCGTATCCCGCCATCGCGCGCGAACGCGCCCCGATCGAGCCCGCCCCTCCCGGCGGGCTTTTTTCTGCGTTACAATGGCGGTTTTTCCCCAGGATCGTTATGACCGACAACGCCGTACTTCGCCTGCGCCAATTCCGTTTAGACCGCGCCACCCGCCCTTTTCTGGCGCGCGGTTGCCGGGTGGCGCGTTGTCAGGGTTGCCTGCTGCCGCATAAAAACTGCCTGTGCGACACCATTCGCCCGCAGCAGGCCGGCAGCCGTTTCTGCCTGATCATGTTCGGCGCCGAGCCGCTCAAACCCAGCAACACCGGGCGCCTGATCGCCGATATCCTGCCGGACACCCAGGCGTTCCTCTGGTCGCGCACCGAGATCGATCCCGCCCTGCTGGCGGCCATCAACGATCCGACGCGGCAGCCTTACGTGGTGTTCCCCGCCTCCTACGCGGACGCAGCACGGCCGGTGTTCAGCGAGCTGCCCGCCGGCGGCAAACCGCCGCTGTTCATCATGCTGGACGGCACCTGGGCGGAAGCGCGCAAAATGTTCCGTAAAAGCCCGTATCTCAATCAATTCCCGGTGTTTTCCCTCAACGTCGACGCCGCATCGAACTACCAGCTGCGCGAAGCCAGCCGCGCCGAGCAACACTGCACGGCGGAAGTGGCCGCCGCCCTGCTGCAACAGGCGGGCGATCTGCCGGCCGCCGACGGATTGAATCAGCATTTCCGCTATTTCCGTCAACAGTATCTGGCAGGAAAACCGACCCGGCCGGAGGCACCGGTCACAGCAATGTAGCCATAAAGCGCCTAAAATCAGGCGTAACGTTGCCAAAAGGAGCCGTGCATGAGCCAGCGAGGGTTAGAAGCGCTACTACGTCCCAAATCGATCGCCGTTCTGGGCGCTTCGCAGCAGCCCGGCCGCGCCGGTAACCTGATGATGAGCAACCTGCTGGCCGGCGGTTTCGGCGGGCCCATCTTGCCGGTCACGCCGCGCTACAAGGCGGTATGCGGCGTGATGGCCTACCCCGACGTCGGCAGTCTGCCGCTGACGCCGGATCTGGCGATCATCTGCACCCACGCCAAACGCAATCTGGCGCTGATTGAAGCGCTGGGCCAACGCGGCTGCAAAACCGCCATTGTGCTCTCTTCGCCGCCGGAACAGTTCGCCGAGCTGAAGGCCTGCGCGCAGCGCTATGCCATGCGGCTGTTAGGCCCCAACAGTCTGGGGCTGCTGGCGCCGTGGCAGGGCATCAACGCCAGCTTCTCGCCGGTGCCGATCCAAAAGGGAAAACTGGCGTTTATCTCGCAGTCCGCCGCCGTGGCCAACACCATTCTCGACTGGGCGCAGCAGCGCGAAGTCGGTTTCTCCTACTTCATCGCGCTGGGTGACAGCCTGGACATCGACGTCGACGACCTGCTCGACTTTTTGGCCCGCGACAGTAAAACCAGCGCCATCCTGCTGTATCTGGAAAACATCAGCGACGCACGGCGCTTTCTCTCCGCCTCGCGCAGCGCCTCTCGCAACAAGCCCATTCTGGTGATCAAAAGTGGCCGCAGCCAACAGGCGCAGCTGCTGCTCAACAGCCAACTGGGGCTGGACGCCGCCTATGACGCCGCCATCCAGCGCGCCGGCCTGCTGCGCGTCCAGGATACCCATGAGCTGTTCTCGGCGGTGGAAACCCTCAGCCATATGCATCCGCTGCGCGGCGAGCGGCTGATGATCGTCAGCAACGGGGCGGCGCCGGCGGCGATGGCGCTGGATGAACTGCTCGGACGCAACGGCAAGCTGGCCACGCTGAGCGATGAGAGCCTGGCGACATTGAGCGACGCGCTGCCGGATTTCATTCGCGCCGGCAACCCGCTCGATCTGCGCGACGACGCCACGCCGCAGCGCTTCCTGGCGGCTATCGAAGCGCTACTCGACAGCCACGACTATGACGCGCTGCTGTTAATCCACGCGCCGAGCGCGGCGGCGCCGGGCACCGCCACAGCGGAAAGGCTGATCGACGCGCTGCATCACCATGCGCGCGGCAAGCGCATCACATTGCTGACCAACTGGTGCGGCGAATACTCTTCACAAGAGGCGCGCAGGCTGTTTACCGAAGCCGCCATTCCCACCTACCGCACGCCGGAAGGCGCGGTGACTGCCTTTATGCATATGGTGGAATATCGCCGCAACCAGAAGCAGCTGAAAGAGACGCCGGCGCTGCCGGTCGGCCTGACCGCCAACACCGCCGACGCCCACCGCCTTATCCATCAGGCGCTGGCCGAAGGCGCCACCCAGTTGGATACCCACGAGGTGCAATCCATCCTGCAGGCCTACGATCTGAGCACCCTGCCGACCTGGATTGCCGAGGACAGCGCCGAAGCGGTACACATTGCCGAACAGATCGGCTATCCGGTGGCGCTGAAGTTGCGTTCGCCGGATATCCCGCACAAATCGGAAGTTCAGGGAGTCATGCTCTACCTGCGCACCGCGACCGAAGTGCAGCGCGCGGCGGAGGCGATCCTCGACCGCGTGAAGCGCACCTACCCCCAGGCACGCATCCATGGCCTGTTGGTGCAGAGCATGGCCAACCGCGCCGGCGCCCAGGAGCTGCGCATCGCGGTAGAGCAGGATGCGATTTTCGGCCCGCTGATCATGCTGGGCGAAGGCGGCGTAGAGTGGCGCCAGGAAAATCAGGTGGCGGTCGCGCTGCCGCCGCTGAACATGGCGCTGGCGCGTTATCTGGTGCTGCAGGCGGTGAAAGGCGGCAAGATCCGCGGGCGCAGCGCGCTGCGGCCTTTGGATATCCCTGGGCTGAGTCGCCTGCTGGTGCAGGTCTCCAACCTGATCCTCGACTGCCCGGAAATCGCCCGGCTGGATATTCACCCGGTGCTGGCCTCCGGCAGCGAATTTACCCTGCTGGACGTTTCGATGCAGCTCGCGCCGTTCAGCGGCGATCCGCAGGCGCGGTTGGCGATCCGCCCTTATCCGCATGAGCTGGAAGAGACCATCGCGTTGAAAGACGGCAGCCAGTGCCTGTTCCGCCCGATCCTGCCGGAAGACGAACCGGCGCTGAAGCATTTCATTGACCGGGTGACCAAGGAAGACCTCTATTATCGCTACTTCAGCGAGATCAACGAGTTTACCCATGACGATTTGGCCAACATGACGCAGATCGACTACGATCGAGAAATGGCCTTTGTGGCGGTGCGCGCAGACGAGATCATCGGCGTGACCCGCGCGCTGTCCGATCCGGACAACACCGACGCCGAATTCGCCGTGCTGGTGCGTTCCGATCTGAAAGGCGTGGGCTTGGGCCGGCAGCTGCTGGAGAAAATGATCGCCTATGCGCGCGCTCATGGCCTGACCCGCCTGAGCGGCATCACCATGCCGAATAACCGCGGCATGATCGCACTGGCGCAGCGGCTGGGCTTTGGCATCGAGGTGCAGCTTGAGGACGGCATCGTCAATCTGACGTTGCCGCTGCAGGCCGCCGACGCGCAGTGACCTGCGTCGCAATGCGCTACGAATCCACCACTTAACGCCAAAACATACGCACAATCGAGGCAACTAATGGTATTATCGCCCGATTATTCGGTTTATTTTTTTTAAGCCTGTGGCGTTCCGGCCATCAATCATGAGAGAAGAAACGCACTGTGATGTTGTCAAAATTTAAACGTAGCAAACATCAACAACACCTTGCACAACTGCCCAAACTCCCCCAGACGGTTGCTGATGTTCGTACGTTGTACGCGCCGTCCGATTTTCGCACCACGCTGCTGGACGCCATCGCCAACGCCACCCAACGCATCTATCTGGTGGCTCTATATCTGGAGCATGACGACGCCGGGCGCGAGATCCTCAACGCGCTGTATCAGGCCAAGCAGCGGCGGCCCGAGCTGGAAATCTGCGTGCTGGTCGACTGGCATCGCGCACAGCGCGGGCGCATCGGTGCCGCCGCCGCCAATACCAATGCCGACTGGTACTGCGCCATGGCCGGCCAACATCCCGAGCAGTCGGTGCCGATCTACGGTGTGCCGGTCAATACCCGCGAAGCGCTGGGCGTACTGCACCTGAAGGGCTTTGTGGTCGACGATACCGTGATCTACAGCGGCGCCAGCATCAATGACGTTTATCTGCATCAGCATGAGAAATACCGTTACGATCGCTACCAGCTGATCACCAACGAGGTGTTGGCCGATACCCTGATCGATTACATCAAGCAGCATCTGCTCACCGCCGGCGCCGTACAGCGCCTCGATCGCAGCGATCGGCCGAAAAGCCCGGAGATCAAAAACGAGACCCGTCTGTTCCGTTTCGCCCTGCGCCGCGCCGGTTACCACTTCCGTGGCAAGGCCGGCAACGATGAGTTGGCGGTGACGCCGCTGGTTGGGCTTGGCAAGCAAAGCGTGCTGAATAAAACCATTCACCACCTGATGTCGTGCGCCGACCAGAAACTGACGCTGTGTACCCCCTATTTCAATCTGCCGGCGCTGCTGGTGCGCAACATCATTTATCTGTTGCGCCAGGGCAAACAGGTGGAGATCATCGTCGGCGACAAGACCGCCAACGACTTCTATATTCCGGAAGACCAGCCGTTCAAAATCATCGGCGCGCTGCCCTACCTGTACGAGATCAACCTGCGCCGCTTTCTGAGCCGCTTGCAGCGCTATATCGACACCGGGCAGCTGATCGTGCGTCTGTGGAAGGATGGCGATAACAGCTATCACCTGAAAGGCATGTGGGTAGACGAAGAGTGGCAGCTGATTACCGGTAATAACCTTAACCCGCGCGCCTGGCGGCTGGATCTGGAAAATGCCATTCTGATCCACGATCCCAAGCAGGAAATGCGCGAGCAGCGGCAAAAAGAGCTGGAATGCATCCGCACTCACACCACCGTGGTCGGTCACTATCAGGAGCTGCAAAGCATTCAGCAATACCCGATCAAGGTGCGTAAGCTGATTCGCCGTCTGCGGCGTATCCGCATCGATCGGCTGATTAGCCGTATCCTGTAAACACTACTCTGACCCCGGCCAAAGCCGGGGTTTTTATTACAGCTGTATCTCCTTGCCTTTACGATGCAGCCGGAGCGAGACCAATAGCGCCAGCAGGCACATGCCGGAAACATACCAGAAGAAGGCATTTTCCACGCCGAACGATTTAAGCGACAACGCGACATATTCCGCCGAGCCGCCGAACAGGGCATTCGCTACCGCATAAGACAAGCCCACCCCTAACGCACGCACCTCTGGCGGGAACATCTCGGCTTTAAGCAACCCGCTGATCGCGGTGTAAAAGCTGACGACGAACAACGCCAGCACGATCAGACCGAACGCCATAAAGGGATTGGTTACCCCTTTCAAGGCAAACAGGATCGGCACCGTCAGTACGGTGGCCAATGCCGAGAAGATCAGCATCGAGCTGCGACGGCCGATTTTATCCGAGAACGCGCCGACCGCCGGCTGCAGCAGCATAAAGACGAACAGCGCGACGGTCATGATGGCGCTGGCCAGCTTGGCGTCCATACCGGCGGTGTTCACCAGATATTTCTGCATATAGGTGGTGAAGGTGTAGAAGGTCAGCGAACCGGCGGCGGTAAAGCCCAGCACCATCACAAACGCTTTGCGGTTTTTCCACAGCCCCGTCAGCGAACCGGCATCTTTGTGGTTACGCGTCTTCGCATCAGAGGTTTCATTCAGCGAACGGCGCAGGTACAGCGCCACCACCGCCAACAGCGCACCGAGCGCAAACGGGATACGCCATCCCCAGGCCTTTAGCTCTTCACCGGACAATATCTGCTGCAAGATCACCAAGACCAGCAGCGCCAGCAGTTGCCCGCCGATCAGCGTTACGTACTGGAACGACGCGTAAAAGCCGCGCCGCCCCTTGATTGCCACCTCGCTCATGTAGGTGGCGCTGGTGCCATATTCACCTCCCACCGACAGCCCTTGGAACAGGCGGGCAATCAGCAGCAGCGCCGGTGCCCAGCTGCCGATCGATTCATACGTCGGCAGGCAGGCGATCACCAGCGACCCGGCGCACATCATGCAGACCGAAATCAGCATTGAGTTTTTTCGGCCATGCTTGTCAGCGATGTAGCCGAATAACCAACCGCCGATAGGTCGCATAAAGAAGCCGGCGGCGAACACCCCAGCGGTTTGCAACAGCTGCGTGGTGCTGTTGCCCGCCGGAAAGAACGAGGCGGCAAAGTAAATGGAACAGAAGGAGTAAACGTAAAAATCAAACCACTCCACCAGATTGCCTGATGAAGCCCCGACGATGGCAAAAATGCGCTTCTTGTTATCCAGCGCTCCCTGCTCGACGCCGTGCTCATCCCCAAGAGCCGAGGTTGTTTCTGTCATGATGTTTTCTCCGAGCCATAGCAATGATGAAATTCGGCGTCCTGCCGCCAGATGTTACTTTATTGTTATTTGTAAGTTAACAGCCAAACTTAATAGCGGACGAAGAATATCTGGCGTTTGGAGGAACAATGCGCGGATTTTGTGATGAATATTAAACCGTACGATGAAAGCTGAAGCGGATTACAACGGGGATTTTTCATTTTACGCATAGCAAAAAGCCCTGAACGTCAGTTCAGGGCTTTCGGCTTGGTTTGATGCCTGGCAGTGTCCTACTCTCGCATGGGGAGACCCCACACTACCATCGGCGCTACGGCGTTTCACTTCTGAGTTCGGCATGGGGTCAGGTGGGACCACCGCGCTATTGCCGCCAGGCAAAT
>NZ_PYTW01000014.1:0-58774 GCF_003028435.1 Serratia sp. Nf2 | reverse complement strand
GTTTGGGCAGTCCCTGTGGCCCATCATTCTGGGGGCGTGTCTTACCGGCATCGGCGGCGCACTGTTCTCTCCATCGATTGAAGCGCTACTGGCTAAAGCGGGTACGTACAGCGAGTTAAACGGAAAGCGCAGCCGCGCTGAGTGGTTTGCACTTTTCGCCGTGTGCGGCGAACTCGGTGCCGTGTTGGGCCCAGTTGCCGGCGCGCTGCTGACCGAGCTCGGCTTCCGCCAGGTGGCGTTTGCTGGGGCGGGGGTGTTCGTCGTCGCTTTGTTGGTGCTGTACTTCTGCCTTCCTGCCGCTCATCACAGCGCGCGGGCGCTAAAAATATTGCCCTGGTGGACGACATTCCGTCAGCCGCGTTTCGTCGCCTTTATCACCGCTTACAGTTCGTGGCTTTTAAGCTACAACCAGCTTTATCTGGCGCTACCGGTTGAGATTCAGCGTTCGGGCGGCAGCGAAAAAGATCTCGGCCCACTTTTTATGCTGGCTTCCGTTCTGATCATTGCTCTCCAGCTTCCGCTGGCACGTTTCGCACGGCGAGTGGGAGCGATCAAAATCTTACCGGTGGGTTTTTTGCTGCTGTCTGCCGCTTTTGGGAGTGTGGCCATGTTCGCCGCGACACCGCCGCTAGCAGGCTGGCTGCGGTTAATACCTTCGGCATGTCTGGTCACACTTTTAACGTTGGGGCAGATGTTGCTGGTGCCATCGGCTAAAGATCTGATCCCGCGATTCGCCGATGAGTCGACGCTTGGCGCGCACTATGGTGCGTTAGCCACCGCCGGGGGCTTTGCGGTGCTGGCCGGTAATTTGTTGCTTGGCCCGTTGCTGGATGAGGCGCTGGTGCCTTCAACGCAGGCCATCTATCCCTGGCTGCTGTTGGCACTGTTTCCCTTGTGCAGCGCTGCGGCTATGACCGTGATTTGTCGTCCACTGCAAGATGCATCGAACGCGAAAGCCTAAATAGGATGATGTGGCCTCATCCACAAAGTTTAAGGTATATCATTTGGTTTCTTCATGATGATGTTTAGGTAAGAGACTTATTGATTGAACAAAAAAATAAGAACGGGACCAGGTTAGGAAGTTATTTTTGAAAAAAACATTAATTCTCTCGCGATAGCACCCTCGATTAACAAGCCAAATAGTTACTTATCTAATTTCTTATAAAGCCTTACCATTGCAGAAAATATGGCCATTTATAAAAAAAGGTCTAGCAATTCTTAAACGCTCATTGCTATGATAATGATTATTTTGTAATTCATGGAATACCCGATTACACTACTACAAGCTTTATATTTTGTTGCGCACCTTGAATGTCACGATTCAACCATATGATTTCATTATGAAATTACAAGGTTCCACCACTTTTACTCGTTCGTTTGACTACCGTTTTAATTCATTTTGTTACATTTTATTTTTTGATAGCGGTAAGTCCGATATGAAAGCACGTATTTTAGGCTGGGAAAAATCCACTAGGGAAGAGTATGGTTATGCATACACTCTTTTCGGCGGGAGTGTGTGTACGCATCCCGATGTGGTTGACTTTTTGAGTAAGCGTCTTGCTCCCCCTGATTTTTATGTTTACAAACGGAAAGGTGATATTATAGCTGCTGCTTTTTCACTAAATAATGAGCTTTCTCTTAAGAATAATAATTACCCTATTTTTTTTGATGATATCATCATCCCATTTAAGAAGGGTAGTGGGAAAATCTTAATGCCATTTAAGACAAAACAGCTATCTCATCACCATAAAGGGGATTTCTCCAATTGTATTCATTGGCAGAAATTAAAAAGGAAAACCTGTGTAGTCAAGGATGACTTTTCTAAGAAAACCCATAGAAAAAGACGAGCCGAATATGAATGCTTCATTAATAACGGAGGGGAATGTTTATCTATTGATAAATTTTCTGACAAGGCGTTAACAGAGATTTATATTTCTTTATTTAAAAAAAGATGGGGTAAAAAACTAGAATGTTATTCAGAGGAAATTCTATTAGACGTCTTTAGTGAGTTACGCCATCTGGTGTTTGGCCATGTACTGTTGATTAACGGGGTGCCCTGCGCATATGACCTTGTATTTAAGGCCGAATGCAGAGAGTGGATTTTTTTTGACTGCCATAATGGCGGTGTTGATCAAGCCTTTGCCCAGTATAGTGTGGGGAGTCTTCTCATGTATAAAAATATAGAGTTGGCGAAAAAGATAGGTAAAGAGAAAAATATTAAGACAATCTACTCGTTAGGCATGGAAGATCCACGATGGGAGTATAAAAAGCAATGGTGCAACGTGTTAACTTTAGGCAGATCCTTGATGCTTTGAAATAATGATCATCTCATTATTGATTTTAATGAAAATAAAAAATCAAGACCTGGCGACACTATTCAATAATAACTGCCGCCAGTTTCTTTATATAACATTAATATTATCGCTGAGTAAATTCATCTCTATAAAACTTTCAATATCCTCTTTTGCCTGTAATAACGCAGCTGAAGAGGGCAAAGTAAACAAATGTTCGCTGTAGCCAAATAGCATTGCATCCAGTTGTCGTGCTGTACGGTGTACATCGACTCGCTGAAAAACGCCCTCCTCTATACCGGAGTCAATGATATAAGTTAATACCTTGTGCCATTCATCTAAAAAGAATTGCATCTGTTCGGCATAAGCTCCGTTGTGGGTGGAAAGTAACCATAACGAGCCATATAGTTTTCTGGTAGGGTCAGGTTCTTCTGAGATCATGCCATGAATGAACTCTTGAAGTTTCTGAATAGCAGGTAGCGGTGTGATGATAGTGCGAAACTCTGCCAATTCGCTGCGCATGAAATTAGCAACGGCTTCGATGCTCAACGATTGCCAATCTTTAAAGTAATGGTAAATATGGCTTCTGGAGACACCAATATGCTCAGTAAGCTCACGCGTAGTGACGTTTTCGATGCCCTTTTCGATAAATAGCTCGACGACACCATTCAATATTTTTTCTCTCATGAGCTCTGATTTAGCTTTCATTTAACCTCTCCCATTGACTTTGAGCAAGCGCTCAAATAGCATGCACTCATGTGTTGAGCGGTTGCTCAATTTTTAATTTTAACAGAAAAAAACGTCATGAGCAGTCATAATATCGCAGCCCAAAAGCCAGTCGGAAGTGCAAGCAATACATTGAAATTACTGGCAAAAAGAAACAAGAGAAAGCTGTTCTTCACCTTTTTTCTGGTTGTTGCCGAAAACCTGACCTATCTTCTGTACCCGATTTTGGCTGGTATTGCCATCAATGCCATCATGGCCGGGCAGACGCTGAATGCTGTGCTTTACGGATTGATGATCTTATTTATCTGGTGTCTGGGAGCTGCACGTAGAAGCGTGGACACCCGCACTTTTGCCAAGATTTATGCTGCTCTGGCGGTTTCTGTTGTTATGGCGCAACGCAGAAATAATCTTAACCACTCTACCGTTGCAGCCCGGGTGACACTGTCCAGAGAATTTGTCGATTTCTTTGAGTTGCACTTACCTACGCTCATTACATCACTTTCCTCGATGATAGGTGCAGCGGTAATGTTGTTGATCATCGAATTCTGGGCAGGGATTTCATGTTTGGCCATCTTGGTATTCCTGGCTTGTTTTCTGTCCGGATTTACCAGGAAAAATGAGGTGCTTTATAACAAACTGAACAATCGCCTTGAAAAAGAGGTCGACTTTGTTAACAAAGCTTCAACGTTATCTTTGAACCGGCATTATTCAACGCTTGCCAAGCTGCGCATAAGACTTTCTGATCGTGAAGCGTTGGGGTATTTGTCGGTCGGTGGTCTTGTCGCCATGCTGTTTAGCCTGACGATTATATGGATGTCCAATTCAGTGAACATCAATGCCGGTCATATTTATTCGGTAATGACTTACTTATGGATGTTTGCCACAAGCCTGGATGATGGACCTCGATTGCTGGAGAAGTATTCCGAACTCAAGGATATTGGTAGACGTGTCAATACAGAATCAGAGTAAGTTGGACAATGAGCTCCCCCTTATTATTACATGATGCTTTTGACGTATGGAACTGTGTATATAAGGCGGGAAAGTGAACCGTAGTTTGATTCAACATACTATAGCATTTTATGCTTTGCAGTCACATTAATCCATAACCACTTTATAATTAATTTGGATGGTGTTATATGTCCCGTTTTTTTATTGAACGCCCCGTCTTTGCTTGGGTTATCGCACTATTTATTATACTTGGTGGCGTTCTTGCTATCCCCCAGTTACCGGTAGCCCAATATCCCGCTGTCGCACCACCCAGTGTGACAATATCTGTTACCTATCCTGGGGCAACACCGGATACCATGAATACATCCGTGATATCACTGCTTGAGCGTGAAATCTCTGGGGTAGATAACCTGCTTTATTTTGAGTCGTCCAGCGATACATCGGGTGTCGCTTCAATAACAATGACGTTTAAACCTGGTACTGATATCAAACTTGCTCAGGTAGACGTTCAGAACCAAATCAAGATGGTAGAGGCGCGCCTTCCACAAGTTGTGCGGCAGAATGGAATAAACGTGGAGTCAGCCAACTCTGGCTTTCTGATGTTGATTGGTTTGAAATCACCTTCAGGCCAGTATCAAGAGGCTGACTTAAGTGATTATTTTGCTCGTCATATCACTGATGAACTGCGCCGTGTACCAGGTGTAGGTAAAGTTCAGCTTTTCGGCGCAGAAAAGGCAATGCGTGTCTGGTTGGACCCGATAAAAATGTTTAGCTACAAGCTATCGGTTAATGATGTCATTACCGCGATTAGCCGACAGAATCTACAGGTTTCACCCGGTAGGATTGGTGATGCTCCAGCAGCTGTTGGGCAAAAAGTAACTTACCCTATTACTGTGAGCGGACAGCTTTCTTCTGTCGAAGAGTTTCGCAATATCACCCTTAAAGCGAATGTCAGCGGCGGTCGTTTAAAACTGGCTGATATTGCTCGCGTAGAGCAGGGCTTGCAAAGTTATGCATTTGAAACGCGTGAAAATGGCCAACCAGCAACCTCTGCTGCCATCAAACTATCACCGGGCGCTAACGCCATCAGTACGGCTGCCGGCGTCCATGCGCGACTTAAAGAACTTTCAAGCACGTTGCCACAAGGGATGGCATTTTCAGTCCCTTTTGATACCGCCCCATTTGTCAAATTATCCGTACAGAAAGTCATCCAAACGTTCATTGAAGCAATGGTTTTGGTGTTCCTCGTTATGCTGCTTTTTTTGCATAAACTCCGTTGCACGCTTATTCCGGCTATCGTGGCACCGGTTGCATTGTTGGGCACGTTCACCGTTATGCTGTTCAGTGGTTTTTCCATCAATGTACTGACCATGTTTGGCATGGTGTTGGCAATCGGCATCATTGTAGATGATGCTATCGTAGTTGTGGAAAATGTCGAACGTCTGATAGAGGAGAAAGGGCTTCCTCCCAAGCAGGCGACACACCAAGCCATGGAAGAAATTACTCCCGCCATTGTCGGTATTACTCTGGTCTTGACCGCAGTATTTATCCCTATGGGATTCGCCAGCGGTTCGGTGGGAGTCATTTACAAACAGTTTACGCTTTCTATGGCCGTATCTATTTTGTTCTCCGCGTTTTTGGCGTTGACGTTGACTCCTGCTTTATGTGCATCTCTGCTGAAAGCACATGAACCAAAAGAGAATCAATCGGGTCGCTTTTCACGCTGGTTTAATCGCAGATTTAATGCGTTAACCATTCGTTATGAAACGGGGTTGATATATATACTGAAACGTGGGGGGCGAGTAATGTTACTTTATGTTGCCCTCTGCGGCCTGCTTTTTATAGGGCTGAAAAAGCTTCCCTCTTCGTTTTTGCCTGAGGAAGATCAGGGCTATTTTATGTCATCAATCCAGCTTCCTTCCGACGCAACCATGGAGCGTACTCGTGAAGTTGTGAAACACTACGAGGCGGCGATAGCAACCCGTAGTGCCATCGAGAATAATGTCTCTATCCTTGGCTTTGGTTTTTCCGGCTCGGGCCAAAATACGGCGATGACATTTACAACACTAAAAGACTGGCCATATAGAAATGGGGCAACGGCTCAGGATGAGGCTCATTTTGCTGAAGCCGCAATGAAGAATATTGATGATGGTAAGACAACCAGTCAATTGCCACCGGCTATTTCTGATATGGGAACCTCCTCAGAGTTTATGCTGTACATAGAAGATCGCAGTGGAAAAGGTTATAACGCATTGAAAAAGGCAACAGATCAGCTTCTTGTGCTCGCTAATCAAAGTACGGTTTTGGGAGGGGTAGCTATTGATGGCTTACCTGAAGGTGTAAGTCTTTCATTAAAGGTCGATAGAGAGAAGGCCGAAACTTTCGGTGTGTCATTTAATGAAATTAGCGAAGCGCTCTCTGCGGCTTCTGGATCTTACTATGTCAATGATTACACTGATAACGGCCGTGTTCAGCAGGTCATTATTCAGGCTGACATCGCTTACCGGATGCAACTCGCAGACTTACTCAAAATCTCTATCAAAAATAGAATCGGAGAGATGGTGCCTCTTTCAACATTCGTGTCTTCATCATGGACTTTGTCACCGCAGCAATTGAATCGCTATCAAGGGTATCCAGCACTCAGAGTGACAGGTAGTGCCGCTAATGGGCATTCTAGTGGAACTGCTATGGCAGAGATGGAGAGACTGGCAAGAGATCTCCCCGAAGGCTTTAAAGCTGAATGGGCCGGTAGTTCGCTCCAGGAAAAAGAGTCAGCTTCACAACTTCCGTTGCTTATTTTGCTCTCTATTCTTGTTGTATTCATGGTGCTGGCAGCCCTTTATGAAAGTTGGGCAACCCCTTTTGCCGTGATGTTGGTTGTGCCGTTGGGGCTTATCGGTGCGGTTTGCGCAGTCTTCATTGCTGACATGTCAAATGATGTGTTTTTTAGAGTCGGAATGATAACGATCATCGGGCTTTCTACTAAAAACGCCATTTTGATTATTGAGTTCGCCAGACAATTACGAATGCAAGGTATGGATATTTTTTCCGCAATATTGCTGGCATCGCGGCAGCGATTGCGACCCATTATGATGACTTCACTCGCCTTTACGCTCGGTGTTGTACCGTTAATACTCGCTACCGGCGCCAGTGATAAGACCCAGCACTCCATCGGCACTGGCGTTTTCGGCGGTATGATAAGTGGAACATTATTAGCCATATTCTTTGTTCCTGTCTTCTATCTATTCGTCATGCGTATGCTGGAAAAAACAAAGCTATAAGTTACCATAGCAAGGGGAGGAATGCCCTTTGCCAGCAATACGCATTACGATTCAGGACAGGAATGGAGGCATTTCTAACATCGTGGAATTGCTAGCAAGCTGAGCACTATACTTTGAAGGAAAAAAACCGGCCTGAGCCGGTTTAGGAGCGCTTGTCGTTTTTATACCGGCCGCTCTGCGGCCGGGGTAATGCCCTGGTGTTGCTGTATATCTTTCAATGTCACTATAGGCGGTGCAACGATTGAGCGTCCAATGGGTTCGGCAGATCAATAAAGGGCGATTGATCGGCCCGGCCGATCGACCCGCTCATCGTCACACCGTACCGCACTTCGGCAGCCAGTCCGCTTCACACTCTTCACTCAACACCACATTGGTTTGCATTCCCTGCTTGGTACGGCGTTTCAATAGCGTATGCTCATACTCTTTCAGCGTCTGCGGCACCGCCAGCCCAAACGCCGTCAGGTTCATCACATGCTGATAGCCCCGTGCGGCCATAAACGACAGGTAGGCGTGGTACAGATAGCGGCGCGGGTTCGGCGGGGTGATGTTGGCATTGCCTATCATCATCCCTTCTGCGGTGCTGAGCACCGTCAGGTAACCGCAAAAATCAACCAGCGGGTCGGCCTGTCGTTTGATGGCCAGCGCCTCGTCCGAGCTTTGCTGCGCCTGGAGCAATGTGCGGGCCTCGTTCGGGTTGGCGAAGCGCTGCATCAGGTGGCGCACAATGACTGACAGCTCATTAGTAATTTTGTCCAACAGCTGCGGGTCTCGCTCGGCCAGCGGTATCGCGTCCGGGAAGGTGATAATCACTCGACGCCGGGAGACACCGCCGCTGCGGTCGCTGAACTGCATCGGGTTGTTGTTCACCGCCAGTATCACCGCCGGGATGTAGGCGGCGTAGGCATCGCGGTATTTGGGATCGATGGCGACCGCATCGCCGCCGGTGATGGCCTTGATACCGGCGCCGTCACCGCTCCATTTCTCCTGGTCGGGCAGAATTATCAGCGAGTAGCCGACCACGCTGGCCCGCTCGCGCGCCGACTCCAGGTTGTCGATGGTGGCGGAGGTGGTGTTATCACTACCTGCCAGCAGCCGGGCGATGGCCGCCATCACGCTCTTGCCGCTGCCGCCGGGGCCGGTCACTTCGAGGAACAGTTGCCAGTCGTAGCGGTTGGCCAGCACCATAAAGAGCGCCGCGAGGATACGTTCTTGCTTTTCGTGGTTGCCCCCGGCGACCCGTGTCAGCCAGTGCCAGAAGTGTGGTGCATGGTCGGCCAGGTTCTCCCCGGCACGCGGCGGCGTGTAGTCCACGCTGTTGACGGTGCGCAGCCAGTGCTCTTGCCGGTGAGCACCGAACTGCCCGCTGACCGTATCAAACACCCCGTTACGAAAGCCTATCAACCGGCGGGCCGGGTCGCCCATCTGCGGCACCATCAGCTTGAGGGTGTCCAAAATGCTGTTGATACCGGCGGCGGAGAACGGTGCGCGCACCTTCTGGAACAACGCGGCAATCTCCCGGCTCAGTTGCCGGTGTGGCAGCACCTGCCAGGCACCGCGCGTATAGCGGCACAGCTCTTCCCCCACCGGCGGCACCGCCAGGGTGTTACCGTAGTGCTCGGCCAGCAGCTCTGCTTTCTCGCTGGCGCTCATGGCTTTCAAATCGGCATCGCTCAGCGTGTCAAACGGGCTGGGCTGCGGCGGCTGGCTGAATGCCCTGAGCTGCGCGCGCGTGGCCTCAATCCCCTGATTACAGTAGACGTCGTTCCAGTCGCCTTCCGTGGGCGGCAGCGCCGGAACACCGCCGGTGCGTGTGGCCGCCTCGGCGGCGCGGGTCTGCCCGGTGCCGTTTCGGTCATTATCGGCCGCCAGCAGCAGCCGTGCGTCCGGGTAGTGGCTGCGCAGTTGCTCTGCCACCGCCGCCAGGTTGTTGGCGCTGAGCGCCACACACACCGTCTCACCGGTCAGGCGATGCACGGTGAGACCGGTGGCATAGCCTTCGGTGAGCCAGATAACCGCATTGTCCGGGCCACTCAAGATGTGGCAGGCGGCTTTCACCTGCCCGCCTGCCAGCATGCGTTTATCACCGTTGGCGTTAATCAACTGCACGTTGACCACTTCTCCCCCGGCATTGTGCAGCGGCAACAGCAGGTCGCCGGGCCGGAAGGTGATACCGCCGACGCGCAGCGACTGGCCGTGAAGGGTCAGGGTTTCTGCCTCCGACCAGCCTTTGGCGCTCAGGTAGGCATTGCCGCTTTTGCACTGAGCGGCAGCCACCAGAGTATGTGCCTGCCTGGCGGCCTTGCGCTGAGCCTCGGCCTTGTCTTGCCCGCCGACCGTCTGTAAGGCATGGCCGGCCTCAGCGGCCGGTGGCAAAGCGCTGGCGTTTTCACCCATCACGGCAGCCACCTGTTCGGCGGCGGCCCTGGCAGACAGCGACAGGGCCTTTTCCACCAGGTTGAGGCCGTCACCGGCCCCGCACTGATTGCAGAACCAGGTGCCGCGTCCATCTTGGTTGTCGAAACGGAAGCGGTCTTTGCCGCCGCAGGTTGGACACGGCTGCGGCTTGCCGTTCGGCTGCAAGGTAATGCCGAGAGCCGGGAATATCACCGGCCACTGGCCGGTGGCGGTGCGTACGGTCTGGGAAACGAAGTGGGCGCTCATCCTTTCTCTCCTCAGTGTACGGTCGCGTTCTGTGCCGCCGACAGGCGCTCGCAACACAGTTCGTCCATCATCTTTTGCCCCAGCGCGGTCAGGCGCGGCGCGGCCACCAGAACGTCCGGCTGCACCATATCACTCAACATGGTGCACGCCATGTCCATGCCGTCTTCTGCGCCGTACTGACGCACAAAGTGCCCTTCCAGACGCAGGGCAATCGTCATCTGCAGCTCGTCCAGCGTGTACCCGAGGCTCACCCGGTAAAAGGCGCAGGTATCCAGATAGGCTTGTGCCACGGCGCGGCGGAAAACGGCGGTGCGGACTTCAATCGGTAAACAGGATGAGGTATTCATGCGGCGGTGGCCTCCATGCGGGCAAGGATTTGGGATTCACAGGTGTTGACGACGTGGCCGAGCTGGTCGGTCAGCAAGGCAATAACCGAGGCAAACGACGCCTGTTGCGTGGCATCGGGGCGCTGCCCGCCGAGGTCGAGGGTATCCAGCAGGTCGAGGAACAGCACGCCGGTGGCGTGCGCATGCTGGAGACGCAGAAAATCGGCGTGCGGAATAGGGTAATGGGTGTCACGGTAGTAACGGTCGGCCAGGGTGTTCATGCTGCCGCCTTAACCGGCAGACGACCGGCAAAGGACAACACGTAATCACGGGCCAGCACGCGGCGGGCATTGCGTTCGCTATCCGCCACGGTGCGCACCATACGGGGCGAAGCCGTCAGCGCAGAACGGCGTACGGCCGCGAACAGAAAGCAGAATGTCGGGTGAGTCGGGGTGAGGGTCGTAGCCATGGTGGCAGCCTCCAATAAGTATTGGTTATTGCTACCACCGAAGTTCCTACACTTATGGGTGGTAGCCCAGACGGGGGTAGGAATACCGGCCTTATTGGAAACCGGCCAGCCCGAAGGCTGCCCCGCCTGAGCCACCATTGATTGACTGCTGCGATAGCATAACATCCACCGCGCAAAAAATGAGCGCACTAAGGCCACGACATAAAAAAACACGCCTGGCGCGTGTTGTGTCGCCAATAAGTAACACGGGTTCCTACGCCCGGCTGCCGATTTTGCGACAGCAGGAGGACTATAGCGCAGAGCCGGACAGGGGGGCAAGCCGTAAGACGCCCCCGGACGTTCAATCGATCGCATTGTGATCAACCACTTCGTCAGCACAGATACGACGCAACTCTGCCTGCCGGTTCGTCAGGCAAATCACACCGTGTTTTTCACTGCGATGTTCAGGCAAGACGATATCCGGGTGCTTGCGTTGCAACAAGATGGCTTCGGCCACAAACAAGGCGTCGTTGCCGCTCAGGGTAAAACAGTGTCGACCGAGGGTTAACTGCATCACTCAGCGCTCCTCTGGTGACGGTTGGCGATACGTTCGTCCATCCACTGCTCGACCTCGGAGGCCAGCCAGGCGACATTTTTACCGCCGAGGGAAACTTGTACCGGAAACTGCTTGCGGCTCATCATCTCGTACATGGTGGAGCGAGACAGACCAGTGGTGTAGAGCACTTCCGGCAGGCGGATAAAGCGCTCGCGTGGGGTGTCGCCGTTCTGAAGCACCGACGACGGGGTGGATGGGGTGGGGTTGGAAACGATCAACATAAAACGCTACCTCTTTGTGTCCGGCCAGCACTGGCCGGGACTGTGTGAACTTCGGTAGCGCCCTATTATGTGAATATTTATCGGGGTGGCAACAAGGCGTTGTTGTGTGGTGGGACAGCTTTTATGCCTATTTTTCAACCAAATGGGCATATAGGTTAATATTGACCTTTATTGGCAAACCTTGGCAAACCCAAAGAAATGAACGAGCCATGAATAGCCGTTTATTAATAGGCAGAAACAGGCGTACAGGCACAACCACAGGCTAGCCAGAGAAAAGGCCCTTTTTACCCGAGTGAACAGCAGTGAACACCGGGTGATGAGTGCAGAAGTGACTCATCATAGCTTTATCAATTGATTTAACTGTATTTTTATTTAAGTGAACAGTAGTGAATAGTTTAAATAAGAACTAAAATCGCAAAGGTGATTTTGCAATCAATATCTGAGGCAGCCACATAACAAAAACGCAGACAGGAAGAAAGGCGGCGTAAGACCCCATCTCTGGCCTCGCTATGATGGGATAATCACGCCCGCTTCCATCACGCGTCCCCTATCCTTCCCCCCAAAAACAGCCTTTTTCCTGGCTAGCGGGTGTCTAAGAACGCGTGCATGCATAGAGTGCATGATTTTGCATGCAAGAAAATGCATTTTTTACCCCCTGCCGCACCAGTAGCAGCGCGGCCTGCGGTCTCTCATGCACCTGCATGAAAAGCGACACATAAAGCGGGCAGGCGTGGCGGGGGTAGCATTGCGCGCCAGTGGGTTTTAACGATTTATTGGCGCTAAGAGTGCTGGGCCAGGCCCGCAATAAAATCGGCGTACCACTGCAACATGTCACGGCGTTTCTCAAGGTACTGAGCGTGGTTGTAAGTGCCGCGAATGGCGTTCTTGTCCACGTGGGCAAGCTGCATCTCTATCCAGGCGGTATTGAAGTCCTGCTCATGCAAAATCGTGGACATCATGTGCCTGAAGCCGTGGCCAGTGAGCCGACCGTGATAACCGATACGTTTGAGGAGCTGGTTGATACTCGCTTCGCTCATCGGTTTGTTCACATCATTCCGTCCCGAGAAAACATAGCGATAGTTACCCGTAAGCGTCTTCAGCTCATTCAATATAGCCACAGCCTGCGTCGATAATGGTACGAGATGGGCTCGACGCATTTTCATGCGCTCCTGCGGAATTTCCCAAAGCGCGTTATCCAGATCAACCTCATGCCATTGCGCCATGCGCAGCTCAATACCCCTGACTCCGGTCAACATCAGTAACTTCGTCGCCAGCTGTACCAACCGACTGCCGGAGTACATCTCCAGCGCCGCAAGAAAATCGGGGATTTCATCAACGGATAAAAAAGGATAATGAGTAGATTTTGGGCTAATCAAAACGCTGGAGAGATCAGCGGCTGGGTTGAACTCCGCCCGCCCGGTTGCCGTGGCATATCGGAAGACTTCACCACAGCGCTGTCTGACCTTACGCATTTTCTCAAGCGCCCCACGCGCCTCAATTTTGCGAAGCACTGTGAGTAGCTCAAGCGGCTTTATCGCCGAAATGGGATGCTGCCCCAGATAGGGGAAAATATCAATGTTGAACGCGTCCATGATATCGGCCGCATACCCTGCTGACCACGTCGCCAATTTGGACTGATGCCACTCCTTCGCGATCGCTTCAAAGGTGTTCGCATTCCCGTATAGCTGCGCCAGCTTTTTCTCTTTACGAACTGTGCTGGGGTTCTGCCCCTCAGCAACTAACTTTCTGGATTCATCGCGCTTTAACCGAGCATCGGCCAACGAAACGGCAGGATAGACGCCGAATGAAATCATCTTGGGCTTACCGGCAAAACGATAACGAAAGCGCCAGCTCTTGCTGCCATTGGGTTCGACCAAAAGGGATAAGCCCAACCCATCACTCAACGTGTAAGGTTTAGGGGTGGGTTTAGCATTCCGGATTTGTAAGTTATTAAGTCGCATGTGTATAGAAATTCAAGACCGAACAGAAGTACACGCAATTCTACACACACCTGATATTGGATTCCACAGGACAGCGCCGGACAGCCACGGACATAAAACCCAATCAATACATTGTTATTTAATATTTTTTTGGATGACTGCGGACGTTACAAGAAGAGGGTGTGGTGCCGATAATAGGAGTCGAACCTACGACCTTCGCATTACGAATGCGCTGCTCTACCAACTGAGCTATATCGGCATCGAGCCGGGCCTGCGGGGCAAGCCGGAAGTGCGTTGAACAAGGTAGACCTGTGCACGAAATGAGTCAATAGCCGCCGGGGCGTTTGGTTGTTTTGCAAGCAGCTATACTGCCGCGCGTTGGCCCTTCCAAAAAATCAGGGCGCAGCACGCTGCGCCCTGACGTCTTTACTGTCGCAATCCGGCCTTAGCTGCGCACCAGATCGTCGCCGTAGCCGATCCACTTGTAGGTGGTCAGCGCGTCCAGGCCCATCGGGCCGCGGGCGTGCAGTTTCTGGGTGCTTACCGCCACTTCCGCGCCCAGGCCGAACTGGCCGCCGTCGGTGAAGCGGGTGCTGGCGTTGACATACACCGCCGAGGAGTCCACCGCGCGCACGAAGTGCTCGGCGCTGCTCAGCGAGCGGGTGAGGATCGCGTCGGAGTGGTTGGTGCCGTGGGTGCGGATGTGGTCGATGGCCTGATCGATATCGTCCACCAGCAGCACGTTCAGATCCAGCGACAGCCATTCGTCGTCGTAATCTTCCGCGTTCACCGGCACCACCGTCGCCGGGCCCCCCTGCAGCAGCGGCAGCGCGTTTTCCGCCGCGTGCAGCGTCACGCCCGCCGCCGCCATTTTGGCGCTCAGCGCCGGCAGGAACTCGGTGGCGATGCTGCGGTGCACCAGCAGCGTCTCCAGCGAGTTACAGGCGCTCGGGCGCTGGATCTTGGCGTTCTCAATGACCGTCAGCGCCTTGTCGAAGTCGACGTCGGCATCCACGTAGGTGTGGCACACGCCGATGCCGCCGGTAATCACCGGGATGGTCGATTGCTCGCGGCACAGCTTGTGCAGGCCGGCGCCGCCGCGCGGGATCAGCATGTCGACATAGCGATCCAGGCGCAGCAGTTCGTTCACCAGCGCGCGATCCGGGCTGTCGATCGCCTGTACCGCCGCCGCCGGCAGGCCGCACTGTTCCAGCGCCTGCTGGATCACTTTCACCGTTGCCTGGTTGGTATTGTGCGTCTCTTTACCGCCGCGCAGGATCACCGCGTTGCCGGTTTTCAGGCACAGGCTGGCGACGTCGATGGTGACGTTCGGCCGCGCCTCGTAAATCACGCCGATCACGCCGAGCGGCACCCGGCGGCGCTCCAGCTTCAGCCCGCTGTCCAGCAGGTTGCCGTCCAGCACGTGGCCGACCGGATCGTTCAGGCGGCACACCTGGCGCACGTCGTTGGCGATCGCCGCCAGCCGCGCCGGAGTCAGCAGCAGGCGATCGAGCAGCGCTTCGCTCATGCCGGTGGCGCGCGCCTGCGCCATGTCTTGTTCGTTCGCCAGCAGGATCGCTTCGCTGTTGGCTTCCAGCCTGTCGGCCATTACCGACAGCACCTGATTCTTCTTCGCCGTGCTCAGCACCGCCAGCTGCCAGGAGGCCTGCTTGGCGGCCTTCCCCATCTGCTCCAGCATGCTCACTCCTTAACTGACAATCATGTCGTCGCGGTGCACTGCCACCGGACCGTATTCATAACCGAGGATTTCGCTGATTTCCTGCGAGTGGTGCCCAGCGATCATCCGCATCGCGTCGCTGTTGTAGCGGCTGACGCCGTGCGCCAGATCGCGCCCCGCCAGGTTGCGGATGCGGATCACTTCGCCGCGCGAGAAGTCGCCCTTCACTTCGCGAATGCCCTTCGGCAGCAGCGAGCTGCCGCGCGCCATCATCGCTTCCACCGCGCCATCGTCGACGGTGATCTCACCGGCCGGCGGCGCACCGAAGATCCAGCGCTTGCGGTTTTCCAGCGGGGTTTCCAGCGCGTGGAAACGGGTGCCCACCGGTTTGCCTTCGATCACGTCCGCCACCACGCCCGGCTTGCTGCCCGCGGCGATCACCACGTCGATGCCGGCGCGGCAGGCCACGTCGGCCGCCTGCAGCTTGGTGCCCATGCCGCCGGTGCCCAGGCCGGAGACGCTGTCGCCGGCGATGGCGCGCAGCGCGTCGTCGATGCCGTGCACTTCACGGATCAGTTCAGCCTGGGGGTTGTTACGCGGATCGGCGGTGTAGAGGCCCTGCTGATCGGTCAGCAGCAACAGTTTGTCGGCCCCGGCCAAGATGGCCGCCAGCGCCGACAGGTTATCGTTGTCGCCCACCTTGATTTCGGCGGTAGCGACGGCGTCGTTCTCATTGATTACCGGCACGATGCGGTTGTCCAGCAGCGCCGTCATGGTGTCGCGCGCGTTGAGGAAGCGCTCGCGGTCTTCCAGATCGGCGCGCGTCAGCAGCATCTGCCCGACGTGGATGCCGTAAATGGAGAACAGCTGTTCCCACAGCTGGATCAGCCGGCTCTGCCCCACCGCCGCCAGCAGCTGCTTGGAAGCGATAGTGGCGGGCAGCTCGGGGTAGCCCAGGTGTTCGCGCCCGGCGGCGATGGCGCCGGAGGTGACGATGACGATGCGGTGGCCCGCGGCGTGTTGCTGCGCGCACTGGCGCACCAATTCGACGATGTGGGCGCGGTTCAGACGCAGCGATCCGCCGGTCAACACGCTGGTGCCCAATTTCACAACCAATGTCTGGCTGCCGTTCATAGTATTTCTGCCGTGTGTAATGATGAGAAGAAGAGTGCAAAGGTCTTTGTAACAGGAGAGACGCGTTATGCCAACAGGCACAACGCGAAATCAGCACAATACGTGGTCAAACGGGGTCAGGCGGAGAGTTTGATCAGTTTTTCTTTGAAATCGTCGGCGGGTTCCAGCCCCAGTTCCATGGTCGCCAGCAGCTCGCCCAGGCGGCGATGGAAGTCGCGCAGGGTGTCTTCCAACTTGGCGCTCACTTCATCATCCTTAATGTTTTGCGCCATCCAGTCGCCTTCCTTGTCGAACAGGCCGAATTGGTACGAATAGGTGAAGCGCGCCTCTTCCGCCTGCAGCTCCATCCACCAGCCCCAGAACTCGCGCTTCTCCGGAGCGGGCTTTACATTGACGCAGACGGCCAAACAATCAAAGAAAAAACGGTCGTTTTCACATTGCCCTTCACGCAGGTACGGCCCCAAGCTGGCAAAACGTTTCATTAGTCGGCTTTTAGGGTGACCACTCGGTAACGTCATTCTCTAACCTCCTCAATGTAGACCACTCTTTTTAACAAACTGTTAAAATTTAGCAACTAATTAACGCATTTTGTCCCTCAGCCAACCGGACATCTGCAGCAACGCCCGGTGGAAGCTGTCGTAAACCGGGGTGCGCGGGATGGCGACCAGCTTGCCGCTCACCGAGGAGGTGACGATCAGCTGCGACTCCTCTTTCGGGCTGAGCGTATCGCGCTCCCAGTAGCCGGAGATCATCGGCGTCGGGCAGCGGCGCCCCAGCAACCCCTGCATTTTCAGCGAGTAGCTGTTCAGCTCCACCTTCAGCACGTTGTCGGAAGCGTTGGCCATGCCCATGCGGCTGGCCAGCACATCCATATACATGTCCGGCACGTTCAGCTGGGTGCTGCTGTCGCACAGCAGGCGATGCACCACCGGCCCCAGGCAGGCTACGCCGCGCAGCCGCTGCGGCTCCAGGTAGGCCAATCGCACCGCCACGTTGGCGCCGAAGCGGAAGCCAAAGGCGCTCACCCGCTGATGGTCCACCCACGGCACCGAGGCCAGCTGGATCAGCACCTGTTGGTGCAGGTAGCTGGAGTCCTGCGTCAGCTTCCATTTGCAAGAGGAGCCGATCGACGGCATGTCGAGCGTCAGCATGGCGATGCCGTGCGGCGCCAGGTAGTCGCGGAACAGGCGGTGGTAGTCGGTCTGCAGCGTGTCGAGGCTGCCGCACATCAGCACCGTCGGGAACGGCGCTTCGCCCTTCTCCGGCATGTGCAGGAAACCGGTGACGCTGCCGCCGCCCTCGATGCGAAACTCCAGCTCTTTCAGCTGATACGGCAGCAGCAGCGCCGCCTCTTCGTAAGCGCGGTTGGCGAGCATCTCCGCCTGTTCGGCCAGCTCGTCGCCCTTCAGGTGCGGGTAACCGGCGATGCTGTACAGGCTCGCGGCCTTCAGCCAGTATTCGCCGCCGAGCAGCGGATCCTGCTGCTCCGTCGCCCGCTGCTGCCACTGCATGCCCTGATGGATCCACTCGTAGATCCAGTTGCCGTTGCGGTAGCCCACCACGGTATCCAGCCGCTGCGGATTGCTGCGCTCGGCGTCCGAGGCGGCGATGCGCGCCAGCACTTCGTGGATTTCGATCGGGCTGACTCCGCGCCAGGCCCACAGCAGCGGATTCAGCATGCGGTACCAGCTGCCGGTGGTGTCGCCTTCCAACGCGGAATGCATGGCGGCGCTCACTTTGTTGCGCGCGCGCAGCACCAGCGTCGAGGTTTCAGGGTGTTTGAATTTAGGCTTGAAAAGAATTTCAGAAAGGTTGGCCTGTGCCATGGTAACAACAGCCTCCGTAAATCTGGCGATAGGCCGCAAAAGGCCTACTTAACTGGAGGTAGTGTACCTAACTCTGGCGGGATAAACCAAGATAACGCAAACGCCCGGCATAACCGGGCGTTGACTTAGAACTGGCTGGGCTTAGCGGCCGCCGATAGGGGGAACGAAGCTGACGCCCATGTCCCACGGCTGTTCGATCCAGGTATCCTGCGGGATGTCGACCTCGTAGTCGTCCACCAGCGGACGGCCCGCCGGTTTGGCGAAGATGGTCACGAAATGCGCTTTCGGGTACATGTCGCGGATCGCTTTCGCGGTGCCGCCGGTATCCACCAGATCATCCACCACGATGAAGCCTTCACCGTCGCCTTCGGCGCGCTTGAGCACTTTCATTTCGCGTTGGTTGTCATGGTCATAGCTGGAAATGCAGACGGTATCCACATAGCGGATGCCCAGTTCGCGCGCCAGCAGGCCCGCCGGTACCAGACCGCCGCGGCTTACGGCAATGATGCCTGTCCATTTGTCGGCAGGCAGCAGGCGGTGCGCCAGCTTGCGTGCGTGCATTTGCAGCATATCCCAGGTAACAACGTATTTTTCGCTCATAGAATCGTGTCCCAGCCGGCGGTGAAGCGGCTTATTTTATAGTTCAGGGGAAAAAAGGTTGCGCGAGATTATAGAGACTGGCCGCATTGAATTCCAGCTGTACCGAGGAAAACCTCGCGATTTCCGCCGCGCGGCTTTTCGGTGATTGATGCTGAAAAAGCGAACATTCCCGCAGCGAAGCCGTGTGATCAAGCGCTTAAACCGCACAATACGGTGCGCGCACCGCCGGAAATAAAGTGATATTCTCTGGTGATCGTGCCACGACGCACAGATACCCGCTCACCTCAACCGCGCGGCACGCCCGTCCTGTCGGAGCCTGCCGTCACAGGAGACTTATAGTGTCTGAATTGTCTCAGCTTTCGCCACAGCCGCTGTGGGATATTTTCGCCAAGATCTGTTCTATCCCGCATCCTTCTTATCATGAAGAAGCGCTGGCGCAGCACATCCTCACCTGGGCCAAAGAAAAGAACCTGCACGCCGAGCGCGATCAGGTCGGCAATATCCTGCTGCGCAAGCCGGCCACCAAAGGCATGGAAAACCGCAAGCCGGTCGCGCTGCAGGCGCACCTGGACATGGTGCCGCAAAAGAATAACGACACCGTACACGACTTCGCCAAGGATCCGATCCAGCCTTATATCGCCGGCGAGTGGGTGAAAGCGCGCGGCACCACGCTGGGCGCCGACAACGGCATCGGCATGGCCTCCGCCCTAGCGGTGCTGGCCGACGACAGCGTTGAGCACGGCCCGCTGGAAGTGCTGCTGACCATGACCGAAGAAGCAGGCATGGACGGCGCCTTCGGGCTGCAGCCGAACTGGCTGCAGGCGGACATCCTGATCAATACCGACTCCGAAGAAGAAGGCGAAATCTACATGGGTTGCGCCGGTGGTATCGACTTCATCACTACCCTGCCGCTGCAGCGCGAAGCGGTGCCGGCCGGTTACCAAACCCTGAAGCTGACCCTCAAGGGCCTGAAAGGCGGCCACTCCGGCGCCGAGATCCACGTCGGGCTGGGCAATGCCAACAAGCTGCTGGCACGCTTCCTGTTCGCCCACGCGGCGGCGCTGAACCTGCGCGTGCTGGATCTGAACGGCGGCACCCTTCGCAACGCCATCCCGCGTGAAGCCTCCGCGGTGGTTGCGGTGCCGGCAGACAAGGCCGACGCGCTGAAAGCGCTGAGCCAGGAGTTCCTGGCCGTGCTGCAGAATGAACTCTCCGCCAAAGAGAAGAACATCACCGTGCTGCTGGAGCCGACCACCAGCGCTTCGCAGGCGCTGAGCGCCGACAGCCAGCAGCGCTTCCTGGCGCTGCTGAACGGCACGCCGAACGGCGTGATCCGCATGAGCGACGCGGTGAAAGGCGTGGTGGAAACCTCGCTGAACGTCGGCGTGGTCACCACCAGCGAAAACGAAGCGGAAATCATCTGCCTGATCCGCTCCCTGATCGACAGCGGCAAAGACTACGTGGTCGAGATGCTGACCGCGCTGGGCCAGCTGGCCGGCGCCAAAGTGGCGCCGAAGGGCGGCTACCCGGGCTGGCAGCCGGATGCCGACTCGCCGGTGATGCACCTGGTGCGCGAGCTGTATCAGGATCTGTTCGACAAGACGCCGAACATCATGGTGATCCACGCCGGTCTGGAATGCGGTCTGTTCAAAAAACCGTATCCAAACATGGACATGGTATCGATCGGGCCCACCATCACCGGCCCGCACTCGCCGGATGAGCAGGTGCATATCGAAAGCGTCGGTCTGTACTGGAAGCTGCTGATCTCGCTGCTGAAAGCGATCCCTGAGCGCGCGTAAGCTGCGCGCTTAACGCAAAAAGCCGGCGAGTCGCCGGCTTTTTTATTCCCAAGGCAGCGCCAACTGCCGCTCCAACTGCGGATCGAGCAGCGTCACATGCAGCCCCACCAGCCGCACGCCACGCCCTTCGCGCCGCTCGCGCCACGCCTGCCGCGCCACCTCCAGCAAATCCTGCCGATTCAACACCGGGAACACGTGCTCCTGGGTGGTTTGCTGAAAATCCTGAAACTTCAGCTTCACGCCCTGCCGGGCGATGTGCAGATCCGGTTTGACCTTGCGCAGCCGCATCTCCAGCTCGGGATAGAGTTTGTCGATAATCAGCGTTTCGCAGTCTTCCCAGTCGTGAATATCTTCCGCCAGCGTGCGCTCCACCCCCACCGATTTGCGCAGCCGCTCAGGAGAGATTTCGCGCCTATCGATGCCCTGACACCGCTCCCACAGCACCCGGCCGAACTTGCCGAAGCGCTTGAGCAACTGCGCCAAATCGTATTGCTGCACGTCGGCGCAGGTGATAAGCCCCACGGCCTCCAGCCGCTTGGCGGTCACCTTGCCGACGCCGGGGATCTTGCTGAGCGGCAGCTGTTGCAAAAACGCCGGCACCTGCGGCGGCGTGATCACGTACTGCCCGTTCGGCTTGTTCATCTCGGAGGCGATTTTGGCGAGAAACTTGATCGGCGCAACGCCGGCCGAGGCGGTGAGGTTCAGCTCGTCGGCGATAGCCTGGCGGATTTCCTGGGCGATCAGCGTCGCCGAACCGTTGCATTGCGGGCTGTCGGTCACGTCAAGATAGGCCTCGTCGAGCGACAGCGGCTCGATCAACGGGGTATAGCGAGCGAAGATTTCGCGGATGTGCAGCGAGGCCTCTTTGTAGGCCGCCATGCGCCCCGGCAGCAGGGTGAGATGCGGGCACAGCTTGAGCGCCATCGCCGTGGACATGGCGCTGTGCACGCCGTAGCGCCGCGCCGGGTAGTTGGCGGTGCTGATCACCCCACGCCGATCGGCGCTGCCGCCAATCGCCAGCGGGATATCGCGCAGGCTGGGATCGTCGCGCATTTCCACCGCCGCGAAGAAGCAGTCCATATCGACATGAATGATTTTACGCATCGCACCCTCCAGTAACACTGTATAAGTATACAGTCAGATACCGAAAGCTCAAGGCCTCAGGGTTCGATGAAAGCGCCGTTTCCGCCAGATATTTCCGCGTTGTTAAAAAAGCTTAATTTTTCAATAGTATGATTTCCGTATCCCGTGCGGCTCACCACAACGATAATGACAAGGTACCCTACATGATCAGATTTTCTCATTGGCTGCTGGCTTCCGCGCTATCCCTTAGCGCACTGGCGGCCAGCGCCGCCACCGGTCACGCGCCGGCGATCGTCGCCCACCGCGGCGGCACCGCCGATGCGCCGGAGAACACCCGCATCGCCATCGAAACCGCGCTGAAAAACGGCGCCGACGCCATCTGGA
This sequence comes from Serratia sp. Nf2, assembly GCF_003028435.1. Lineage (NCBI taxonomy): Bacteria > Pseudomonadati > Pseudomonadota > Gammaproteobacteria > Enterobacterales > Yersiniaceae > Serratia > Serratia sp. Nf2. The sequence goes on along the minus strand of NZ_PYTW01000014.1, from coordinate 36,812 downwards.
TCACCCTGCAAGCATCCAAAGACGGCGTCATCGTGCTGTATCGCCCTTCGGATCTGAAAACATTGACCAACCGGCAGGGCCCGGTTTCTGCCTATACCGCCGCGCAGCTGGCCGAGACCGACGCCGGCTGGGCCTTCGCCAGGGGGGATGCGCATCCGTTCCGCGGCCAGGGTATCGGCATTCCCCGGCTCGACGACGTGCTTAAAGCTTTTCCTCACGTCACCTTTTATCTGGACATCAAATCCCCGGACGCCGATCCGGCGCAGTTTGGCCAGGCGCTGCTGGCGACGCTGGAAAGCACCGACAGCCTGAACCGCACCCGCGTCTACTCCACCGACGCCAAATACCTGCAGGCGCTGCCGCCGGCTATCCCACGCTTCGAAAGCCGCGACGAGACCCGCACGCTGCTGGCTAACGTCACCATGGCGCACCAGTGCGACGTCAAACCGGACAACCGGCAGCCGCGCTGGTACGGGCTGGAGTTGAAGCGCGAGGTGGAAGTGGTGGAGAAATATACCCTCGGCGAAGGGCGTTCGAAGGCATTTCTCACCTGGGATAAAGAGTCGATGGACTGCTTCCGCTCGCAGGGCCCGGCGCACATCATCCTGTTCGGCGTCAACTCGCCACAGGAATATCAGCAGGCGCTGGCGCTGGGCGCCGACGGCGTGATGGTCAACTCACCGGCCGAGGCAAAAAGCTTCCGCAAGGTGAAATAACAATAGAACACCGGAGAAAATCTGAGGAAATGGGGATACTCACGCTCCCCAATGAAGGGAATTTCTCCGGGATTTCACGATCAATCAATATTAATATTTTATTTTTTATCAATTAAATATATTAAAAATAAAACGTATAGCCACATAATATTCGGTGCATAAATATCCTCTTCTCATAATGCGATCAACGTCTATTTTTCGAACAAAACATCACCATTAGTGACGACAATACTCTAGGATCTGGCCATCTTTGGAAACACGCCAACAATCAGTCTTTCTTAGACTTTTCTAAATAGCACCTCCACTCATCTAAATAGCTCTACGGGTATCAACATATGTTATGGCATCGGAGGGCTAGAGAATAATGGAATGATTTAAAAGGAATTATATGTCGATAACTTTTAACAAACTTTGGGAAAAACATCCTCAAATCAATGGGGATGAGTATCCATGCCGCACTGCCCATGGTAATAAATCATTTTATAATCAGTATGCTATACGCATCCGTTCAGCTTTGGTTCATTGTGGGTATGATGTCAGTAAATTGTCAGGCGTGAACTTTTGTTGGTTACACAAGAAAAGTGAGGGCCATATTTTGCGTGCTGAAGAACTGGCAAATGCTTTAGCACGAACACCGATACCGGGGCTAGGATGCATGGTAAAAGTCACACCCAACCAGTTTGAGCGGGTGCTGAAAGGCAAAACCGGCATTATCTTTTTTAAAGATTACTGGCAGCGAGGGAATGAAAACTTTCGCAATCGCTCGGGAGATCATATAGATCTGTTGAATGGTTCTCGTTTAACCACACTATCGAGCTATTTTCGTATTCAATGGGGGCTTTCTTGGGATGGACGTTTTAGCGATTTCTTTAAATCAAAAGAAGTCTGGTTCTGGCAGGTGATATGAAACGGATAGCAGCAATTATTGCCGGTGCGATAATAGGTATCGGCCTCATGCTCCTGGCTTTTCCCTTTCTCTCAGACTGGATTATTGGCCACGTTGAGGGCGAGGATCAGATGTCGGCTAACTTCGAGTTGCTGGCGATTGGCCTAGTGTTGTGCTGTTTCGTGGGAGGTTCACTCGGCAACCTAGCCTATTCCAAAAGCAAATAACCCCTCATAAATGAATGCGGTAACATATTTTTGAACACTGATGCCTTACATAGATATGAAAAACTTCCGCAAAGCGAAATAAATAACCGACTAACGGCATAAGGCGGTTCGACAAACTCGCCTTATGCCTGTCTGACTTTCAACGCCCATTAGTGGACAGGAACCACCTGGATGGTGCCATTTTCATTGCGTACACTAAACCCTGCCCCAAATAGCCGGGCGGCAGGCTCAAGACCTTTACTTCGTTTATCCCGCGACAACAGCGTCACCGATACCCCGTAAGACCTCCCGTCTTCGAATTTATAGTTATCGTCGGGAATACACGTAGCCGCAGTGACACAGGCATCTCGTTATCCGCGAAGTTCTTGCCGAAGATAGCGTTGGCGTTGCCGATTTCTTCGATAATGACGCCGGCCAACCGCTCGTCCCCTTCCGGTTGAACCCGCACGCAAACGTGGTTCTCAACCACAGTGACGTTGGCCGCGTAGTTCTTTGGCCTCGGATCGTTCATGTGCATGCAGCCGGCAAGCAGCAAAGTCAGCGTTCCAGCCAAAAAAATGCGGTTCATCCTGTTACCTCTGCTTAAGAAACTGAGAAAGCGCATATTCGTATTTTCTGGCGATCGTTTTATCCGTTACGCCCTGAAAATTCGCGCCATTGTTAATCGCGCACAGCCCAACTTTCATACGCCTTTCGGCTAAGGCCCAAATAAAAAACCCGGCCAAGGCCGGGTTTTCGCTACAGCTACAGAATGCGGTGTTTGTCCAACTGCTCGCGCCGCTGTGCCGCTTTGGCTTCGCGCTTTTTGCGCGCATCGCACGGCTCTGGGCAGTCGCAGACTTTCTCCATCCCCAATGCGGTGATGCCGCCGCAGCTGCCCTGCAGGCTTTTGCGTTTGAACACGTAACCCAGCGACATCCCGCCGACGATCAGCAGGAACAACACGAAGGTGGCGGCGAATACCGTCAGCATAGCAACCTCACGAACGCTTTTTCAGGTAGGGTTTGAACGCGTCCGAATAGCGCTCCTCAAACCCGTCGGCGGTTTTCACGATCATGAACACCGGGATGCCAAGCAGATTGGCCAGCGCCAGGCCGCGCTCCGGCCCCATCACGTTCAGGCCGGTGGACAGGCCGTCGGCGGTCATACAGGTCGGGCTCAGCACGGTGATCGACACCAAACGGTGGTTGATCGGCCGGCCGGTGATCGGATCGATGGTGTGCGAATAGCGCACCCCGTCCTGCTCGAAGTAGTTGCGATAGTCACCCGAGGTGGCGATCGACATCTGCCCCGGTTGGATCACCAGCTGCGCCTGCTGCTGCGCGCCGGCGGTCGGGCGCTCGATGGCGATGCGCCACGGCTTTTGCTCGCCGTTATGCCCGCGCGTGCGCACCTCACCGCCGATATCCACCATGTAGTTTTGCACGTGTTGCGATTGCAGATACTCCGCCACCACGTCCACGCCGTATCCTTTGGCGATCGACGACAGGTCGACATACAGCTCGGGGATGCTTTTCACCAGCGCGCTGCCCTGCACCGCCAGTTTATCGGCACCGGTCCAGGCGCGACGGTGCGCCAGCTCCGCCTCGCTCGGCACTTTATCCGGCCGCCCTTCCGGGCCGAAGCCCCACAGGTTGACCAGCGGCCCGACGGTCACGTCCAGCGCGCCATCGGTCACGCGGTTGATGCGCAGCGCTTCGCGCACCACCTCGGCGGTCGCCGGCGAAACAGGGAACGGCCGGTCAATGTCGCGGCTGGCGTTGAAGCGGCTCAGCTCGGAATCCGGCCGGTAGGTGGACATCTGGTCGTTCACCTGCTCCAGCCGTTTGTCGATCTCCGCCTGCATCTCGCGCGCCGACGGCGTATCGTCGCCGGTCACGTAACGGATCGAATACGAGGTGCCCATGGTTTTACCCGTCAGGTCCACCTGCTCCGGCCCGCAGCCGGTCAGCAGCAGGGTGGCGCTCAGCGCCACGCCCGTCAGCCAGTTCTTCATCGCCAATGCGCGCATTTAGCCACCAAAGTCATCCAGCATGATGTTTTCGTCTTCGACGCCCAGATCTTTCAGCATCTTGATCACCGCAGCGTTCATCATCGGCGGCCCGCACATGTAAAACTCGCAGTCCTCCGGCGCCGGGTGATTCCTCAGGTAGTTCTCCAGCAGAACATTATGGATAAAGCCGGTGTAGCCGGTCCAGTTATCTTCCGGCTGCGGATCCGACAGCGCCACGTGCCAGGTGAAGTTGTCGTTCTCCGCCTGCAGCTGGTTGAAGTCGTCTTCATAGAACATCTCGCGCAGCGAACGCGCGCCGTACCAGAAGGTGATCTTGCGCTTCGAGTTCAGGCGCTTGAGCTGATCGAAGATGTGCGAACGCATCGGCGCCATGCCCGCGCCGCCGCCGATGAAGATCATTTCGGCGTCGGTCTCCTTGGCGAAGAACTCGCCGAACGGCCCGGAGATCGTCACCTTGTCACCCGCCTTCAGCGACCAGATATAGGAAGACATGATGCCCGGCGGCACGTCCGGGTTGTTCGGCGGCGGCGTGGCGATACGCACGTTGAGCATGATGATGCCCTTCTCTTCCGGGTAGTTGGCCATCGAGTAGGCGCGCACCGTGGTGTCGTTCACCGTCGAGCGGTAGCGGAACAGGTTGAACTTGTCCCAGTCGCCGCGATACTCCTGCGGCACGTCGAAGTCGGCGTAGCTGATGTCGTGCGCCGGGGCTTCGATCTGGATGAAGCCGCCCGCGCGGAACGGCACGTCTTCGCCATCGGGGATCTTCAGCTTCAGCTCTTTGATAAAGGTGGCTTTGTTATCGTTGGAGATAACCTCGCACTCCCATTTCTTCACGCCGAAGATCTCTTCCGGCAGCTCGATCTTCAGGTTCTGCTTCACGTTCACCTGGCACGCCAGGCGGCAACCCTCTTTCGCTTCGCGCTTGTTGATGTGCGAGAGCTCGGTCGGCAGGATATCGCCGCCGCCCTCTTTGATCACCACCCGGCACTGGCCGCAGGAACCGCCGCCGCCGCAGGCCGAGGAGACGAAAATCCCCTGGCTGGAGAGCACGTTAAGCAGCTTGTCGCCCGCCGGCGCATGGAAGCTCTTATCCAGATCGCCGTTGATCTCCACCGCGATGTCGCCGGTGTTCACCAGCTTCGATTTGGCGAACAGGATCAGCAATACCAACACCATCACGATGGTGGTGAACATTGCTACGCCTAAAATAATTTCCATAAATTCTTCCCGCCTTTACAACTGAACACCGGAGAAGGACATGAAGCCCAGCGCCATCAGTCCGGTGGTGATAAAGGTAATGCCCAGGCCGCGCAGTCCCGCCGGCACGTTGGCATACTTGAGTTTTTCGCGGATCCCCGCCATGGCGACGATCGCCAGCATCCAGCCGGTGCCGGAACCAAAGCCGTACACCACCGATTCAGCAAAGTTGTAGTCGCGCTGCACCATGAAGGACACGCCGCCGAAGATGGCGCAGTTCACGGTGATGAGCGGCAGGAAGATGCCGAGCGCGTTATACAGCGACGGGAAGAAGCGATCGAGGATCATCTCCAAAATCTGCACCAGCGCCGCGATCACGCCGATGAAGGTGATGAAGTTGAGGAAGCTCAGATCGACGCCTTCCACCAGCGCACCGTCACGCAGGATCAGGTTGTAGACCAGGTTGTTCACCGGCACCGAAATGCCGAGCACGATGGTCACCGCAATGCCCAGGCCAAAGGCGGTCGAGACCTTCTTCGAGACCGCCAGGAAGGTACACATCCCGAGGAAGAACGCCAGCGCCATGTTCTCGACGAACACCGCGCGCACAAACAGGCTGATATAGTGTTCCATCGGCCTTTACTCCTTTTCGATCTGCGCCGGCTTCAGGGTGCGCAGCACCCAGATCAGCAGGCCGATGATGAAGAACGCGCTCGGCGCCAGCAGGAACAGACCGTTCGGCTGATACCAGCCGCCGTTCTGCACCGTTTCCAGCACCGGGACGCCGAACAGCTTGCCGGAGCCAATCAGCTCGCGCAGGAAACCGACCAGCACCAGGATCACCCCGTAGCCCAGCCCGTTGCCGATGCCGTCCATAAAGCTCTCGATCGGCGGCGACTTCATGGCGTAAGCCTCGGCGCGCCCCATCACGATACAGTTGGTGATGATAAGGCCGACGAACACCGACAGCTGCTTGGAGATCTCGAACGCATAGGCGCGCAACAGCTGATCGACCACGATCACCAGCGAGGCGATGATCGCCATCTGCACGATGATGCGCACGCTGTTGGGAATATGGTGACGGATCAGCGAGATGAAGAAGCTGGAGAACGCCGTGACCAGCGTCACCGCAATGGTCATCACCACCGCCGTCTCCAGCTTGGTGGTCACCGCCAACGCAGAACAGACGCCCAACACCTGCAGGGCGATCGGGTTATTGTCGAACAGCGGCCCCAGTAGGACCCGCTTTATCTCTTTGGAATCAGCCATTTTTCAGCGCTCCTTCACGAACTTTTTTCAGGAACGGGCCGAAGCCGTGCTCGCCCAACCAGAAATCAAACGTATGCTGCACGCCGTTGGAGGTCAGCGTGGCGCCGGACAGGCCGTCCACCCCGTGTACATCCCCCTGACGCGCGCCGCCTTTCACCACGCGGATCGCCGGCTGGCCGTTATCGTCAAACAGCTGTTTGCCGACCCACTGCTGGCGCCAGGACGGGTTCTCGACCTCACCGCCCAACCCCGGGGTTTCCCCCTGGTCGTAGTAGGTGATGCCCTTGACCGTGTTGCCATCGTTATCCAACGCCACGAAGGCGTACATCATCGACCACAGGCCGGTGCCGTATACCGGCAGCACAATCTTGTTCACCTGGCCGCTTTCATCGCGCACCAGGTAGATTTCCGCCTGATTGCTGCGGCGCTTGATGCCGGCCGGATCGTCGCCCGCCGCCAGCGCCACGCTTTTGGCGTCGTCGCGCAGCGCGGCGCCCAGATCGAACGCCGCCGCCTTGCCGGCGACAAACTCGCCGCTGTTGAGATCCACCAGGCGCGGTTCGATGCGCTCGCTGTACAGATGCTTGACCTGCTCGCTCTCCATTTTCGGCTGCAACAGGCCGGCTACATCGAGAATATTGCGCTGCTTGTCGAGCAGCTTTTGCTCCTGCTGTTTGGACTTCAGGCCGACGGCGGAGCCCGCCACCACCACTGAACACACCAGACACAGCAGCAGCACTACCAGCAGCGTTTTACCGATGCCGTCGTTTTTCGCTTCATTCGCCACGGGCTTTTCTCCGCTTGATGTTGGCCTGCACCACCAGATAATCGAACAGCGGTGCGAACAGGTTGGCGAACAGGATCGCCAGCATCATGCCTTCCGGATAGGCGGGGTTGACCACCCGAATCAGCACGCACATCACGCCGATCAGAATGCCGTACCACCATTTCCCCTTGTTGGTGAAGGAGGCGGAAACTGGGTCGGTCGCCATAAAGATCATGCCGAAGGCGAAACCGCCCAGCACCAGATGCCAGTGCCACGGCATGGCGAACATCGGGTTGGTATCGGAACCGATGGCGTTGAACAACAGGGCGGAAGCCACCATGCCGAGCATTACGCCGGCGACGATGCGCCAGGAGGCCACGCGGCCGAACAGGATAATCGCCCCGCCGATCAGGATCATCAGCGTGGAGACTTCCCCGATGGAGCCAGGAATGTTGCCGAGGAAGGCGTCCATCCAGCTGATGGACTGGCCGGTGGCCACGTTGCTCAGGCTGTGCGCCCCGCCTGCGCTCCACTGCGCCAGCGGCGTCGCGCCGGAGAAACCGTCCGCAGAGGTCCACACCAGATCGCCGGAGATCTGCGCCGGATAGGCGAAGAACAGGAAGGCGCGGCCGGCCAACGCCGGGTTGAGGAAGTTGCGCCCGGTGCCGCCGAAGATCTCTTTGGCCACCACCACGCCGAAAGTGATGCCCAGCGCCGCCTGCCACAGCGGCAGGGTCGGCGGTACGATCAGCGCGAACAGGATAGAGGTGACGAAGAAGCCTTCGTTGACCTCATGCTTGCGGATAATGGCGAACAGCACTTCCCAGAAGCCGCCGACGACGAACACCACGGCGTAGATCGGCAGGAAGTAACAGGCGCCCAGCACCATCTTGCTGACCCAGCCGGCGTCGGCCGCCAGCGAAGCGCCGAGCCACTGCGCCAGGCGATAATGCCAGTCGCCCGCCAGCACCTGTTGCAGCTCGTCGCCGCTGTACAGATGGTGCAGCGCCGGGATCGCCTGCTGGCCGACGTTGTACATGCCCCAGAACATCGTCGGGAACACTGCCAGCCACACCAGGATCATCATGCGTTTCAAATCGATGGCGTCGCGCACGTGCGAAGCGCCGCGCGTCACCGTGCCGGGGGTATAAAACACCGTGGTGGTTGCTTCATACAGCGGGTACCACTTTTCCAGTTTGCCGCCCGGCGTGAAGTGATGCTCTATCTTCTCAAAATAATTCTTCAGGCCCATCGGTTATCCTTCCTGCTCAATCTTGGTCAGCACCTCGCGCAGCACCGGCGCGTACTCATACTTGCCGGGGCAAACGAAGGTGCACAGCGCCAGATCTTCCTCATCCAGCTCCAGACAGCCCAGCGCCTGCGCGCTGTCGCTGTCGCCCGCCAGCAGATCGCGCAGCAGCAGCGTCGGCAAAATATCCAGCGGCATCACCCGCTCGTAGTTGCCGATCGGCACCATGGCGCGCTCGCCGCCGTGGGTGGTGGTCGAGAAGGCGAACAGTTTGTTCTTCAGGAAGTGGCCCAGCGTGGTGCGGGTAATGGAGAACTTGTTCGGCGAAGGCACGATCCAACCGAACAGCTCTTTGTCGCGCCCTTCTTCCAGCACCGACACCTGCGAGTGGAAACGGCCGAGCCAGGCGTTCGGGCCAGCGGCGTGCATGCCGTTCAGCACCGAACCGGAGATCACCCGGTTCTCGCCGTCTTTCAGGCGGCCGGCGGTCAGCTCCTCGAGGCTGGCCCCCAGGCGAGTACGCAGCAGCGCCGGCTGCGCCACCTGCGGCCCGGCCAGCGCCACGACCCGGCAGGTATCGAGCTTGCCGGTGGTGAACAGCGTGCCGATGGCGATGACGTCCTGGTAGCCGATGTGCCAAACGGTTTTCTTCAGGCTGACCGGTTCCAGGAAGTGAATGTGAGTGCCCACCAGCCCGGCGGGGTGCGGGCCGGCAAATTCGCTGTAGGCGATCTGCGGGCTGCTCTGCTGGCCAACGGAGGCGCCGGCGGCGTGACATACGTGTACCTTGCCCGCCGTCAGGCGCGCCAACACCAGCAGCCCGGCGTTGAACGCCGCCTGCTGTTCGGCGATGATCACCTGCGGATCGGCGGCCAACGGCTGGGTATCCATCGCGGTGACGAAAATGGCGCGCGCTTCGCTGCCGGGGCTCGGCGTTTTGCTGAACGGACGGGTGCGCAGCGCGGTCCACAGGCCGCTGGCGATCAGTTCGCTCTCGACCTGTTCGCGCGGCAACTGGGCCAGTTCACCCAGCGGGTAGTGCGCAAACTCGAGCTGATCGTCGCCGCCGTTTTCCAGCGCAATCACCACCGATTGCAATACGCGCCGTTCGCCGCGGTTAATCGCATCGATGCGGCCGCTGGCGGGAGCCGTGAAGAAAACCCCGGGGTTTTTCTTATCTTCGAACAACGCCTGGCCTTTCTTAACGGTATCGCCTTCCTGCACCAGCATGGAGGGACGCATTCCGACATACTCTTCCCCAAGCAGGGCGACATGCTGAATGTTCGGGCCGTCTTGGATCGCCTGAACCGGAGCCCCGGCTATCGGCAGATCTAACCCTTTTCTGATCTTAATCATAGGATTTATACGATGTAGTTGGGTTTACACGTCTGCCCGGCCCCAGAGGCGGGTGCTGACGATGCCAGGATTGCCGGGCAGTGCGCATGGCGGCACGCCCAACATGAACTTTCTCGCAGTGAAAAATTGGGGTAACGCGCATTCCCTTGATTCCCCCCTTTCCGTTGTTTGCTCGACAGTCGATGTGTTAACGGCCTGTAGCCAAATAACCATCAAAACGGCCGGGTTATATGCCATAACCCCTGCCGTTTCAATCGCCACAGCGCGTTAAATTGAAGAGGGAATATTAACATTGTTCGCAACATTGTTCTGCGTTCCGTCGTGACTTGGGTCAAGCAAACGCAATTAAATTTCGCCTGTTTTTCACTACTTATCGTTAAAATCTGCCGGTCATTTCACTTTTATCGAGCTTTGTCGTTTTTTTATACATATCACGTATTGCTAAAAATAAACGCGCTGGTAATCTGGCGGTGTTTTGCAGCAGTAAAAACAATAATCAGTGGCATGCTGGCCAACCTCAATTGCGCCGGCAGATAAATATAAGCAGGAATAATAATGAGCAAAATCGCGCTGTTGTTTGCGATGCTTGTTTCTATGCCGATGATCACGGCCTGCAGCGCCAGCGAGCAGGTACCCGAAGCGCCGGTAGTTAAACAGCAATTATTGGGTTCGCCGGTCTATATTCAGATCTTCAAAGAGGAACGCAAGCTGGAATTGTATGCCAAAATGGGCAATGAATTCCGCCTGGTCAACACGTTCCCGATCTGTAATTTCTCCGGCGGGCTGGGCCCTAAACGTCGTGAAGGCGATTTTAAAAGTCCGGAAGGCTTTTATAGCGTTGACGCACGCCATCTGAAACCCGACAGCAAGTATTATCGGGCGATCAATATCGGTTTCCCTAATGATTACGACAAGTCGCAGGGCTATTCCGGCGCTTATCTGATGATCCACGGCGAATGTAAATCGATCGGCTGTTACGCGATGACCAACACCTATATGGATGAGATCTATCGCTACGTCGAAGCCGCCTTCGCCTATGGACAAAGCCGCGTCGACATCAGCATCTACCCGTTCCGCATGACCGAGCAAAACCTCAAGCGCCATGCGTCATCCAGCTATATCGCCTTCTGGCGCCAGCTGAAGCCGGGCTACGATTACTTCGCGAAGAACCACCAGCCGCCGACAATGGGCGTGCTCAATGGCCAGTACGTCTTGGGTCAACCGTTGATGAGCAGCGGCGGCATGATGACGCAGTACGCGTCAGCCAGCCCGACGCCCAACACCAACCCCTTCGCTCAGAACAAGCCGCTCACCGAAGTGAAATAACGCGAACTCGCCTGGCTCAATCTTGTGCCAGGTTTCGTTGGCGGTCAGCGGTTGGGTGGCGATCACCGTGACCACATCGTTCGGTGTGGTCTGCTGCTGAAAATCGATTTCCACATCCTGATCGAGCAGCGTCGCCTTGCCGAACGGCGCGCGGCGCGTGATCCAATACAGGTTGGTGGAGCAATAGGCCATCACGAAGCGCCCGTCCGACAACAGCATGTTGAACACCCCTTTCTTGCGCAGCTGGCTCGCCAACAGGCCGATGTAGCGGAAAACCGCCGGCCACTGGCTCGGAGTGCGCGGGTATTTCAGCGCCAGCTGATGCAGCAGCCAGCAGAACGCGTATTCGCTGTCGGTCTGGCCGACCGGGCGAAACGTGCCGGTATCCAGCTGACGATAGCCTTTCAATTGGCCGTTGTGTGCATAGGTCCAGTTGCGGCCCCACAGTTCGCGGGTGAACGGGTGGGTGTTTTCCAGCGCCACTTCGCCGCGGTTAGCCTGGCGAATATGGGACACCACCGCACAGGACTTGATCGGGTAATCCTGCACCAGGCGGGCGATCGGCGAGTTGAAGCTCGGCTGCGGATCCTTGAATGTGCGGCAGCCGTTCCCTTCATAGAAGGTAATGCCCCAGCCATCCTTATGCGGCCCGGTACGGCCGCCGCGCTGTACCAGGCCGGTAAAGCTGAAGCAGATATCGGTCGGTACGTTTGCGCTCATCCCGAGCAGTTCACACATCGCCAGCACTCCTTAACCACACTGACACAGGCTGTGCGGGCCATGCGGCGCCCGCAGTCTTATTCATGGGGAGCCGCAGCTCCCCGCAGGCTATCAAGCCTTAACCATCTCTTTTTCGATCAGCTGAATCAAGATGTGAATCGCTTTGATGTGGATTTCCTGAATGCGGTCGGCGTAGCCGAAGTGCGGCACGCGAATTTCCACATCGGCGGAACCCGCCATCTTGCCGCCGTCCTTGCCGGTCAGGGTGATCACTTTCATCCCCTTGGCGCGCGCCGCATCGATGGCTTTGATGATGTTGCCGGAGTTGCCGGAGGTGGAAATGCCCAGCAGCACGTCGCCTTCGCGGCCTACCGCTTCTACATAGCGAGAGAATACGTACTCATAGCCGAAGTCGTTGCTGACGCAGGACAGGTGGCTCACGTCCGAGATGGCAATCGCCGGGTAGCCCGGACGGTTTTCACGGTAGCGGCCGGTCAGCTCTTCGGCGAAGTGCATCGCGTCGCAATGGGAACCGCCGTTGCCGCAGGAAATCACTTTACCGCCGGCTTTGAAGGAATCCGCCAGCAGCACCGCCGCACGTTGGATGGCGTCGATGTTGGCGTCGTCATTGATAAATTTCGCCAGGGTATCAGCCGCTTCGTTCAGTTCACTGCGAATAAGGTCGTGGTACATGAGGAACCTCTTGTTATCGTCAAATCTTCCGCTTCGCAGTGTACCGGATCGCGGAAACAGCGAGAAGCATTCTCAGCCAAACAGCGCGCCGGTTAAGGAAGCGGAGAGGTTTTTGATGATTGGTGCTGTCAGTTTGTGACCTGAGTTGTAATTAAACTGTAAACGCATTGATAAAAATTCTGCCTTGTACTAAAACCTATTACATACACACAACAGGTCAGACCTCTTACTACTTCGGAGCTTCTTATGATGGTTCTTAGTATCGTCGTTTTCCTGGCTCTCCTCGGCGTGGTGTTCTACCACCGAGTGAACCTTACCCTCAGCAGCCTGATCCTGGTGGCGTACACCGCCGCCATGGGCGCTATCGGCCTGTGGAGCTTCTGGCTGTTGCTGCCGCTGGCGATCGTGCTGCTGCCGCTGAACCTTTCCTCTGTGCGCCGTTCCCTGCTCTCCGCGCCGGCGCTGCGCGCCTTCCGCAAGGTGATGCCGCCGATGTCCACCACCGAGAAGGAAGCGATCGACGCCGGCACCACCTGGTGGGAAGGCGATCTGTTCCGCGGCGCGCCGGACTGGAACAAGCTGCATAGCTACCCGAAACCGCGCCTGACGGAAGAAGAGCAGGCGTTTATCGATGGCCCGGTGGAAGAAGCCTGCCGCATGGCCAACGACTTCCAGATCACCCACGAACTGGCCGATCTGCCGCCTGAACTCTGGGCGTACCTGAAAGAACACCGTTTCTTCGCGATGATCATCAAGAAAGAGTATGGCGGTCTGGAATTCTCCCCTTACGCTCAGGCGATGGTGCTGCAAAAACTGGCAGGTGTTTCCGGCATCCTGGCGATCACCGTCGGCGTGCCGAACTCCCTCGGCCCGGGCGAACTGCTGCAGCACTACGGTACCGAAGAACAGAAAAACCACTACCTGCCGGGCCTGGCGCGCGGCGACGAGATCCCTTGCTTCGCGCTGACCAGCCCGGAAGCGGGTTCCGATGCCGGCGCCATTCCGGACGTCGGCACCGTGTGCATGGGCGAATGGCAAGGCAAACAGGTGCTGGGCATGCGCCTGACCTGGAACAAACGCTACATCACGCTGGCGCCGGTCGCCACCGTACTGGGCCTGGCGTTCAAACTGCATGACCCAAACCGCCTGCTGAGCGATAACGAATCCCCGGGCATCACCTGTGCGCTGATCCCGACCAGCACGCCGGGCGTGGAAATCGGCAACCGCCACTTCCCGCTGAACGTGCCGTTCCAGAACGGCCCGACCCGCGGCACCGACGTGTTCGTCCCGATCGATTACATTATCGGCGGGCCGAAAATGGCCGGCCAGGGCTGGCGCATGCTGGTTGAGTGTCTGTCGGTCGGTCGCGGCATCACCCTGCCGTCCAACTCTACCGGCAGCCTGAAATCCATCGCCCTGGCGACCGGCGCCTACGCGCACATTCGCCGTCAGTTCAAGATCTCCATCGGCAAGATGGAAGGGATTGAAGAACCGTTGGCGCGCATCGCCGGCAACACCTATGTGATGGACGCCGCCGCTTCGCTGATCACCTATGCGCTGGTGCAGGGCGAGAAGCCGGCCGTGCTGTCAGCCATCGTCAAATACCACTGTACGCACCGCGGCCAGCAGTCGATCGTTGACGCCATGGACATCGCCGGCGGTAAAGGCATCATGCTCGGCGAATCCAACTTCCTGGCTCGCGCCTATCAAGGCGCACCGATCGCCATCACGGTGGAAGGCGCGAACATCCTGACCCGCACCATGATGATCTTCGGTCAAGGCGCGATCCGCTGCCATCCTTATGTGCTGGATGAAATGGCGGCGGCGCAAAGCAACGATCTGAACGCCTTCGATAAATCGCTGTTCGGCCACTTGGGCCACGTCGGCAGCAACAAGGTACGCAGCTTCTGGCTGGGCCTGACCAACGGCCGCACCAGCGCCACACCGACCAAGGACGCGACCCGTCGTTACTATCAGCAGTTGAACCGCCTGAGCGCCAACCTGGCGTTGCTATCGGACGTTTCCATGGGCGTGCTGGGCGGCAGCCTGAAGCGCCGCGAGCGCATCTCCGCTCGCCTGGGGGACATCCTCAGCCAGATGTATTTGGCTTCCGCCGTGCTGAAACGCTTTGACGACGAAGGCCGTCAGAAAGAAGATCTGCCGCTGGTGCATTGGGGCGTGCAAGACAGCCTGCATAAAGCCGAACAGGCGCTGGATGACCTGCTGCGCAACTTCCCGAACCGCTTTATCGCCGGCGCGATGCGCTTCGTGGTCTTCCCGCTCGGCCGCGTGCATACCGCACCGTCCGATCGTCTGGATCACCAGTTGGCCAAGATCCTGCAGGTGCCTTCCGCCACCCGCAGCCGTCTGGGGCGCGGCCAGTACCTGACGCCGAGCGAACATAACCCAATCGGCCTGCTGGAAGCGGCGCTGGCCGACGTGATGGCCGCCGAGCCGATTCATGAACGTCTGTGCAAGGCGGTCGGTAAAAACCTGCCGTTCACCCGTCTGGATCGTTTGGCGGAACGCGCGCTGGAAGAAGGCAAGATCAGCGCCGACGAGGCGAAAATCCTGGTGAAAGCCGAAGAGAGCCGTCTGCGCTCCATCAACGTGGACGACTTTGCGCCGGATGCGCTGGCGGCTGCCAAGCCGGAAAAGCCGGCGGCGCAGTCTAAGCGCCAACAGCAGACCGAAGCGGCTTAACGCCAATTCCCACTCCACACATCCAAGGGGCGATCATCATCGCCCCTTTTTCTTTTCTTGCATCACGAACTTCGCACCGCGCCGCAGGTTGGCGCAACGGCGGATTTCACGGGGAGGAAGTTCGAGTAGACTGCGCGGCGGGTGCTCTGGATCTTTCTGTCCGGAGCCTTGGCAAAGGAGAGAAAGAGAAAGGCCCCGAGTCGATATTATCAACCCGAGGCCACTCTGATGCCCAACAACATCAGGTTAGCCTCTTACCCGCCGCAAGGCAAGGATAGGGAGGTCAAAGATGCAGCAAAAACGGGTCGTACTTAAACTGGTGATCGTCTGTATGACGCTGATCCCGTTCATCTGGCTAACCCGCGGTTCGCTGTGCGAACTGCGCATCAGGCTGGGAGACTCGGAGGTTGCGGCCACTTTGGCTTACGAATCCGAACGGTAAGGCAACCCAACGGCGGGGTTCGCCCCGCCCGTTGGCTGATGGTGTCAGGCAGGATCCACGAGCACCCGCCTTTTCAACCTTGCTGACGAATGCGCGCCAACAGCGCGTCGATATGCTCGATCTGTGGCGCATTGACGATCAGCGTGCGCCCCAGTCCCAGCGCATGACGCTGGCAGTCTAGGCGCATATCGGCGTCGGCGATGCTGTCCAGATCGGCGACGTGCGCCAGGCCGATGGTGCGCCGAATCAGTTCGGTGCCGCAATACCCTACTGCGTCAGTCCAGACCTGCTGCAGGAACTGCTCAGCGTAACCCGGCGTCGCCAACGCCGCATCCCGGCTTTGCTGATGGCACAGCGCCAGGAAGCGATCGGCGAAGATCAGCCACAGCTCGCGCACATCCTGCAGGCGCTGCTCGCGCCCAGCGGCGGCGTCGCGCGGCCCGAACAGCCCCGGCAGGCCGCAATAGTTGAGCAGCAAGTTGCCTAACGCAGTACCGATATCGAAACCGATCGGGCCGTAGAAACCGAATTCAGCGTCGATCGCTTTCAACCGCCCTTCCGCCACGAAGATCGAACCGCTGTGAATATCGCCGTGCAACAGCGCTTCCGCCTTGCTGAGGAAGCGATGTTTCAGGCCGGCAACCGCCAGCTTCAGCGGCGCATCCTCACGCAGCGCCTGCACCTGCGGCAACAGCGCCGCCTCGAACTGATTGCGCTCATGATCGACATAGGGATCGGTAAAGAACAGATCTTCGGTGATCTGGCACAGCTCGGGGTTGGTGAAACGGCTGACTTCCGCCTTCTTCTGCTGTGCCGACTGATAAAAATCGGAGGTGTGGAACAGCGTTTGCGCCAGGTATTCCGCGAGCTGTCCGGCCGCCAGCGGGTGATAGTTGCCCTGCACCAGCTCACTGCGCCAGATGCGATGGTCGGAAAGATCTTCCTGCACCATCACCGCCAATTCGGGATCGTGATGCAAGACTTTTACCGTATGGCGTGGGCAGAAGCCGCCGTGGACCAGCAACGTTTCCGCTTCGATGCGCGCCCGATCCAGCGTCAGCGGCCAGGATTCGCCCACGCAGCGCACGTAGGGCAGCGCCTGTTTGACGATCACCCGGCTCACGCCTTCGCGATCGCGGATCTTGAACACCAGGTTCAGGTTGCCGTCACCGATCTCGTCGGCGCTGACCAGCGCCTGCGGTTCGGCCACCTGCCCGTACTGGCGGGCGTATTCAACGGCGTCGGCAGCCGTAAACGTACGATAAAGCGACATTCCCCAACCCCTCTGTTCTCTCTCACTGACCCAGCGATTCTGTTTATTTAGACGTAAAAGCATTTGGACGTCTATACATCTGGAAGTCATGTTGGCAGAATAGCGTTTCAGATGCAATAACCACGCAACAAGGAATTAACCGCCGATGCAAGCGCTTAACACCACCAGTTTGACCCTGCAGGACAACCGCCTTTGGATCCTCGATCAGCAAGCCCTGCCGCAGGAAAAGCGGTGGCGCGCCTGCGACAGCGTGGAAGAGTTGGTCGGGCATATTCACAGCCTGCGGGTGCGCGGCGCGCCGCTGATCGGGCTGTCCGCCAGCCTGCTGCTGGCGCTGCTCGCGGAACGCGGTCTATCGCGTGCCGAGCTGGAACAGGCGCTGCACACGCTGCGCGCCGCCCGCCCGACGGCGGTCAACCTGATGAATAATCTGGATCGCATGAAGCTGGCGCTGGCCGAGCCCGATTGGGCACCGGCGATGGCGAACGAAGCGCTGCGGTTGGTGGAAGAAGATCGCCTGCTGTGCGATCGCATCGCCGATCACGGCGCTGGGCTGGTCAAACCCGGCAGCCGCCTGCTGACCCACTGCAATACCGGCGGATTGGCCACCGCCGGCGTCGGCACCGCCCTCGGGGTGCTGCGGCGCGCCCACCGGCAGGGCAAGGTGCAACAGGTGTGGGTCGATGAAACCCGGCCGCTGCTGCAGGGCGGCCGCCTGACCGCCTGGGAACTTGGCGAGCTGGGCATTCCCTATCGCCTGATCTGCGATTCGATGGCCGCCAGCCTGATGGCGCAGGGCCAGGTCGATGCAGTGTGGGTCGGCGCGGATCGCATCGCCGCCAACGGCGACGTCGCCAACAAAATCGGCACTTACAGCCTGGCGGTGCTGGCGCACTATCACGGCATCCCCTTCTACGTGGCCGCCCCGCATACCACCCACGATCCACACTGCCCGGACGGCGCCGCCATCCCGATCGAGCAGCGCGCGGCGGCCGAAGTCACCGGCGTTTCAGGCAGCTTCGGCGCCTGCCAGTGGGCGCCTGCCGATGCGCCGGTCTACAATCCGGCGTTCGACGTCACGCCGGCGAAGCTCATCAGCGGATGGGTATTCGACAGCGGCGTGATTACACCGCAGCAGGTTGAAGCGGGGATCTTCCGGCGGGCGTTGGGTTAACGCCCGCCGATTGGCGATCAGTCCAGACGCGGGTAATCATCGGCGATCTTGTCGCCGGTGAAATGCGCCACCCAGCCTTCCGGGTTGTCGAACACCCGGATCGCGGTGAAATGCGGGGCCGAGCCCATATCGAACCAGTGCCGGGTGTTGGCCGGCACCGAGATCAGATCGTTCTTTTCGCACAGGATCTGGAAGATCTTGCTGTCCAGATGCAGGCAAAACAGCCCTGCGCCTTCGACGAAAAAGCGCACTTCATCTTCGCCGTGCGTATGTTCGGACAGGAATTTTTCGCGCAGCGCCTGGCGCTGTTCGTGGTCCGGCCGCATGCTGATCACGTCCCAGCTCTGGTAGCCCTTTTCCGCCACCAGCCGGTCTATCTCATGCTGATAGGCGGCGATCACCGCCTCCGGCTGCGGATTGTCGCCCAGCTCGCGATCTGCCTGCCAGCGCTCAAAGCGCACGCCGATTTGCGCCAACTGCCGCTGGATCTCCTGCGCATCGCGGCTCTGCCACAGCGGCTGCTGCGGCGCTGTATCGCTGAAAATGGTCAATCCACTCATGAGACGAACTCCCCTAAATCGATACGATCAAAACGGTTAACCTGCGGATGCTGGCTCTGGTCGTCCGCGTCATCGCGGATCAGCTGGCAGGTATGCCAGCCGGCGGTCTGCGCCGCATCCAGCTCCTGGTGGATGTCGGACAAAAACAGCAGCTCGTCGGGCGCGAGGCCGATAGCCTGCGCGATGTTGCGATACGACGCGGTTTCACGCTTGGCGCCGACGTGCGTATCGAAATAGCCGCTGAACAGCGGCTGCAGATCGCCCGCGTCGCTGTGGCCGAACAGCAGCTTCTGCGCCTCCACCGAACCGGAGGAATAGACGTAAAGCTTCACTCCCTGCCGCTGCCAGGCGGCCAACTGTCCCGCGACTTCCGGATACAGATGCCCACGGAAGTCCCCTTCGCGGTAACCGCTGCGCCAGATAATGCCCTGCAACGCCTTGAGCGCGGTGGATTTGCGATCTTCATCCATAAAGCGGTACAGGGCGGCGATCAGCGTGTCGAGATCAGCCTGCGGCTGGTCAATTTCAGCGCGCAGCGCCGCCAGCGGTGCGGCGACTTCGCTCTCAGCGGCATGGCGGCGCACAAAATCTGCCAGCCGTTCGCGGGCGTAAGGAAACAGTACCTGATGCACGAAGCGAATATCGCTGGTGGTACCTTCAATATCGGTCACGATAGCGCGGATCATTTCGCCTCCAGTAAGCGGCGTTGCAGTTCACACTGGAACAAGAATTCCAGCCCTTCGAGATGACGGCGAGCTTCCGCCACCTGACTCCCCCAGCAATACAGACCGTGGCCGCGCACCAGAAAGCCGTATTGCAACGGCGTGGCCTCGGCATAGGCCGCCACGCGCGCAGCCAGCTGGGGAATGTCCTGATCGTTGTCGAAAATGGGGATCGCCACGCTGTCCAGGTGGCTGCGCTGGCCGGCCAGCGACTTCTGCATTTCGTACCCCTGCAACACCAGCGCATCGCCGCGTTCCACCCGCGACAAGACGGTAGCGTTGACCGAATGGGTATGCAGCACCGCGCCGATGTGCGCAGACAGGCGGTAGAGCAGCGTATGCAGCCCAGTCTCCGCCGATGGCGTGCGGCCGCTCGGCACATGATTGTCGGCGATATCCACCTGCAGAAAATCGGCGGCGCTCAGGCTACCCTTGTCTTTGCCGGACTCGGTGACCAGGCACTGACGTTCGTCCAGGCGCAGCGACATGTTGCCGCCGGTCGCCGGGCACCAGCCTTTGTCGCCAATCCAGTGGCAGGCCGCCAGCAATGCGGTAAGTTGCGGATTATCCGTCATTATTATCGTTTCCCGTTCGGTAAGGCGGCCGGCAGAAGAAGCTTTGCCTGCCGCGTGGCGGGCTAAGCACTTTTTCGAATTTAGCCATCTAAGCGTCTTGATTGCCAAATACTAGCATCGTGTTATATTGACGGCAATATAAGCGCCTGGAGTATTCACCTGCTATGAGCACTTCCGCATTGGTTCCCGAAAGCAAACTGCCCTCACTGGGCACCACCATCTTTACCCAGATGAGCGCGCTGGCGCAGCAGCACCAGGCGATCAACCTGTCTCAGGGCTTCCCCGATTTCGACGGCCCAGACTACCTGAAAGAACGTCTGGCCTGGCACGTCGCCCAGGGCGCCAACCAATATGCGCCGATGACCGGCGTGGCGCCGCTGCGCGAAGCCATCGCCGACAAAACCGCCGAGCTGTATGGCTGGCAGCCGGACGCCGCCGCCGAAGTGACCGTCACCGCCGGCGCCACCGAAGCGCTGTTTGCCGCCATCAGCGCGCTGGTGCGCCCCGGCGACGAGGTGATCTGTTTCGATCCCAGCTACGACAGCTATGCACCGGCGGTGACGCTGGCCGGCGGCATACTCAAACGCATCGCCCTGCAGCCGCCCGCGTTTGCCGTGGATTGGCCAAAGTTCGCCGCCGCGCTGTCACCGCGCACCCGCCTGGTGATCGTCAACACGCCGCACAACCCGTCCGCTACCGCCTGGCAGGCGGAAGACATGCAGCAGCTGTGGCACGCTATCGCCGAACGCGAAATCTACGTGCTCAGCGACGAGGTTTACGAACACATCTGCTTCGCCAAAGGCGGGCACGCCAGCGTGCTGGCCCACCCGCAGCTGCGCCAGCGCGCGATCGCGGTGTCCTCCTTCGGTAAAACCTTCCACATGACCGGCTGGAAAGTGGGTTACTGCGTGGCGCCCGCCGCGCTGAGTGCCGAGGTGCGCAAAGTGCATCAATACCTGACCTTTTCGGTCAATACCCCGGCGCAGCTGGCGCTGGCGGATAGCCTGCGCGCCGAGCCGGAGCACTGGCGACAGCTTCCGGCGTTCTATCGCGCCAAACGCGACCGCTTTGTGCAAGCGCTGGCGAGCAGCCGACTGGAAATTTTACCCTGCGCGGGTACATACTTCTTGCTGGCAGACTACAGCGCCATCTCCGATCTGGACGATGTGGCATTCTGCCATTGGTTAACCGAGCACGTGGGCGTGGCGGCCATTCCGCTGTCGGTCTTCTGTGCCGATCCTTTCCCTCATAAATTGATCCGGCTGTGCTTCGCTAAACAGGACGCCACGCTGGATGCAGCTGCGGAGCGGTTATGTCGACTTTAAAAATTACCCTGTTGCAGCAACCGCTGGTCTGGCGCGACGGCCCCGCCAACCTGGCGGCTTTCGATGCGTTGCTGGCGCCGATCATTGGCCGAGATCTCATCGTCTTGCCGGAGATGTTCACCACCGGTTTCGCCATGGATGCCGGCGAGAGCGCGCTGCCCGAACAGCAGGTGATCGAATGGCTGCACGGTTGGGCGGTGAAAAGCCACGCGTTAATCGGCGGCAGCGTGGCGCTGAAAACCGACGAGGGCGCGGTCAACCGCTTCCTGTTGGTGGAGCCGGGCGGCCAGGTGCACGCCTATGACAAACGCCACCTGTTCCGCATGGCCGGCGAACACCTGCACTACCAGGCCGGCAACCGGCGTGAAATCTTCGAGTGGCGCGGCTGGCGCATCCTGCCGCAGATCTGCTACGACCTGCGTTTCCCGGTTTGGGCGCGCTATCAGCAGGATTACGATCTGGCGCTGTACGTCGCCAACTGGCCGGCGCCGCGCAGCAGCCATTGGCAAACGCTGCTGGCGGCGCGGGCGATTGAAAATCAGGTGTATGTGGCGGGCTGCAACCGGGTGGGCGAAGATCCCAACGGCCTGAACTACAGCGGAGACAGCTTGATCATCAGCCCTCAGGGCGAGATCCTGGCGGATGCGGAGCCCGGCGCGGCCACGCGGTTGGACGCCGAGCTGTCGCTGGAAACCCTGCAGAGTTACCGCAGCGCCTTCCCGGCCTGGCGCGATGCCGACAGCTTTCTGCGTTTAGACTGATTCCCCCTTCTCCCAGCCGGCGATCATCAGGCAATAGGCCCGGATCGCCAGCGCCACGTCCGCCGGCCGCACCGCTTCGTCAGGATGATGACTGACGCCGCCGGCGCAACGCACGAACAGGATGCCGACCGGCCAGTGCGCCGCCACGGCGATGGCATCGTGACCGGCGCCGCTCGGCAGCGCCAGGCCGCGCCCCTGTACCTGCTCGACGGCCGCCTGCCAACGGTGCTGCAGCTCCGCGTCGCAGGCGGTGGCGTCAATGCGGTAAAACTCTTCACTGGCGAAGCGTACTCCGCGGCGTACGCAGATCGCCTGCGCCTGCGCCAGCAACGCCGACAATAGCGCCGCCAGTTGCGCATCCTGCGGGCCACGGACGTCGAGCGTCAATCGCACTTCACCGGGGATCACATTGACCGCGCCCGGCAGGCATTCAATACACCCCACGGTGGCCACCAAATGCGGATCGGCGGCGCGGGTCAGCGTTTCGACCGCCATCATCCATTCCGCCGCGGCCGCCAACGCGTCTTTGCGCTGCCCCATCGGCACCGTGCCGGCGTGGCCCGCCTCACCGTTGAAAGTGCAGGTAAGCCGGCGCGCGCCATTGATCGCCGTCACCACGCCCAGCGCCAAATCGGCTGCCTCCAGACACGGGCCCTGTTCGATATGCAATTCGAGATAGGCGCGAATTTCGTTTGGCGCGCGACGCGCCTGCGCAATCGCCGCCGGATCCAGCCCAAAGTCGCGCATGGCCTGTGCCACGCTGATGCCGTCGGCGTCGGTGCACGCCAGCCACTCTGCGGGCCACTGGCCGGTCAGGCCGCGGCTGCCGAGCAGCGTGACGCCAAAGCGCGCGCCCTCTTCGTCGGCAAAGCCTATCACCTCCAGCGCCAGCGGCAATCGACGCCCCTGGCGGTGATAGTGCGCCACCGTTTCCAGCGCCGTGAGCACGCCGAGCATGCCGTCATAGCGCCCGGCGTTGCGCACCGTGTCCAGATGCGAACCGAGCAGCAGCGCGGGGGCAGCGGGCGTGAGCCCTTCATAACGGCCGCAGATATTACCGACGCTGTCCTGCCAAACCTGCATCCCGCTCTCGCGCATCCACTCTCCGACCAGACGATTGGCGCGCCGATGTTCAGCAGAGAGATAAAGACGCGTCAGCCGATCGGGCTCTGCGCTGATCGCCGCCAGCTCGTCACAGCGCGCCATCACCCGTGCGGCAGCCTGCTGCGCCTCCACCGGCGTCATCCACGCTTGCCTGCGTCATAAACGTTCCAGGCGGCCTGCAACGCCTCGCCCTGCTTGCTGGCGAAGCCGAGACGATTCAACACCGCCTCCAGCGCCGCCAGGGTTTGCAGCACGCAATCCTTGCGCGCGTTGTAGCCCATGGTGCCGATGCGCCAGATCTTGCCCTGCAGCGGGCCGAACGAGGTGCCGATTTCGATGGCGAAGTCGTTCAGCATCATCTGCCGCACCTGTTCGCCGTGCACCTGCGGCGGGATCATCACGCCGAGCACGTTGTTCATGCGGTGCTCGAGATCGCCGAACACCGCCAGCCCCATGCCCCGGATGCCCGCCAGCATTGCCGCGCCGTGCAGCCGGTGGCGAGCGATGGCGTGATCCAGCCCTTCTTCGAGGATCACTCGCGCGCATTCTCGCGCCGCGAACAGCATGCTGGTGGCTTCGGTATGGTGATTGAGACGCTCCGGCCCCCAATAATCCATGATCATGCCGAGGTCGAAATAGTTGGAGTAGATCATCTCGTCGTCGCCGTCGGCATGCTCGGCGGTACGGATCCCCTCCTCCACGCATTTACGGCGGCGCACAATCTCTTCAAACTGCGGGCTGAGAGTGACCGGCGAACTGCCGGAGGGGCCGCCCAGGCACTTCTGCAGCCCGGCGGAGACCGCATCCAGCCCCCAGGCATCGGTCTCCAACGGGTTGCCGCCGAAGGAAGCCGTTGCGTCGGTATAGAACAGCACGCCGTGGCGGCGGCAGATATCGCCCAGCTCATGCAGCGGCTGCAGCATGGTGGTGGAGGTGTCGCCCTGCACCGTCAGCAGCAGGCGCGGACGCACTCGCTTAATCGCGTCTTCGATGCGATCGGCGCTGAACACCTCGCCCCACGGTACCTCGATCGTGTGTACCTCGGCACGGCAGCGGCGGGCAATCTCGCACAGCAGATGCCCGAAACGGCCGAAGACCGGCACCAACACCTTATCGCCCGGCCGAATAGCGGAAACCAGCACCGCTTCGATGCCGGCGCGCGAGGTGCCGTCCACCAACATCGTCCAGCGGTTTTCGGTGCGGAACAGCGCGCGGTACAGCGCCATGACCTGATTCATATAGCCGGTCATCGCCGGATCGTACTGGCCGATCAGCTGGCTCGACATGGCGCGCAGTACGCGCGGATCGGCGTTGATCGGCCCCGGCCCCATCAGCAGGCGCGCCGGCGGGTTAATCTGATCGAATTGCGAGATATCCAACATGTTCATTCCCTGTCAGCTTAGTAAGTTATTGAGTTATGCCTTCAGCGTCGACATGACGTTTGTTTGCTGCCCAATAGCCTACTCCCGATAGGAATTCAGTTGAAACAAAAGATTCTTATAACCAATAAATGAAACCAAAGTAACAAAATGAGGTGACCGATCCGCCTTAAACGGCGGTAGGTGAAGGAAGGGAAATGACCTGCCGCGCTTAACGCAGCTCCAGTTCGTCCAGCGCCAGGAACAGTTCGGCGACGTGATGAATACGCTGCCGCCCCTGAGCCAGCCGCTCATGCAGCAACGCATTGCTGAGCAGGCTGGCCAGGCTCATGGCAGCGGCATAGCTGTCGAACGCCGACACGCTGTCGAGCGGCACGGTCAAGTGCCAGTTGGCCAACGGAAACAGCGCCTGCGCCTGCGGCTCGCAGATCAGCAGCGTCGGTACTCCGCGACTTTGCAACAGCGTCAGCACCGCCTTTATCTGACGCGGCCGGCGACGGAACGCCACCACCACCGCCATGTCCTGCGGCGTCAGCCCCGCCAGATCTTCCGCCAGCGTCTGCCCCGGCTGCGGCGCCAGCAGAACCTGTTCACGCACCTGCATCAGCTGCTGGCGCAGGTGCATCGCCACCGGATAGCTGTTGCGCAGCCCCAGCAGCAGTACGCCTCGCGCCTGCGTCAGTGCGGCGATCGCCGCGCTGAACTGTACCGCATCGATCTGCTTTACCCAGCGGGTGAGGTTGGCCATTTCCTGCTTACAGTGCCGCGCCAACAGCGTATCGCCCTGCACCGCATCGCGGCTGTCGGTCAGCGGCATGCCGCTCTGGCGCAGGGTGCGCAGCTCATCGCGCATGGCGCGGTAGTTGGGGTAGCCCAGCCGTTTGAACAAGCGGCTGACCGTGGCTTTGGAAACGCCGCTCAGGCGCGCCAGCTCGGCGCTGTTGTAACCGATCAAATCGTCATAGTGATCGAAGATGAAGTCGGCCACCCGCTGCTCCTGCGGCGTCAGCTGTGGGTAGTCGCGGCGCAGGCGTTCGTCGAACCGTTGCATTATCGTTCTCGCTGTAACCTTCGTTTCAGCGGAACATAACACGGTCGAACTACCCGCTGGCAAGCGATTATTCGTGGGTGGGAAATGGCAGCGGCATGCCCTTCTCCCGCGTCAATGCCGGAAAAGGGCCGCGCGTTCAGCACCAATAGGCCATGAAGTTGACGGTAGCGCGATCCAAATCGCGTTCGCCGATCAGATAACGCCGCAGCGTTTTCACCGTGGAAGACTCGGCCGCCACCCAAGCATAAAAAGCGTTACCGCCGGCCGCCCGCTCCCACAACACCTCATCGCTCAGGCTGCTTTCCGCCAGGGACTGCGCCTGCGCGCACGCCGACGCGGGAATGTCGACCCGCTGGCGCACCGCCTCCACCAGCAGCGTGCCGTGTGCCAGTTGGTGCCCTACGTCGCGCGGTAGCCAGTAAACCTCAGCGAACGGGAAACGGGCCAAATCCAGGCAATCCCCCGCCACCGGCACCTCGAAGAATGCCTGCACCCGCGGCGGATTGGCCTGCTGCGCCAGCTGCTCCAGAATACCCATCGCCGCCGGCACCGCCGTCTCATCGGCGATCAACAGCGCCTGCTGCAACTGCGCCGGCGGCGCCCATTCGTAGCCGCCGCTGTCGCCGCCGAACTCGCCGTTGGGCGCGACCGTCTGAATGGCATCACCCGGCTCGGCGTGGGTCGCCCAGGCGGAAGCCGGACCGTTCACGCCATGCAGCACGAATTCGACGTCCATCTGATTCTGCTCACGGCGCAACGCACGCAGCGTATAGGTGCGCATCACCGGACGCTGTTCTTTGGGGATCGCCATGTAATCGCCGTACCAGTCCGGGCTGTTGACCAACTGCGGGATCTTGCCGTCCGCCGCCGGGAACAACAGTTTGATGCGCTGATCTGGCGCTTCAAGCTTCATCCGATGAATATCCGCACCTTCAAACACGCAGCGCACCAGCGAAGGTGAAATCAGCGTTTTACTTTTCAAGGTGATATCAAAAATTCTGTAGCTGGCGGACATGTTCTCGATTCTCCGGCAACGCTGTCGCTTGTGCGTATGGCCGATCGGCTGCCGTGTTGACGGCGTGGGGTGCTCGATCGTGCAGCGGGTAAAATGTTAATAAAACTAATTAATTACGTTAATGTATCGCAAAAAATCATATCATGATTTTATTGATAACAAGAAACGTTATTGATAAAAGAATCATTCTCAAAAATAGAGTAATAACAATATCACCTGGGAAATAACGATGAAACGCAAACACCTTTGGGTATTGAACCCTTGTCTGCTGGCAATGCTTGCGCCGGCGGCTTGGGCAGAAGATCAGAAAGCCGGCAACGAAGAGCAGTTGGTGGTCTCCGCCAGCCGTTCGCACCGCAGCGTGGCGGAAATGGCGCAGACCATTTGGGTCATCGAAAGCCAGGAGATTGAACAGCAGGTTCAGGGCGGTAAAGAGATCAAAGACATGTTGGCGCAGCTGATCCCCGGCATGGACGTCAGCGGCCAGGGCCGCACCAACTATGGTATGAATATGCGCGGCCGTTCGATGATGGTGATGATCGACGGCGTACGCCTGAATTCATCGCGCAGCGACAGCCGCCAGTTGGATTCGATCGATCCGTTCAATATCGATCATATTGAGGTGATTTCCGGCGCGACTTCGCTGTACGGCGGTGGCAGCACCGGCGGCCTGATCAACATCGTCACCAAAAAGGGGCAACGGGAACAGCAGGTCGAGTTGCAGATCGGCGGTAAAACCGGCTTTGGCGGCCATAACGATCACGACGAGAACGTGGCGGCGGCGGTCAGCGGCGGCAACGACAACGCCTCGGGGCGCCTGTCCGTTTCTTACCAGCGCTATGGCGGCTGGTACGACGGCAAAGGCAATGAGGTACTGATCGACAATACCCAAACCGGCCTGCAGTATTCCGATCGCCTTGACGTGATGGGCACCGGCACCCTCAACATCGACGATCATCAACAGCTGCAGCTGACCACCCAATACTACAAAAGCCAATCCGACGGCGACCACGGCCTGTTCCTGGGGGAAAACTTCGCGGCGGTGACGGGCGGCGCCAAGGCATACAACAGCGGCAACTTAAATTCCGACCGCATCCCCGGCACCGAACGCCATCTGATCAACCTGCAGTATTCCAACACCGATTTCCTTGGCCAGGATTTGGTGGCGCAGGTCTACTACCGCGACGAAACCTTGACCTTCTACCCATTCCCGACGCTGGCGGGCAAAGCGCCGGACTATTACGTCAGCAGCATTGGCGCTTCGCAGCAAAAAACCGATTTCTACGGCGGCAAGCTGACGTTAAACAGCAAGCCTGTCGATGCGCTGACGCTGACTTACGGCATCGACGCCGAGCATGAGAGCTTCAACGCCAACCAACAGTTTTTCAACCTGGCGAAGGCCCAACAGTCCGGCGGCATGACGCTGGAGAACGCTTACAGCACCGGCCGCTATCCGAGCTATACCACCAGCAACCTGGCGTCGTTCCTGCAGGCCAGCTACGATATCAACCCGATCTTCACCCTGAGCGGCGGCGTGCGTTACCAATACACCGAAAACAAGATTGACGACTTCGTCGGCTATAACCAACAGCAGGCGATCGCCACCGGCGCCGCGACTTCTGCCGACGCGATACCGGGAGGGAAAACCGACTACAACAACGCGCTGTTTAATGCCGGCCTGTTGGCGCACCTGACCGATCGCCAGCAAACCTGGTTCAACTTCTCTCAGGGCTTCGAGATCCCGGATCCGGGCAAATATTACGGCAACGGCACCTACGCGTTGAACGGCGGCCATTACCAGTTGCTGAAGAGCGTCAACGTCGGCGATTCCAAGCTGGAAGGCATCAAGGTCAATGCCTACGAGTTGGGCTGGCGCTATACCGGCGATAACCTCCGCACGCAAATCGCCGCCTACTACTCGCTGTCCGACAAGAGCATCGCCATCAACAAAACCGACATGACCATCAACGTCAATGCGGACAAGCGCCGCATCTACGGGGTGGAAGGCGCGGTGGATTATTTCTTTGAAGACAGCGACTGGAGCGCCGGCACCAACTTCAACGTTATCCGTTCCGAAACCAAGGTCAACGGCGAATGGAAGAAGTTGGTGGTGGATACCGCCAGCCCATCGAAAGTCACCGCTTATGTCGGCTGGGCGCCGGGCGACTGGAATCTGCGCTTACAGTCGCAGCAAACCTTCGACGTGTCGGACGACGGCGATTACACCAAGGCCAACTCCACTCAGGGCCGCAAGATCGATGGCTACAACACCCTCGATTTTCTCGGCAGCTATAGCCTGCCGGTGGGGAAAATCAGCTTCAGCGTGGAAAACCTGCTGGACAAGCAGTACACCACCGTTTGGGGCCAACGCGCGCCGATCCTGTACAGCCCGACCTACGGCTCGCCTGAGCTGTACAGCTATAAAGGCCGCGGGCGCACCTTCGGTTTGAACTACTCGGTGTTGTTCTGAGGAATAAGGGGCCGGTCCGCCGGTCCCTTTTATTGGGCCGCACCGTTTTTCAGAGAGCAGAAACGACAAAGCCCCGAGTTATCGCTAACTCAGGGCTTCTGAATAGTGGCGGAACGGACGGGGCTCGAACCCGCGACCCCCTGCGTGACAGGCAGGTATTCTAACCAACTGAACTACCGCTCCGCGCCATTCCCTCTTGCGGGGGAACGAGGCGCATATTACGGACGCCTCTCGGTTCCGTCAACGCCTTTTTCTCACCAAATGAACCGTTTGCACAGTTTTTCAACGAAGCTTCACCCTGTGCGTTTTTTTCGTGCAAAAATGCCGTTACTCCTACTCCGCCGGCGCACCGCGCCACAGGCAACTGCCGCCCTTTTTCGCCACCAGATCCAGACGCGCCTCGTGCGCCTTCACTTCTTCGTCGCTGGCGTAGACCACTTTCATCGCCGTCGCCGGGCGGACGATGCGCTGAATTTCTTGCGCGGCGTCGTTTTGCTGGGTATCACCCTCCATCTGGAACGCTATCGAGGTCTGACCGCCGGTCATCGCCAGATAAACTTCCGCCAGGATCTCGGCATCGAGCAATGCGCCGTGTAGCGTACGCTTGCTGTTGTCTATCTCATAACGGCTGCACAAGGCATCGAGGTTGTTGCGCTTGCCCGGGAACAGGCGACGCGCCATCAGCAGGCTGTCGGTGATGGTGCAGAAGGTCTCGGTCTTCGGGATGCCCTGCTGCAACATGCGGAATTCGTGATCCATAAAGCCGATATCGAACGCCGCGTTATGGATCACCAGCTCGCCGCCGCGGATGAAGTCGAGGAATTCCTCGGCAACCTGATCGAAGGTCGGCTTGTCGACCAGGAAATCGTCGCTGATGCCGTGTACGCCGTAGGCTTCCGGATCCACCAGCCGATCCGGCTTGATGTAAACGTGGAAATTGCGCCCGGTCAGGCGGCGGTTAATCACCTCCACCGCACCGATTTCGATGATGCGGTGCCCTTCGTAGTGCACCCCAAGCTTGTTCATACCGGTGGTTTCGGTATCGAGGACAATCTGTCTGGTGGTTGTAGAGATCATATTGCAGTGCTCGCAGCGCTCGTTTATGTCAGACTTGGCTTTTAAAAACTGATAGGAAGAGTCTACCAGAGATGCTCAAACAGGTAGAAATTTTCACCGACGGCTCCTGCCTTGGCAACCCCGGCCCCGGTGGCTACGGTGCGATATTACGCTATAAGCAGACGGAAAAAACCTTCAGCGAGGGTTTTCGTCTGACCACCAATAACCGCATGGAAATGATGGCGGCGATCGTGGCGCTGGAAGCGCTGACCGTGCCCTGCGCCGTGACGCTCAGTACCGACAGCCAGTATGTGCGTCAGGGCATCACCAGTTGGATCCATAACTGGAAGAAGCGCGGCTGGAAAACCGCCGACAAAAAGCCGGTCAAGAATGTCGATCTGTGGCAGCGGTTGGATCAGGCCATTCAGCGCCACGAGGTGAGATGGGAATGGGTCAAGGGCCACGCCGGCCACCCGGAAAACGAACGTTGTGACGTATTGGCGCGCGAAGCGGCCGGTAAGCCGACACAGGAAGACGTCGGTTACCAACCGGAAGCCTAAGGCAGTTTGCGATAGCTCTTGGTCGCGCCCACCGCGCGGCTGAGAGACGGTTTTCTCGCCCCCAGTTTCATCGGCGTGGGCGTCAGCGGCAAAGTGCGTTTACGCGCCACAATCACGCTCATGCAGCCCAGCGCCGGCAAATGGGTGCATAAAAACTTGCCGCCCTGGCGATGCCACGGCAGCACGTGAAAACGCGCCTGGTGCAGCACCTCATAATTCAGCAGGCTAAGCCAATCCAGCAACCGCATCTGGGTAAACATGCGGCTGACATAGGGCTGACGGCGACGCAATCCGGGCACCAGCTTACCCAATCCCAGCAGGCTGAACGGATTGAAGCTACTGATAACCACCCAGCCGTCGTCGATCAACACCCTGTCGACTTCACGCAGCATGCGGTGCGGATCGTCTGCATAGGACAGCGTATGCGCCAACAGGCAGGCATCCACCGACTTGGCGGCAAACGGCAGTTGATAAGCATCGGCGATCACCTGCAGCCCTTCTCCCTCCAGCCCTACGTTGACCTGATGGGAAATCGCGCACTTGTCCGTGGCCAGCTCGGCGCTGAGCATGCCCATCTTCAGCAGATGGAAACCGAACAGCTTTGGCCACCAGGGTTGCAACTGCCGCTCGAGCGCTTCACGATAATACTCCCCCCACGGCAGCTCGGCCCAGGACTGCGGGCCGGTGAGCTTTTGTAGAGTATGGGCTGGTTTCATGATTTATTATCTTCTTTCAAGCCGTTGCCAACGAGAGGTACACCATGAATCTTATCAGCATTCCCGCCTTCCAGGACAATTACATTTGGTTATTGGATGACCGACAGGGGCGCTGCATTATCGTCGATCCGGGTGAGGCGCAGCCGGTGCTCGAAGCGCTGCAGCGCCTGCAGCTGGTGCCGGCGGCGATCCTGCTGACCCACCATCATCACGATCACGTCGGCGGCGTGGCGCAGATCGTGGCCCAGTATCCCGGCATGGCTGTCTATGGGCCGCAAGAAACCGCTGACAAAGGCGCCAATCACATCGTCCGCGACGGCGACACCTTTAACATCGATGGGCGCCAGTTCAGGACTTTCGCCGTCCCCGGCCATACATTGGGCCATGTGGCATTCTATAGTGCCCCTTATCTGTTCTGCGGCGACACAATTTTTTCCGCCGGCTGCGGCAGACTGTTTGAAGGCACCGCCAAACAAATGTACGACTCATTTCAACAACTCGCGCAACTTCCCGATAACACCTTAATTTGCTGCGCGCATGAATATACTCTTTCAAATCTTAAGTTTGCGCGGGCTATTTTGCCGGAAGATCGAGAGATTGAAACATATCAACAACATGTTGAAGCGTTAAGGGCAAAAGGCCAAGCCAGTGTGCCGACCACATTGCAATTAGAGCGCAAAATTAACCTGTTTTTACGTTGCCATGATACTGATTTACAAAAGAAATTAGGCTTTAATTCACCACCAGAAAGCCTTCATTCAGTTTTTTCTGAATTACGCCTGCGGAAAGATAACTTCTAAGCTTTTAGTTGTGTTATTTGGCGAAGCAAAGTATTATTGCTCGTCTTTTAAGCAACTACATTGACACACACATGAAGGCTAAAGCGATATTTCTCGCCTCAGTCTTGCTAGTGGGTTGCCAGTCGTCCAGGCAGGACGCACCGGCGCCAGAACAGCATGCACAGAGTTTGTCTTCGGCTGGTCAAGATGGTGAAGCAGGAGAGTACACAGCAAATGGCCGAGCGAGCTCGGCGCGGTGGTTGGATAACAACAGTCCCGCCGCGCAACAGGACCTGTGGAACTTCATTAGCGACGAGCTGAAGATGGAGGTTCCGGAAAATTCCCGGATCCGTGATCAGAAAAGAAAGTACTTAAAAAGTAAGAGCTATCTCCACGATGTAACATTACGGGCAGAGCCGTACATGTACTGGATAGTCGGGCAGATTAAGAAACGTAATATGCCGATGGAACTGGTACTGCTACCCATAGTGGAGAGCGCTTTTGACCCACACGCCACGTCAAGTGCCAACGCCGCAGGGCTATGGCAAATCGTGCCGCAAACGGGTCGCAATTATGGTTTGAAAAACAATCAGTGGTATGACGGTCGACGCGATGTCGTCGCCTCGACAACCGCTGCGCTGAACATGATGCAACGCTTGAACCGCATGTTTAACGGCGACTGGTTACTGACCGTAGCCGCCTATAACAGTGGTGAAGGCCGCGTGATGCAAGCGGTGAAGGCAAACAAACGCCAGGGTAAGCCAACCAATTTCTGGGCACTGTCGCTTCCGCGTGAAACGTCAATCTATGTCCCGAAAATGCTGGCGCTGAGCGACATCATCAAGAACAGCAAGAAGTACGGCGTGAAACTCCCGAAAACGGATGAAACCCGTGCACTGGCGCGTATCGATGTCGGGCAGCAGATCCAGCTGACTCAGGCGGCTGAGATGGCGGGGCTTTCAGTCACCAAGATGAAAGCGTATAACCCAGGCTACAAAAAAGGCGTTACGGCACCCAACGGGCCCCATTACATCATGGTTCCCAAAGGACATGCCGAGCAACTGAAAGACTCGCTGGCCGATGGCCAGATCGCCGTGACTCAGCCAACGACGCAGTTGGCGAAGAACAGCGGTTTGACCGGTGGCAGCTCGTATAAAGTGCGCTCCGGCGACACCTTATCGGGCATTGCCAAGCGGCTGAACGTTAAGACCAGCGATTTGCAGAGTTGGAACAACTTACGCGCCAAGAGCGCCATAAAAGTTGGGCAAACCCTGCAAGTGGCCAGCAATACTGGCAGTAATAGCAGTATCACCTATCAGGTTCGTAAAGGGGATTCGCTTGCCAGTATCGCACGTCGTCACGGCGTCGATATTAACGACGTGATGCGTTGGAATTCAACGCTCGGTAAAGGCAACAGCCTTCAACCCGGTCTGAAGTTGACCCTGTTTGTCGGCAACAAGCTTACGCCGGACACCTAAGTTTCGGCACAAAAAAGCACCCCTCGGGGTGCTTTTTTATTACCTGTGATTCACCAGACGGGGGAGTCTTTTTCCGGGTGGAACTCCACCAACAGCGGGTTGTGATCCGACGCGCTGGTCACCAGTACCGACGCCTCTACAACCCCAAGATTACGGTAAAACACGAAGTCCAACGGACGGCCAAAGGCCTTACGGCGGTGATCGTCGGCGAAACTCACTTCGCGCAGCGCCATCTCGCCGGCGAAGTCATACAAGGCATTGATACGTTTGCGGCTCCAGGCGTTAAAGTCCCCGGCCATGATCACCGGCCCCCGGTGGCTGGCGATCTGCTCGCCGATCGGCCCCAGCTGTTTGCTGTAGACGTCGACTCCCAGGCTAAAGTTCACCGCATGGATGTTCACCACCATCAACAACTCGCCGTTGTACAGCGGATAAACGGTGATCAGGGCCGACTTGGACAGCCGCAGCAGCGGCTCTCGCTCGCGCAGCGGGCAGCAGTAAACCGGATGAGCGGCCGCCAGCGTCATCACGCCGGAAGGGTGCTGCGGCAGCACAAAGGCCGGCACCTGATCGGCCGCCAAATAGTTGGCGGTCGCGTAGCTCACCAGCTCCGGCGTGGTTTGCGCCTCTTGCAACAGCACCAGCTGCGCATCTTTGCCATGATTTTTCAGCACCGAAAGCCAGTCGGCTCGCTGCTGTTTGAAAATATTCCACACCATAACGCGCAAGGCGCCGGTCGTCGGCAGCGCCGCCCCTGGCGGCAACGGCTGGTTAACGGCGCCAGGAAAGATTCGCTCAACTGGCTGTCCTGCAACATACCTCATTGCATAAGTTCGTTTCGGCACGCGATTCGCCTATTACCCATTAGCATGAAACTGGCGATGAAGACTTCGCCAACGGTGAATTGATTATACGCCTGCCCCGCACAGAGGGCATGGCTTTTACAGGCATAACCTTTTCAGTTATAGGGGCCGTCTGCGGCGATTTCAATCTTCTGAGGGTATAGCTGTGTAAAGGTGGTGCAGCAGAGGTGAAAAATGCGAAAGGGCCAGCAAAATGCAAACGGGGAAACAGGAATATGCGCAATCACGTTCATGTGGGTGACGAGGATGCTCCGACGTGCTTAAATGACTAAATCGCTAAAAATTTAGAATAGAGCTTGCCTGTGGAGCAAAAATGAAAGCGAATTCGGACGAGCTTATCACCTTCGTTACCGTAGTGGAAAGCGGCAGTTTCAGCCGGGCGGCGGAGCGCCTGCAGCAGGCCAACTCCGTGGTCAGTCGGACGGTAAAAAAGCTGGAGAGCAAGCTGGGGGTAACCCTGCTCAACCGCACGACACGCCAAATCAGCCTGACCCAAGAAGGCGAAAACTACTTTCGGCAGGTGCAGAAAGTGTTGAGCGATATGGCCGCAGCGGAAAATGCGTTGATGGAAAGCCGTCAACGCCCGCAGGGGCTGCTGCGCGTCGATGCCGCAACGCCAGTCGTCTTGCATCTGTTGACGCCGCTGGTCGCCGAGTTTCGTGAACGCTATCCGGAAATGTCGCTATCGCTGGTCTCTTCGGAAAACTTCATCAATTTGATCGAACGAAAAGTGGATATCGCAATACGCGTCGGCGAGCTGACGGACTCTACGCTGAAAGCGCGCAAGCTGATGGCCAGCTATCGGCGCATCCTGGCCTCCCCCGCCTACCTGGCGCAGTATGGCGCACCAAAGACGGTAGCCGATCTGGAGCACCATTGCTGCATCGGCTTCAACGATCTGCCCAACCTGAACCGCTGGCCGCTGACCTGTGCCGATGGTCGACAACTGGAGATCGTTCCAGGTCTGACTACCAACAGCGGCGAAACCCAGCGCCACCTGTGCCTGCACGGCAACGGCATCGCCTGCCTGTCGGACTTTATGAGTGATGAAGACGTCAAACGCGGAGACCTGGTCCCCCTTCTACTGGAAGACACGTTGCCACTCGAAATGCCGATCAACGCGGTGTACTACAGCGATAGCGCCGTCAGTAACCGCCTGCGCAGTTTTATCGATTTTATCAGCGATCGGCTAAAGCGATAAAAAAGGCGCCCTCTTGGGCGCCTGGCGTCGTGATGTCCAGAGATTAATCCCAGTTGGGTGCCAGACCTTCCGGGCTGACCAATCGGCCGTTGCTTTCAAGCGCCGCAATCTGCGCCATATCGTCGTCACTCAGCATCAGCTGCTGTGCCAACAGGTTGCTTTCCAGGTTTTCACGCTTGGTCGAGGAAGGGATCACCGCATAGCCCAGCTTCAACGCCCAGGCCAGAACCACCTGTGCCGGCGTCGCATTGTGACGTGCGGCAATGCTTTTGATCGTCTCATCCTGCAACGCTTTGCCATACGCCAGCGTCATATAAGAGGTGATGGCAATACCATGCTGCCGTGCGAACGCCACCACTTTTTCATTCTGCAAGAACGGTGACAGTTCTATCTGATTAGTCGCAATCTGATCGGCGCCGACCGAGTCAATCGCCTGCTGCATCAGATCGACCGTGAAATTGGATACCCCTATCTGACGGGTCAGCCCCAAGCGCTTGGCTTCCAGCAGTTCAGCCATAAACTCCGCGACAGGCACCTCATCATTTGGCGATGGCCAGTGAATCAGCGTCAGATCGACATATGAGGTCTGCAGCTTGACCAGGCTGTCTCGCAGGCTGGGAATTAATGCACCCTTTGCCAGATTCGCGATCCAAATTTTGGTCGTGATGAACAACTCGTCACGCGGCACACCGCTGGCGGCGATAGCCTGGCCGACGGCCGCTTCGTTTTCATAGATCTGTGCGGTATCGATAGCCCGATAGCCCAGTTCCAGCGCCGTGCTTACCGAGTCGATAACGACCTGATCCTGAAGGCGGAAAGTACCTAAACCAAATGCAGGAATGCTCACAATGTTTACTCTCTCATTAGTGGATAAATAGCGATGCAAGAGAGTATGGCAATATTTTTAGTGAGCAAAAACGCCAGGTTCGGCATAATACTTTTGACCAGCAGGCAACAATATTGAGAAAAAGCGGCAGGAGCGGTGGCAAATTCGACGATATTTCGTGAATTTTGCATATGAAAAAGCCCTGAGTCTCTGACTCAGGGCTTATCAATTAAGTGGCGGAACGGACGGGGCTCGAACCCGCGACCCCCTGCGTGACAGGCAGGTATTCTAACCAACTGAACTACCGCTCCACCGATTCTTTTACGTCGCATCTCTCGATGCCGGCAAATTCGCGCT
>NZ_PYTW01000013.1:0-123429 GCF_003028435.1 Serratia sp. Nf2 | reverse complement strand
ATTTGCCTGGCGGCAATAGCGCGGTGGTCCCACCTGACCCCATGCCGAACTCAGAAGTGAAACGCCGTAGCGCCGATGGTAGTGTGGGGTCTCCCCATGCGAGAGTAGGACACTGCCAGGCATCAAACCAAGCCGAAAGCCCTGAACTGACGTTCAGGGCTTTTTGCTATGCGTAAAACGCAAAAAAGCGCAGCTACGCTGCGCCTTTCAACCACTCGACAATAAAGTCGGCGATGCTTTCCGGTTGATTGAGATCCAACTGCTTAGCCGCGATGGATAGCGGCCGGTCGCTGGCTACCGCCACGACAAACTGATCCAGCATGTCTTCCAGCGGTCTGCCGATCTCGGCCCGATAAAGCAGGATCTTGCTGACCGGCTCATGTTTGAACCCTTCCACCAGGATCAAATCGACCTTATCGGCATCAAAACGTTCCGCCAGGTAGCGCAGGTCCAAAGGTTGTTGTTCCGGCGTTTCGGTCATCAATGCCCAACGGCGATCGCTGGCGACCAGCGTTTGGTCGGCACCCGCTTTGCGCAGCTCGTAGCTGTCTTTACCCGGCGTATCCACATCCATGTCATGATGGGTATGCTTTATCAGCCCAACCCGCACCTGGCGCTGTTTAAGCATCGGGATCAATAGCTTGAGCAGGGTAGTTTTTCCCGTACCGCTGTAAGCGCCGATGGCCAGTAAAGGGGGCAACGAACGATTCATTTCTTTAGCTCTCGTGCTTGCTGCCAGTTCCGGCAGTCTTCCGGCGTATTCAGGTTATGAAATGCCGCTTGTTGCCCGCTGAACACCACGCGTTGTGCGTTAATCTGATGCAAGAACAGCATCAGCTTGCGTTCACCGCGCGCCAGATAGCCGGTCAGCAGCGGCGCTATTTGGATATGCAATAACGCCAGCGTAGGGTGATCCCGTTCGCCATCGCTGGCAAAGGCCGCTGGCGCAGCGCCTTTTTGCCGCCAGAGTTGTGCGACTAAGTCGGCGGGGAAGTCGGGGACGTCACAAGGGACGAATGCCACCCACTCGCTGGGAGATTGCTTGAGCCCGGCGAGCATCCCGGCCAACGGCCCGGCGAAATCGGGCGTCAGATCGCCAATCACCGGCAAACCGCTCGCCTGGTAACGTGCCTGATTGCGATTGGCGCTGATGGCCACGGAGGCCACCTGCGGGCGTAACCGAGCCAGTACGTGTTGATAGAGTGCTATACCGCCAATCGACACCAGGCCTTTGTCTTCACCGCCCATGCGCGTGGCCCGTCCGCCGGCCAAAATGACGCCACTGATTTCTTTATGCATCTCGTTTATCTCGCCTTGTCGATGCGCTGATTGTAGCGCTAAAGTCGGCGCGACATCAGGATTTACCTTTATTGACAAGCCGGTTCTTTCACTGCGTGGGTAAGCCTGTTACTTTGTGAGTTTATTCATGCTATTGGACGATATTGAGATGAAAACGCATCGCGTAAACGAGTTGATCGAGCTGTTGCACCCGGCCTGGCAGGAAGATCCCGATCTCAATTTGATGCAGTTTTTGCAAAAGCTGGCGAAGGAAGCGGGCTTCCAGGGCGAGTTGTCCGAGCTG
This sequence comes from Serratia sp. Nf2, assembly GCF_003028435.1. NCBI lineage: Bacteria > Pseudomonadati > Pseudomonadota > Gammaproteobacteria > Enterobacterales > Yersiniaceae > Serratia > Serratia sp. Nf2. The sequence continues at coordinate 121,847 of NZ_PYTW01000013.1, read as the reverse complement.
AGCGACGATATTCTTATTTACCACCTGAAAATGCGCGGCAGCGCCGGCACGGATCAGATCCCGGGCCTGAAGAAAGATTACGAAGAAGATTTTAAAACGGCGCTGTTGCGCGCTCGCGGCGTTATCAAGGACTGATCCTCGTGCAGTGCGAGAAAGCATAGCGCGTGAAATGCGCCATTAATGCTACTATTTCTCATTCCCGGCACCGTGCTGTCAGCGATCAAACGAACGTTATGAATAACTCTGCTTTTAATTTCGACACCCTGTCGCCCGATTTGATTATGGACGCGCTAGAAGGGATTGGCCTGCGCGTCGACTCCGGTCTGACGGTGCTGAACAGCTATGAGAACCGCGTCTATCAGTTTATGGACGAAGATCGCCAACGCTACGTGGTGAAGTTTTACCGCCCGGAGCGCTGGAGCGCCGCGCAGATAGGTGAGGAGCACCAGTTCGCTCTGGATCTGGCGAAGGCGGAGATCCCGGCGGTAGCACCGTTGGCGTTGCAAGGCGCTACGCTGCATACGCACGCTGGGTTCTTCTTTACCCTGTTCCCCAGCGTGGGCGGGCGGCAGTACGAGATAGACAACCTGGATCAGTTGGAATGGGTGGGCCGTTTCCTCGGGCGCATCCATCAGGTCGGCGGTGAGCGTTTGTTCGCCGAGCGGCCGACGATGGGGGTTGAAGAGTATCTCACCGCCCCGCGTCAGGCGCTGGCCGGTTGCGAGCTGTTGCCGGCAGCGCAGCGTGATGCGTTTCTGCAGGCGACGGATAACCTGATCGCGGCGATCAAGCCGCACTGGCATCTGAACTGGCAGCCGCGCCGTTTGCACGGTGATTGCCATCCGGGCAATATTCTGTGGCGCGACGGTCCGCTGTTTGTCGATCTTGATGACGCGCGTAATGGCCCGGCGGTGCAGGACTTGTGGATGCTGCTGCATGGCGAACGGCGCGATCAATTGATGCAGCTGGACGTCTTGCTGGAAGCGTACGGCGAATTTGCCGAGTTCGACCAACGCGAGCTGGCGTTGATCGAGCCGCTGCGGGCGATGCGCATGGTGTATTACCTGGCTTGGGTCGCCCGCCGTTGGCAGGATCCGGCCTTTCCTAAGAGTTTTCCGTGGATGGCGGAGTCTGATTTCTGGTTGTCTCAGACTGCGGCCTTCACCGAACAGGTTAAGCTGTTGCAGGAGCCTCCTCTGCAGCTGACGCCAATGTATTGAAGCTTTAACACAATGGAGAGTTTAGTCTTATGAAAAAAATATGGTTGGCGCTCGTTGGCATGGTGATGGCATTCAGTGCCTCGGCGGCACAGTTTAGCGATGGCGCTCAGTACGTGACTCTGGACAAGCCGGTGACCGGCGAGCCGCAGGTGCTGGAGTTCTTCTCCTTCTACTGCCCGCACTGCTACCAGTTCGAGCAGGTCTATCACGTGTCCGAGAACGTGAAGAAGGCGCTGCCTGCCGGCACCAAAATGACCAAGTACCATGTGGAGTTCCTGGGGCCGTTGGGCAAACAGCTGACTCAGGCATGGGCGGTAGCGATGGCGCTGGGCGTGGAAGAAAAAGTCAGCCCGCTGATGTTTGAAGCGGTGCAGAAAACCCAGACCGTGCAAACGCCGGACGATATCCGTAACGTCTTTGTGAAAGCGGGCGTGACCGCCGCAGATTATGACGCGGCCTGGAACAGCTTCGTGGTGAAATCTCTGGTGGTTCAACAGGAGAAAGCCGCTGAAGATCTGCAGCTGCGCGGCGTGCCGGCGGTATTCGTGAACGGCAAATACATGGTGAAAAACGATGGCCTGGATACCAGCTCGATGGACGCTTACGTGAAGCAGTTCGCCGACGTGGTTAAATTCCTCAGCCAGCAGAAATAAGCCAGACTCAACATGAAAAACGCCGGCATTGCCGGCGTTTTTTTATCCATATTGCCGCTTCAATTTATCCAGCAACCGATCTTTTTCCTGCCACAGCGTATTCAGCCACAGCTGGAATCGCCGTTTGAACTGCTTGTCGTTGAAGTAGTCCCCGTGCAGGGTTTCATCGATCGGCAGCGTTTCTATTCTCACCACGATACGCGTCAGCCGCCCGCACAGCATATCCATAAAGGGCCGTTGGTTATTTTCCGGATAGAGCAGGGTCACGTTCAGCACTTTGTCGAACTGATTGCCCAGCGCGCTGAGCGTAAACGCAATGCCGGCGGCTTTGGGTGCCAGCAAATTGCGATACGGCGAATTGCTTTTAATTTTCTTGGCTTCGGTGAAGCGTGAACCTTCGACGAAGTTGACGATGGTGGTTGGGCGCTGGCGGAATTTTTCGCAGGAACGGCGCGTGGTTTCGATATCCTTGCCGCGCTTCTCCGGATGCTTGAGCAAATAGGCGCGGGAGTAACGCTTCATGAATGGCATATCCAGCGCCCAGCAGGCCAGGCCGACAAAAGGCACCCAGGCGAGCTGTTGCTTGAGGAAATACTTATTCATTGGAATATGATTTCTGAACAGCACGCACAACACGACAATGTCCGACCAGCTTTCGTGATTACTGATTAGTAGATACCAGTTTTTGCGATCCAGCCCTTCCAGTCCTTCAATATCCCAACGCAATTGCCCGTTAATGCGCAATAACAGCGCCAGCCCCTGACACCAACACCACATCATGAAATCGGCGAAAGCCGAGATATATCGCCAGACGGCGGGAATGGGCACCAGGAGTTTCACGATGCCGGCCAGCGTGATGGGGATAGAACACAACACCGTCACCAGAATGGTGAGTATGATGGAAATGATAAAGATAACAGGCGTTAACAATCTTGGCATGGTTATGGGCTGACGGTTGTTGGGAACATCGTTGCATGCCGAAGCGCATGAACAAAAGCCTATTTTAACAGAGATCGTCGGGGTAAAGCGTCGCTAAAAATCACTGTTTTTCGCCTCGCCGGATAACCATTTGCCGAGTTTTTGTGCAACTTGTTCAGCTTGTGCTATGGTAATTGAGGCGCCGAATTTGATTAATAGTGCGATTAAAATCCGGCGAAAGTTATATCCACAAATTCAATAAAAGCCAGTAATAAAGCGTCGCCGGAATTCGTTCTTTTAACGCGGTGATTTAAATAGGAATTTTATTCGCCGTTATAACGATAATCACAACGTTATAATTCGGTCTCTTTTCTATGCACAAAGTTATCCACAGGTAAGATCTTGCGGATCCTCGCGCACAATCTCATCATTTTCGTCCGCAATGCACGCTAAGGTTCGTCTCCGGCGGCCAGCTATGGCATGCTTACCCCTATGTCCGATCACGATAAAGAAACGCTATGGCCCAGATTGCAGAAAACCCACTAATCCTGGTTGACGGTTCCTCCTACCTCTACCGCGCTTATCACGCCTTCCCGCCGCTGACCAACTCGGCGGGCGAGCCGACCGGCGCGATGTACGGCGTGCTGAATATGCTGCGCAGCCTGCTGCTGCAGTATCAACCGAGCCACGTTGCCGTGGTGTTTGATGCCAAAGGGAAGACCTTTCGCGATGATCTCTTCGCTGAATACAAGTCACACCGGCCACCGATGCCGGACGATCTGCGTGCGCAGATCGAGCCGCTGCACAGCATGGTCAAGGCGATGGGCCTGCCGCTGCTGGTGACGCCTGGCGTCGAGGCGGATGACGTCATCGGTACGCTGGCGCTGGAGGCCGAAAAGGCCGGCCACGCGGTGCTGATCAGCACCGGCGACAAAGACATGGCGCAGTTGGTGACGCCGAACGTCACCCTGATCAACACCATGAACAACACCATCCTCGGCCCGCAGGAAGTGTGCGACAAGTACGGTATTCCGCCGGAGCTGATCATCGACTTCCTGGCGCTGATGGGCGATTCATCGGACAACATTCCCGGCGTGCCGGGCGTGGGCGAGAAAACCGCCCAGGCGTTGCTGCAGGGCATCGGCGGGCTGGATGCGCTGTACGGCAATCTGGAGAGCATCGCCACGCTGAGCTTCCGCGGCGCCAAAACCATGGCGGCCAAGCTGGAGCAGAACAAAGAGGTCGCGTACCTCTCCTATAAGCTGGCGACGATCAAAACCGACGTCGAGCTGGATCTGACCTGCGCTGAGCTGACGGTGTCCGAGCCGGATGTCGATACGCTGCAACAGCTGTTCAAACAATACGAGTTCAAACGCTGGCTGGCGGACGTGGAAGCCGGCGTATGGCTGGAAAACAAGAAAGGCGCGGGTGCGAAAGCTGCCGGTGCCGCCAAACCGGCCGTCGCCGCAGAAGCGCCGAAAGCGCTGGCGGAGGCCAAGCTGTCTCAGGACGGGTATGTCACCATTCTGGATGAAGCGACCTTTACCGACTGGCTGGCGCGGCTGAAAAAGGCCGACGTGTTTGCCTTCGATACTGAAACCGACGGTCTGGATACGCTGACCGCCAATCTGATCGGCCTGTCCTTCGCGATCGCACCGGGCGAAGCGGCTTATTTGCCGGTAGCGCACGATTATCTGGATGCCCCGGTACAGCTGGATCGCGCCTACGTGCTGGAAGCGCTCAAGCCGCTGCTGGAGGACGATAACGCACTGAAGGTCGGGCAAAATCTGAAGTTCGACATGAGCCTGCTGGCGCGCTACGGCATTGAGATGCGCGGCATCGCCTACGACACCATGCTGGAGTCCTATGTACTGGACAGCGTCGGCGGCCGTCATGATATGGACAGCCTGGCCGATCGTTATCTGGGCCACAAAACCATCACCTTCGAAGAGATCGCCGGCAAGGGCAAGAACCAGCTGACGTTCAACCAGATCGCGCTGGAGCAGGCGGCGCCTTACGCCGCCGAAGACGCGGATGTCACGCTGCAGCTGCATCTGGCGATGTGGCCGCAGCTGAAACAGAGCGCGGAGCTGCTGACGGTGTTCAACGAGATTGAAATGCCGCTGTTGCCGGTGCTGTCGCATATCGAGCGCACGGGGGTGCTGATCGATCCGGCCATTTTGTCGGCCCACTCCCAGGAGCTGGCCAAGCGTCTGGCGGAACTGGAGGCGCAGGCCCACGAGCTGGCGGAAGAGCCATTCAACCTGGCGTCGACCAAGCAGCTGCAGGCGATCCTGTACGAAAAACAAAAGCTGCCGGTGCTGAAGAAAACCCCAGGCGGAGCGCCTTCTACCAATGAAGAGGTGCTGGCTGAGTTGGCGCTCGACTACCCGCTGCCGAAGGTGATTCTGGAATATCGCGGCCTGGCGAAGCTGAAGACCACCTATACCGACAAGCTGCCGCTGATGATCAATCCGGTCAGCGGCCGGGTGCATACCTCGTACCATCAGGCGGTGACCGCCACCGGCCGTCTCTCCTCGAGCGATCCGAACCTGCAGAACATCCCGGTGCGCAACGATGAAGGGCGACGCATTCGCCAGGCCTTTATCGCGCCGGAGGGCTACCGCATCGTCGCGGCCGACTACTCCCAGATCGAGCTGCGCATCATGGCGCATCTGTCACAGGATGAAGGGCTGCTGAAGGCCTTCGCCGAAGGGAAAGACATTCACCGCGCCACGGCGTCGGAAGTCTTCGGCGTGCCGTTGGATAAAGTGACCGGCGAGCAGCGCCGCAGCGCCAAGGCGATTAACTTTGGCCTGATTTACGGCATGAGCGCCTTCGGCCTGGCGCGCCAGCTGGGGATCCCGCGAGGGGAAGCTCAGCGCTATATGGATCTGTACTTCGAGCGTTACCCGGGCGTGCTGGATTACATGGAGCGCACCCGCCAGCAGGCCGCCGAACAGGGCTATGTCAGCACGCTGGACGGTCGCCGTCTGTACCTGCCGGACGTCCGCTCCAGCAACGGCATGCGCCGCAAGGCGGCCGAGCGCGCCGCCATCAACGCCCCGATGCAGGGCACGGCGGCCGATATCATCAAGCGTGCGATGATCGAGGTCGACGCCTGGCTGCAAGGGCAGGAGAAGCCGTTGGTGCGCGCAATCATGCAGGTGCACGATGAATTGGTGTTTGAGGTGCACGAGTCGGTGATCGAAGAAGCCAGCCAACGTATCCGCCAATTGATGGAAGGAAGCATGGCTCTGGCGGTGCCGCTGAAGGTTGACGTGGGCGTCGGCATGAACTGGGATGAGGCGCACTGATCGCCGGGTTATCGCCGGATGCGCTAACTGGCGATAACCTAAGCACTTTTCGTAATTAAGCTACAAGATGCGGCGATAGTTTCCCCAACTTCGCCGTTCTTGCGCCGCAAATTGTGTAAGTAAACTACAAAAAATTCTTTTGCCCTGCGAAAAAATGATGTAGAGTTACAGGCGTAGGGTACAGAGGTAAGATGTTCTATCTTTCAGACCTTTTACTTCACGTAATCGGATTTGGCTGAATATTTAGCCGCCCCAGTCAGTATTGACTGGGGCGTTTTTTATTGTAAAAACAGCGATAAACCATACGTTTTTCCTATCACTCCGCACCGCTTTTCGTTCCTGCTTCCACTCTCTCGACTCGCGTAATCCGGCGAGATAAGCCAGCCCTGGCGATAAGTTTTTATGATGGTTTTATTTCAGAACTGTAATTAGATAACAAAAAATTCCGCCTGTGGCTGAACTGCGGGCATAAAAAAGCCGATGCGGTGAGGCATCGGCTCTGGCGTTCGGCCTGAGCTTATTCGCCGGTTTCATCTTCCGGCAGCACTTCCGGCGGGATCTCGTTAAACCAGGTATCCAGCTTCTGGCGCAGCTTGTCGACGCCGATCTTCTTCAGCGACGAGAAGGCTTCAACCTGGATATCCCCCATAAACGGCAGCACCGCTTCACGCACCATATTGAGCTGCGCCTTGCGTGCGCCGGAGGCCAGCTTGTCGGCCTTGGTCAGCAGTACCAGCACCGGCGTGCCGACGTCGACCGCCCACTGGATCATCTGCTGGTCGAGATCTTTCAGCGGATGGCGGATATCCATCAGCACCACCAGGCCTTTCAGGCTGTTGCGCATCTGCAGGTATTCGCCCAACGCGCGCTGCCATTTGCGCTTCATCTCTTCCGGCACTTCGGCGTAGCCGTAACCCGGCAGGTCGACCAGGCGGATGCCGTCTTCCACTTCGAACAGGTTGATCAGCTGGGTGCGCCCCGGCGTCTTACTGGTGCGCGCCAGGCTTTTTTGGTTGGTCAGCGTATTCAGCGCGCTGGATTTCCCGGCGTTGGAACGGCCGGCAAAGGCGACTTCAATTCCTGCATCCCCCGGCAGATGGCGAATATCGGGTGCGCTGGTGACGAAATGGGTCACATGATAGTTGTAGTTCTTGCTGGTCAAAGTTTTTCGTCTCCGTGAGGATGGCTAACTGGTTGGCGATTATAACTGCATCAGCGGTAAAAATGGCGTGTTTCTCGGTTTTTAAGCGGCGGGACGCGATAAAACGACAGTTATGCCGCGCGTACGTTGTGAGACATTTGCCATTCGAATCGCGGGTAATGTCGCTTTATTCGAAAGTGATATTTCTGTTTTTGTTTTAAAAACAAAATGTTATTTTTTCGTTGTAGGGAAATGTCGCCCAAATCGACGTCAGGTGCCTTGAGCCTTCGCAACAATAACGTAAAGTAGTCGTTAACGCAGGGTTGCGCAGGATTAGGGAACATCCGGGAAGGATGACAAATCTCAAGGAACGCACAGGGCGTGCAATGAGTGCCAGGATGAACGCAAAAGGAAGTGACCCTTTCGCACCGGAATAGGCGGCAGGCACATCGGATGGTGAAGTATCGGCAATTTGGATGCCCGCAGGAAGCTCGCTCGGGAAGAGCGGATGCGAATGGATTGCGCCATGGACGATTTTTCTTTCAGGATGAAGGACGTAGTGGCAGGGAATGCGGTTATAGCAGAGGGAAAAACCGGGATGTTGCATGTACGCAAGGAGTGCGTAACAGGAATACCCTTCGCAAGAAGGTGCGAAATAGGCGGCAGGTTTAACCTGCCGCCTTTTTTCTTTGCCCGCTTTCTGCTAGATTCCGCCGCAATTCTATACTGAATCTACATACCTAAGAGCACACGCTATGAACCAGCCATCAAAAGCACCTCGCGGCAGCGCGGCGAAGTCAAAAACGAAAAAGAAAAGCCGTATGGAGCTCGATCAGGAAGCGCGTGAGCGCAAACGCCTGAAAAAGCGCCGTGGCCTCGCTTCCGGTTCGCGCACCCAGGTCGAGTCCGGCAGCCAGAAGAACAAATCGGCGGCAGAAGCCAAAGATCCCCGTATCGGCAGTAAAGTGCCGGTTGCGCTGGTGGTCGACGAAACCAAAGTGAAGGCCAAACCGCAGCCGAAGCCGAAGGCCGAAGCGAAACCGCGCCTGTCGCCGGAAGAAGAGTTGGCGAAGCTGGAAAATGACGAACGTCTGAACGCGCTGCTGGATCGCATCGACGACGGTGAAACGCTGAACGCGGAAGAGCAGACTTATGTCGACAAAACGTTGGATCGCATCGATGTGCTGATGGACGTGTTGGGCATCGAACTGGGTGAAGACGACGACGAAGAAGAAGAGAAGCAGGAAGATATTCTGAAGCTGCTGAAAGGCGGCAACCCGAAAGACGCCTTTTAACGCGCCATGTGGCTAATTCCGGCAATAGCCCTACTCTTGATGTGTTATCTGCTGTGGTTATTCGGTAAACTATGGCGGCTGTCTAAGCGCAAAGCGCGTTTTCGCAGCGCTTCCGTGGCCAGACAGCGCAGACAACCGCCTCTCTCCAGGCCCGGTAGAAAAAGATATCGGAAGGAGTGAGCATGTCAGAGCAGACGATTGTCTGGGATTTAGCCCTGATCCAAAAATATAACTACTCAGGGCCGCGTTATACTTCATACCCCACGGCGCTGGAGTTTAACCAGCGCTACGACGAAGCGGCGTTTCAACGCGCCGCTGCGCGCTACCCTGAGCGGCCGCTGTCGCTGTACGTGCATATCCCTTTCTGCCATAAGCTGTGCTACTTCTGCGGCTGCAACAAGCTGGTGACGCGCCAGACCCACAAGGCCGACGAATACCTGAACGTTTTGGCGCAAGAGATCGCCAGCCGTGCGCCGCTGTTCGCCGGCCGCAAGGTCGGCCAGATGCACTGGGGTGGCGGTACGCCAACCTACCTGGACAAAGCGCAAATCAGTCGGCTGGTGGCATTGCTGCGCGAACACTTTGATTTCCTGTCCGATGCGGAGATGTCGATCGAGGTCGATCCGCGCGAGATAGAGCTGGATGTGCTCGATCATTTACGCGCCGAAGGCTTTAACCGTCTGAGCATGGGGGTGCAGGATTTCAATAAGCAGGTGCAGCAGTTGGTCAACCGTGAGCAGGACGAAGCCTTTATCTTCGCCCTGATCGAGCGGGCCAAAGCGCTGGGCTTCCGCTCGACCAATATCGATCTGATCTACGGCCTGCCGAAACAGACGCCGGAAAGCTTCGCTTTCACGCTACAGCGGGTGGCTGAACTGAATCCCGATCGCCTCAGCGTGTTCAACTACGCGCATATGCCGAACTTGTTCGCCGCCCAGCGCAAAATCAAAGACGCCGATCTGCCGGGCGCGCAGCAGAAGCTGGATATCCTGCAGCAGAGCATCGCTTTCCTGACCGGCGCCGGCTATCAGTTCATCGGCATGGATCACTTTGCGCGCCCGGACGACGAGCTGGCAATCGCCCAACGCGAAGGTAAGCTGCATCGAAACTTCCAGGGCTATACCACCCAGGGCGACAGCGATCTGCTGGGGCTGGGCGTGTCGGCCATCAGCATGCTTGGCGACAGCTATGCGCAGAACCAGAAAGAGCTGAAGCGTTACTATGACAGCGTACAGGCGCAGGGTAATGCGCTGTGGCGTGGGCTGGCGCTGACGGATGACGATTGTCTGCGGCGCGATCTGATCAAAACCCTGATCTGCAACTTCCGGTTGGCGTATCAGCCGCTCGAACGGCAATACGGCATCGATTTCACCGCCTACTTCGCCGAAGACCTGCAGCTGCTAGCGCCGTTTGAACGCGATGGGCTGGTGGAGCGCGACGAGCAGGGCATTCGCGTCACGCCGCGCGGGCGCTTGCTGATCCGCAATATCTGCATGTGTTTCGACCGCTATCTGCGGCAACAGGCGCGCAGCCAGCAATTCTCACGGGTGATCTGAGGATGAAAAAACAGCCGCATCAGCGGCTGTTTTTTTTAACTGAAGAAGTTAATCAGCGCGGCGCACAACACCGCGGCAACCGCCGCCTGCGGGGTGTGGCTGGCGGCGGAGCCCAGCTCCGCGCCCTGAGAAATGAATACGATGAATGAGTCCAGCATCGTCAACCTCCAGAGTGTGCGACACGATCATACTGCGCCCGCACCGGCTGTAAAGCCTGCGGTTGGCGTTTTTTTGTGCGCCGGACTGCGTTTTTCATCATCCATCCCCGTTCCTATTCCATGCCCAGCTCTTTAAGCTTGCGGGTCAGGGTATTTCGCCCCCAGCCCAGCAGGCGCGCGGCTTCCTGTTTGTGCCCTTGGGTGTGGCGCAGCGCGGTGGTGAGCAGCGTGCGCTCCATTTCCGGCTGTGCTTCCGACAGCAGGTTTTGATGACCGGAACGCAGCGCGCGATCGGCCCACTGCGCCAGCAGCGTGGCCCAGCTGTCCGGCAAACTGTGGCTGGGGCTTTCCGGCGCGGCGGTTTCGAACAGTTCACCCGGCAGATCCTGAATCAGCACTTCCTGCCCGGCGGCCATCACCGTCAGCCAGCGGCAGGTGTTCTCCAACTGGCGCACGTTGCCCGGCCAGGGCAGGCGGGTCAGCGCGGTTTCGGTTTCCGGGTGCAGGTTCTTGGCCTCAACGCCTAACTCTTTGGCGGCGATCTGCAGGAAGTGGCGCGCCAGCCGCGGGATGTCTTCACGGCGCTCGCGCAGCGGCGGCAGGTGTACGCGGATCACGTTCAAGCGGTGGAACAGATCCTCGCGGAATTTGCCTTCCTGCACCCGCAGCTCCAGGTTCTGGTGCGTGGCGGCGATGATGCGCACGTCGACCTTCACCGGCGCATAGCCGCCGACCCGGTAGAACTGGCCATCCGCCAGCACCCGCAGCAGGCGCGTTTGCACGTCGAGCGGCATATCGCCGATCTCGTCGAGGAACAGCGTGCCGCCGTCGGCCTGTTCAAAGCGGCCCTGACGAATTTGATTCGCGCCGGTGAAGGCGCCTTTCTCGTGGCCGAACAGCTCGGACTCGATCAGATCTTTGGGGATGGCGGCCATGTTCAGGGCGATGAACGGCGACTTGGCGCGCGGGCTGTGGCGGTGCAGCGCATGCGCCACCAGCTCCTTGCCGGTGCCGGATTCGCCGTTGATCAACACGCTGATCGACGAACGCGAGAGCCGACCGATGATGCGAAACACGTCCTGCATCGCCGGCGCTTCGCCTATGATGTCCGCCGCCGGATCGCTGGCCGGCTGGCTGCGCACCGGCTGCTGCTGTTCCTGATAATGGCTGATGGCGCGCTCGACCAGCGCCACCGCTTCGTCGATGTCGAACGGCTTCGGCAGGTAGTCGAAGGCCCCTTGCTGATAGGCGCTGACGGCGGCGTCCAAATCCGAATGCGCGGTCATGATGATCACCGGCAGCATTGGGTGGCGCTGTTTGATCTGCTTGAGCAGCGCCAGGCCGTCTATACCCGGCATGCGGATATCGGACAGCAGCACGTCGGGGGTTTGCGTGGCCAAGGCTTCCAGCACGTCATTGCCGCCTTCGAAGGTGGCGCAGCTCAGGCCCGCGCCGGTGAGCGCGCGCTCAAGCACCCAGCGGATGGAGCTATCGTCATCGACGATCCAGACTATCCCTCGTTGCATAGCAAACCTCACTGACGAATGGGCAGGTAGACCGAGAATTCGGTATGACCTGGCCAACTGTTGAATTCAATTTTTCCGCAATGCTGATCGATAAGATTGCGGGCGATGGATAATCCCAGGCCGGTACCGCCCTCACGGCCGCTGACCATCGGGTAGAACAGCGTGTCCTGCAGCTGCGCCGGCACGCCGGGGCCGTCGTCTTCGACGTCGATGCGCGCCGCCAGGCGGTAGCGGGTGCCGTGCAACGTAATCTGAAACGCGGTGCGGGTGCGCAGCGTGATGGTGCCGCCCGCCTCGCCCAGCGCCTGCAGCGCATTGCGGGTGATGTTCAGCAGCACCTGTTCAATCTGATCCGGGTCGTGGGCCATTTCCGGCAGGCTCGGATCGTAGTCGCGCACCAGCGTGACGTTATCCGGCATTTCCAGCGACACCAGCTGGCAGACGCGCTCCGCGACCTGATGAATGCTCTGGGTAATGTGCTGACCGGGCCGCTGCGGGCCGAGCAGGCGATCCACCAGATTGCGCAGCCGATCGGCCTGCTCGATGATCACCTTGGTGTATTCGGTCAGCGCCGGATCGGGCAGCGCCTTGGCCAACAGCTGCGCCGCGCCGCGCAGGCCGCCCAGCGGATTTTTAATCTCGTGCGCCAAACCGCGTACCAGATCGCGGGCCGCCACCTGTTGAGCATGCTGCAGCTGTTCCTGGCTCAGGCGGCGCTGATTGTCCATCGGCGCCAGCTCGACCAGGATATAGCCTTCCGGCAGCGCCTGAGCGGTCAGAGAAAGGATGTGCGCGCGTCCGTCGACCACCAGGGTCACTTCGTTGTCGGTGAAGCCCTGACCGGCGCGCAGGCTTTCGCGCATCAAAGAGACGTTCAGCGAAAAATAACCGAGCAAATCGGGCAGCGGCGTGCCGAACAGCTTGCGGGAGCTTTGCGCCAGCAGTTGCTGTGCCGCCGGGTTGGCGTAGTGAACCGCCAGTGAGTCATCCAACAGCAGGATGCTGTTGATGAGTGAATTGAGGATCTGCCCAGCATCGGGCAGCTTGCCAGTTGCCATACAGCAGACTCCTGCACCTTTTTAGTGCATCTATCCTACTCCATCCGGGATCGGCGCGGTATGGAATAGTTTTGCAGAAAATACGGTGGAGAAAAAAACCCATCCGAAGATGGGCTGAAAGTTTCCACGGCAACAAAAAAGCGATAACAAAAATGTGGGCGCCGTCCGCCTGTGCAGACGGCGCGGGTAGGGCTTAGACGCTGTAGTACAGTTCGAACTCAACCGGGTGTGGCGTCATGCGAACGCGGTCCATCTCTTCTTTGCGCAGTTCGATGTAGGCATCGATCGCATCGTCGGTGAACACGCCGCCACGGGTCAGGAACTCGCGGTCTTCGTTCAGTGCGGCCATTGCCTCGTCCAGCGAGCCGGCCACTTTTGGGATCTCGGCTTCTTCTTCCGGCGGCAGGTCGTACAGGTTTTTGTCCATGGCGTCGCCAGGGTGGATCTTGTTGATGATGCCGTCCAGGCCGGCCATCAGCAGCGCGGCGAAGCACAGGTATGGGTTAGCCGCCGGATCCGGGAAGCGGGCTTCGATGCGGCGCGCTTTCGGGCTGGAGACCACCGGGATGCGGATGGACGCAGAGCGGTTACGGGCGGAGTAAGCCAGCATCACCGGCGCTTCGTAGCCTGGCACCAGACGCTTGTACGAGTTGGTGGTCGGGTTGGCCAGCGCATTGATCGCCTTGGCGTGCTTGATGATGCCGCCGATGTAGAACAGCGCGGTTTCAGACAGGCCGCCGTATTTGTCGCCGGCGAACAGGTTGGTGCCGTTCTTGGACAGCGACATGTGGCAGTGCATGCCGGAACCGTTGTCGCCGAACATGGGCTTCGGCATGAAGGTCGCGGTTTTGCCGAAGGCGTGCGCCACGTTGTGCACCACGTATTTGTAGATCTGAATTTCGTCGGCTTTCTTAGTCATGGTGTTGAAGCGGGTTGCCACTTCGTTCTGACCGGCGGTCGCCACTTCGTGGTGGTGCGCTTCAACCACCAGGCCCATCTCTTCCATGGTCAGACACATGGTGGAACGCAGATCCTGCGAAGAGTCGACCGGTGGAACCGGGAAGTAACCGCCTTTCACCGCCGGACGGTGGCCTTTGTTGCCGCCGTCGTATTTTGTGCCGGAGTTCCAGGCGCCTTCGATGTCGTCGATGGCCACGTGGGAACCGCGGATGCTGCTACCGAAGCGGATGTCGTCGAACAGGAAGAACTCAGGCTCTGGCCCGAACAGCACGGTATCCGCGATGCCGGAGGAGCGCAGGAAGTCTTCGGCGCGTTTGGAGATGGAGCGCGGGTCGCGATCGTAGCCTTGCATGGTGCCCGGTTCGAGAATGTCGCAGCGAATGATCAGCGTTGGTTCTTCGAAGAACGGATCCAGAACCGCCGTGCTGGCGTCCGGCATCAGCACCATGTCAGATTCGTTGATGCCCTTCCAACCACCGATAGAGGAGCCGTCAAACATTTTACCTTCTTCGAAGAAGTCGGCGTTTACCTGGTGAGCCGGGATAGTCACGTGCTGTTCCTTACCCTTGGTGTCAGTGAAACGCAGGTCTACGAATTTCACTTCATGCTCATTCAGCATCGTCAAAACGTGTTCAGCGGACATACTTAACTCTCCCGGTTTATCATTGTCGTCGTCGTGGAACGAATCTGTGGAACTGGCTTTTTTCGCCTTGAAAAGACTAAAGCGAAAAGCGTGCCAACTTTTTAAAAAGGCGTTCATCACCTTTCTGCGCGGGTTTTACCCAGCCACAGTATGCACCACCAACGACAAATTGCACTGTTATGGTGCAATAAGGGTGAGCGTGGGCACTGAAATGGTGCAAAAGTGCAACGATTGCGGCTTTTTGCACCGTGAAAGGGATCACAAACTGACCGGTACGCGGTTGTTTATAAGAGATGGTTGTGATCTTGTTTAGTCCCTCGCTTAATACGTGTACAATAGCGCGCTATTTCTAATGCCCGAGGCAAAGCTGTGATCGAAAATTTGCGTAACATCGCCATTATTGCCCACGTTGACCATGGTAAAACCACCCTGGTTGATAAGCTGCTGCAACAATCCGGTACTTTCGGAGAGCGTGCGGAAGCGACCGAACGCGTAATGGACTCCAACGATTTGGAGAAAGAGCGTGGGATTACCATCCTCGCAAAAAACACCGCCATTAATTGGAACGGTTACCGTATCAACATCGTGGATACCCCAGGACACGCCGACTTCGGCGGTGAGGTAGAGCGCGTGATGTCGATGGTTGACTCGGTGCTGCTGGTTGTGGATGCAATGGATGGCCCTATGCCGCAAACCCGCTTCGTGACCAAGAAGGCCTTCGCCAACGGTCTGAAGCCGATCGTGGTCATCAACAAGGTTGACCGTCCTGGCGCGCGCCCTGACTGGGTTGTGGATCAGGTGTTCGACCTGTTCGTGAATCTCGACGCGACCGACGAGCAGCTCGACTTCCCGATCATCTACGCTTCTGCGCTGAACGGCATCGCCGGCGTCGACCACACCGACATGGCGGAAGACATGACCCCGCTGTATCAGGCGATCGTCGACCACGTGTCTGCGCCGCAGGTTGAGCTGGAAGCGCCATTCCAGATGCAGATCTCCCAGTTGGACTACAACAACTACCTGGGCGTTATCGGCATCGGCCGCATCAAGCGCGGTAAAGTGAAGCCGAACCAGCAGGTCACCATCATCGACAGCGAAGGTAAAACTCGCAACGGTAAAGTGGGCAAAGTGCTGGGTCACCTGGGTCTGGAGCGTATCGACAGCACCCTGGCGGAAGCGGGCGACATCATCGCCATCACCGGCCTGGGCGAACTGAACATCTCCGACACCATCTGCGACACCAACGCCGTAGAAGCGCTGCCGGCGCTGTCCGTCGACGAACCGACCGTAACCATGTTCTTCAACGTCAACACCTCGCCGTTCTGCGGTAAAGAAGGCAAGTACGTGACGTCGCGTCAGATCCTTGATCGTCTGAACAAAGAGCTGGTGCACAACGTAGCGCTGCGCGTTGAAGAAACCGACGATGCGGACGCCTTCCGCGTCTCCGGTCGTGGCGAACTGCACCTGTCGGTGCTGATCGAAAACATGCGTCGCGAAGGTTTCGAGCTGGCGGTATCCCGTCCGAAAGTTATCTTCCGTGAAATCGATGGCCGCAAGCAGGAGCCATTCGAGAACGTGACGCTGGATATCGAAGAGCAGCATCAGGGTTCCGTGATGCAGGCGATGGGTGAGCGTAAAGCCGACCTGAAAAACATGGATCCGGACGGTAAGGGCCGCGTGCGTCTCGACTACGTGATCCCAAGCCGCGGTCTGATCGGCTTCCGTAACGAATTCATGACCATGACTTCGGGTACCGGCCTGCTGTACTCCACCTTCAGCCACTACGACGACGTGCGTCCGGGCGAAGTGGGCCAGCGTCAGAACGGCGTGCTGATCTCCAACGGCCAGGGCAAAGCGGTAGCGTTCGCGCTGTTCGGCCTGCAGGATCGCGGCAAGCTGTTCCTGGGCCACGGCGCAGAAGTGTATGAAGGCCAGATCATCGGTATTCACTCACGCTCTAACGACCTGACCGTAAACTGCCTGACCGGTAAGAAGCTGACCAACATGCGTGCTTCCGGTACTGACGAAGCGACTACCCTGGTTCCGGCCATCAAAATGACCCTGGAGCAAGCTCTGGAGTTCATCGATGACGACGAACTGGTAGAAGTGACGCCAACCTCGATCCGTATCCGTAAGCGTCACCTGACGGAAAACGATCGTAAGCGTGCCAGCCGCGGTCCTAAAGACGCTTAATCGCTGATTGAGTGTCTCATGCTTAGGGCGCGGTTCTCGCGCCCTGAGTTTTTTCCTCTGTTGTTCCCCGTTTGTGCGGCGCGCTATGCGCTTTTCCGTTCGCTCCCTGTTCAGCTGTTCCTTTTCCCGCTACAGTGAAATCTCACCGGCCCATCAGGAGAGGACTATGCTGTATATCTTTGATTTAGGTAATGTGATCGTCGATATCGATTTCAAGCGTGTGCTGGGCGTGTGGAGCAATTTGAGCGGCACGCCGTTGGCGGTGCTGTCCGATCGTTTCGCCATGGGTGAGGTGTTCCAGCAACATGAACGCGGTGAAATCAGCGACGAAGACTTCGCCGGCAAGCTGTGCGATGAAATGGGCATCGCGCTCAGCTTCGAGCAATTCGCCACCGGCTGGCAGGCGGTATTCGTCGCGCTTCGCCCGGAGGTGATCGACATCATGCAGCGCCTGCGCAACGAGGGTCACCGGGTGGTGGTACTGTCGAACACCAACCGTCTGCACTGCAACTACTGGCCGCAGCACTATCCTGAAGTGGCCGCCGCCGCCGATCATCTCTATCTGTCGCAAGATCTCGGCATGCGCAAGCCGGAAGCCAACATTTATCAGCATGTGCTGGCTGCGGAAAACACCACCGCCGCCGACGCGGTGTTCTTCGACGATCACCCGGCGAATGTCCTCGCCGCGCAGGCGTTGGGGATCAAGACGGTGCATGTCACCGATCGCGACGTGGTGCCGGCCTATTTTGCTCAATGAGTGCGGAGCGCGTTAAGCTTAAGGCGTATCAACTGACATCAAGGAGTGACCATGTCGTTTTTCCGCCGCAAGAAGCTGCCCTCTGCGATTAAGCCCGGCGTCACCTTCGGACGGTTGCTGTACCAGCGTATCGATCACGATGGCCTGACGATGTTGGCGGGCCATCTCGCCTATGTTTCCCTGCTGTCGCTGGTCCCGCTGGTCACCGTGGTGTTCGCGCTGTTCGCCGCTTTCCCGATGTTTTCCGACATCAGCGAACAGCTGAAGAGCTTCATCTTTTCCAATTTCGTGCCGGCCGCCGGCAACGTCATACAGAACTACCTGGAACAGTTCGTCGCCAACTCCAACAAGATGACCGCCGTCGGCACCTGCGGGCTGATCGTCACCGCGTTGCTGTTGATCTCCTCGGTGGACAGCGTGCTGAACACCATTTGGCGCAGCAAGAACAAGCGGCCGATCGTCTTTTCCTTCGCCGTGTACTGGATGGTGCTGACGCTGGGGCCACTGCTGGTGGGCGCCAGCATGGCCATCAGCTCCTACCTGCTGTCGCTCAACTGGTTGGCGCAGACCGGCGTCAACGGTTTGGTGGATCAGGTGCTGCGTATCTTCCCGCTGATTTTGTCGTGCATCTCCTTCTGGCTGCTGTATTGCATCGTGCCGACGGTGCGGGTGCCGCCGAAGGATGCGCTGATTGGCGCGGTGGTGGCCGGATTGCTGTTCGAGCTGGGCAAGAAGGGATTTGCGCTGTACGTCACCATGTTCCCCTCCTATCAGCTGATTTACGGCGTGCTGGCGGTGATCCCGATTTTATTCCTGTGGGTCTACTGGAGCTGGTGTATCGTGTTACTCGGCGCGGAAATCACCGTGACCATCGGCGAATACCGCGACTACCGCCGGCAGAAGGCGGAGCAACAGGAACAAAAACCAGAAGGGCAGCAGGAATGATTGCGTTGATTCAACGGGTGTTAAACGCCAGCGTCACGGTGGGTGGCGAGACGGTAGGCAAGATTGGCCCCGGTTTGTTAGTGTTATTGGGCGTAGAGCAGGGCGATAACGAGCAAAAAGCGCAGCGCCTGTGCGAACGCGTGTTGGGATACCGCATTTTCGGCGACGAGAACGACAAGATGAATCTCAACGTCCAGCAGGCCGGGGGCAGCGTGCTGGTCGTTTCGCAGTTCACCCTGGCGGCGGACACCCAAAAGGGCATGCGGCCCAGCTTCTCGCGCGGCGCTGCGCCGCAGGAAGCCGATCGGTTGTATCAATATTTTGTTGGCCAGTGCCGCGAACGCGGCGTAGAGACCCAGACCGGCGAATTCGCCGCCGACATGCAGGTGGCGCTGGTCAACGATGGTCCGGTGACATTCTGGCTACAGGTCTAAGCATTCGGAGAACAGGCGTCTATGTATCACCTACGAGTACCCGTAACAGAGCAAGAACTGAAGGAGTATTACCAGTTTCGCTGGGAAATGCTGCGCAAGCCGCTGCACCAGCCGGTGGGTTCGGAAAAGGATGCCTATGACGCCATGGCCCATCACCAAATGGTGGTGGACGAGGCCGGTAAAATCGTCGCCATCGGGCGGCTGTACATTAATGCCGACAACGAGGCGGCGATCCGTTTTCTGGCGGTAGACCCGACGCTGCAGGATAAAGGGCTGGGGACGCTGGTGGCGATGACGTTGGAGTCCGTTGCGCGGCAGGAAGGTGTAAAGCGGGTGGTGTGTAGCGCCCGTGAGGACGCGGTGGATTTCTTCGCCAAGCTGGGGTTCGTCAATCAGGGGGAGATCACTGCGCCGCAGACCACCCCGATCCGCCACTTTTTGATGATCAAACCGGTAGCGACGCTGGACGATATCCTGCATCGCCCCGACTGGTGCGGCCAATTGCAGCAGGCCTGGTATGAACATATCCCGCTGAGCGAAAAGATGGGCGTGCGCATCAGCCAATACACCGGCCAGCGCTTTGTC
Source organism: Serratia sp. Nf2 (assembly GCF_003028435.1). Lineage (NCBI taxonomy): Bacteria > Pseudomonadati > Pseudomonadota > Gammaproteobacteria > Enterobacterales > Yersiniaceae > Serratia > Serratia sp. Nf2. The sequence goes on along the minus strand of NZ_PYTW01000013.1, from coordinate 102,488 downwards.
ACCACCATGCCGGAAATCGGCAACCAGAATCCGCACCACACGCTGTTCGCCGGCAGCCTGTTCTCGCTGGCGACGCTGACCGCCTGGGGGCTGATTTGGCTGCTGCTGCGCGAGCGCCATCTCGGCGGCACCATCATTCTGGCGGACGCGCACATTCGCTACAGCAAACCGATCACCGGCAGGCCGCGAGCGGTGGCGGATCTCGGCTCGCTGAGCGGCGATTTGGCGCGTCTGGCACGTGGCCGCCGCGCGCGCGTGCAGGCCGAAGTGCATCTGTTCGGCGACGAGGATAAGGGAGCGGTGTTCGAAGGCACCTACATGGTGTTGCCGGCCGAACCGGATGTGCCGCTGGATCAGGGCGGCTCTGAAGCGCTGGAAGAGTAAGGCGGCCCTGCCTTAAGGGCGGGCCGCGTAGTGCATTACGGCAGTTGTTGGTTCACCGCTTGGCCGTCGCCGGCGGTGGCCTGCAGATTGCCTTTCAACGAGGCTTTGAACGGCCCGTCGCTGTTCAGCAGCCCTTTCAACTGCAGTTCAAGGTTGCCGTCGCCCGTCAGCGGTACCGGCTGCCATCCCCATTGCTGCAAGGTGTTGATCGGTACCGAACGGCCGTGCAGCGTCAGTTGGAACGGCTTGCCCGGCAGCTGATCGACGGTCGCTTTGGCCTCAAGCAACCCATTAGGCATAAAGGCGCTGAGCTCGGTGACGTTAATCTGATTGGCGTCGGCGTTCAGCGCCAGCGAAGGGCGCCGCACGTCTATCTTGTTGAAGGTCGCCTCGCTGCCGTTCAGGTTCAGCGAGCCGGACCAGATGCCCCACTGGCGATCGCGCGCCAGCAGCAGGTTGCTGCCATAGCCGTCCAGCGCGGTGATCTGGAACGGGAAGGCCGGGTTGATATCGATGATCAGATTGCGGTTGGTGGTCAGCTTGGTGACGTACACCTCCGCCAGCCAGTCCGGCAGCGGTTTCAGCCACAGCTCGCGCCAGTCGATCGGCAGGGTGTACTCCAGCGCCGCCATGGCCACTTCGTCCAGCTGCAGGCGTTTGCCCGCGCGCAGCCAGTTGCCGGAGGTGCGCAGCAGCCCGCCTTCCCAGCGGGTGGTGAATTGCTGAATGGCGATGCCGGCGGAGGAGAGCCGCAGGGTGGCGATCGGATCGATCAGGTGGAAACTGCCGTTGATCACATCGCTGGCGTTGACGTTGAGCGAGCCGTCTTCGCTGCGCCAGTCGCCTTTTTCCATGCTGACGTTTTGCAGCGACAGATCGAGATCGTTAAACGCCCACGCCTTGCCTTCCAGGCGCGCGTCTATCAGATCGAAACGCTTGAGGGTGACCGGCGGCAGGGTAGTAAAGCGCTGCATGAATTCCGCCAGCGTCAACGGGGTTTGCAGGCGCACGCCGCTCAGCCGCAGGCGATCCACCTGCCAGCTGCCGTCGACGGCACGGCTGGCCACGCCGGTCAGGTCGCCCTGCGCCAGATCGGCGCCGAAGTTGTTCAACAGCAGCTGGCCCTGCTTTTGCTCCCCTTGCACCAACACCTTCGAGGCGGGGATGCCGTTCAGCGTCATCGAACCGGCGCTGAACTGAAACTGGTTGTTGTCCCCCAGCAGATGGCCGGCCAGCGGGCGCCACGGCGTGATGCCGGCAGTGACCTGCTGCGCGTTGAGCTGCCACTCGTTATCGTTGGACTGTAACGCCATGTTGCTCAGCTGCAGCACGTCGGCCTGTACAGGCAGCGCCGCCGCCTGCGGCTGCACGTTCAGCGTGCCGTCGCGCAGCGTGACGCTGTGGAAATAGCGCGGCTCGGTGATTTGGCGCAGGCTGAGGCCCAGATCGACGCGTTTGGCGACCAGCGCCTGCGGCTGGCCGTTACGTGCCAGCTGGACGTCTTCCAGACCGATCTGGTCCGGCTGGCTCCACGAATGGGTTATTTTTCCTATCGACAGGCGGTATTCGCTGTTGTCGCTGATCCAGGCGCTCAGGCGGCCTGCCGCCCAGCGGGTTTGCCCCACCAGGTACAGCACCACTACCGCCAGCACGATCAGCAGCAGCAACGTCAGCAACAGCTTTCCGATAAATTTCATCGTCTACATCCGCATCGGTCAAAAAAGATACCCTGTTTATGCCGCAATTGGCCGGGCATCTCAAGGGCAATGGTCTGATAGACAATAAAAAACGGCCGCAAGCGGCCGTTTGAACGTCAATGGGCGGGTTACTTCTTCTCGTGTTCCTGCGGGAACACCAGGTTCAGCACGATGGCGGTAATGCCGCCGGCGGCGATGCCGGAAGAGAGCAGGGTTTTCAGCCAGTTCGGCGCGAACTGCAGGATCAGCGGCTGCTGGGAGACGCCCATGCCGACGGCCAGCGACAGCGCCATGATCATGATGGCACGGCGGTTCAGACGCTCGCGCGACACGATGCGCACGCCGGAGGCGGCGATGGTGCCGAACATCACGATGGTCGCGCCGCCCAGGACCGGCTCGGGAATGTGCTGCACGAAGCCGGCCACCGCCGGGAACAGCCCCAGCGCGATCAGCATCAGCGCCACCACGAAGCCGACGTAGCGGCTGGCGACGCCGGTCAGCTGGATCACGCCGTTGTTCTGGCCGAAGCAGGAGTTAGGGAAGGTGTTGAACACCGCCGACAGCATCGAGTTCAGGCCGTTGGCCAGCACGCCGCCCTTCAGGCGCTTCATATACAGCGGCCCGCTGACCGGCTGTTCGGAGACGTCGGAGGTAGCGGTGATGTCGCCGATGGTCTCCAGCGAGGTGACCATAAAGATCAGCATCAGCGGCAGCAGCAGGTTCCAGTCGAAGCCCAGGCCGTAATAGAGCGGCGTGGGGATAGTGATTGCCGCCGTGGGGGCCGCCGGGGCATCGGCGGGCAGCATGTCCATCGCCCAGGCCAACAGATAGCCGACCGCCATGGCGATCACCAGCGAAGCCACGCGCAGGTAAGGATTGCGCTGGCGGTTCAGCAGGATGATCACGGCCAGCACCGCGCCGGCCAGCAGCAGGTTTTTCGGCGAGCCGAAGCTATGATCGTTCATCGCGGCGTAGCCGCCGCCGATCGAGGTCAGGCCGACCTGAATCAGCGACAGGCCGATGATCATCACCACGATGCCGGAAACCAGCGGGGTGATGATGCGGCGAGCCAGATGCAGCACGCGCGACAGCAAAATTTCGGTGCAGGAGGCGACCATCAGGGTGCCGAACAGCGCGGCCATCATGGTCGGCACATCGGCGCCGCCGTTTTTCAGCGCCAGACCGCCCATGATCAGCGGCGAAACGAAGTTGAAGCTGGTGCCCTGAATCGACAGCAGCCCGGAACCCACCGGCCCCCAGGTTTTGATTTGCAGAATGGAAGCCAGACCGGAGGCGAACAGCGACATGCTGATGATGTGCTGGGTATCCTGTGCCGGCAGGCCTAGCGCCTGGCAGATCAGCAGGGCCGGAGTGATCACCGCGACGAACATCGCCAACAGATGCTGGCCGGCGGCAAACAGCGTTTGCGGCAGCGGCGGGCGATCTTCCAGGCGATAAATCAGTTCACTGGCGCGGGGTTCTGAGGCGGCTTGGCGTGCGGCATCAAGCTCGGAGGATGACATGCTCATGGTGTGGCGTTTCCAGATACGGCAAAGCAGGCATTTTAATGCTCCTCCCCGCAAAAGCAAACGGTTGCGCGTAAATATTATGCTGCCGACTTTCTCGTTTATGTCGCATTTTCATTCATTTTTTCTTGTCATCTCAGCGTTTTTTACTTCTAATCCCGCACTCATCAAGTTTAAAAACTAAGTGGTTTTCTATAACTTATTATTTTTATTTGGATCTTTTCCCTTACATGGAGTACCTGGATGTTTCATCTTGATACTTATGGCACGTTAGTCGCGGCGACGCTGGTTTTGCTCCTCGGGGGCAAGTGCGTCAGAACCATTCCTCTGCTGCGAAAATATACCATTCCTGCTCCCGTCGCCGGCGGTTTGCTGGTGGCCCTTCTGCTGTTAGCCCTGAAAAAGCTCGTCAACTGGGAAATCAGTTTTGACATGTCGCTGAAGGACCCGCTGATGCTGGCCTTCTTCGCTACCATCGGTCTGAACGCCAACCTGGCGCGTTTGCGCGCCGGTGGCAAGGTGCTGGTGGTATTCCTGTTCGTGGTGCTGGGGCTGCTTATCGTGCAGAACGCCATCGGCATCGGCATGGCGAAAATGCTGGGGCTGGATCCGCTGATGGGCCTGATCGCCGGGTCGATCACCCTGTCGGGCGGCCATGGTACCGGGGCCGCCTGGAGCAAGCTGTTCATCGAGCGCTACGGTTTTGAAAACGCGACGGAAGTTGCCATGGCCTGTGCCACCTTCGGCCTGGTGCTGGGCGGCCTGATCGGCGGCCCGGTGGCGCGCTATCTGGTCAAACACTCCTCCACGCCGGAAGGCACCCCGGATGACAGCGTGCAGCCGAGCGGCTTCGAGAAGCCTGAAAGCGGCCGCCTGATCACCTCGTTGGTGATGATCGAAACCATCGCCATGATCGCCATCTGTCTGAGTCTGGGGCAACTGATTGCCGGTCTGCTGAGCGGCACGGTGTTTGAACTGCCGAACTTTGTTTGCGTGCTGTTCGTCGGGGTGATCCTCAGCAACACGCTGGCCTTCACCGGTTTCTATACCGTGTTCGAGCGCGCGGTATCGGTGCTGGGCAACGTGAGCCTGTCGCTGTTCCTGGCGATGGCACTGATGAGCCTGCGCCTGTGGGAGCTGGCCTCGCTGGCGCTGCCGATGCTGGCGATCCTGGCGGTGCAGACGCTGGTCATGGCGCTGTACGCGATCTTCGTTACCTACCGGGTGATGGGTAAAAACTACGACGCGGCGGTGCTGGCCGCTGGCCACTGCGGCTTCGGCATGGGCGCCACGCCGACGGCGATCGCCAACATGCAGGCGATCACCGATCGCTTCGGTCCGTCGCACGTGGCGTTTTTGGTGGTGCCGATGGTGGGGGCATTCTTTATCGATATCGCCAATGCCATCGTCATCAAGCTGTATCTGCTGCTGCCGGTGTTCCCGGCGGTGGGGTGATATCGCGAGTCATCACGGAAAGAGGGCGCCTGCGGCGCCCTTTTTTATGCGTTGGAATAACGCGCCTTCTCCGGCAGCCAGCGTTCAATCAGCGCCTGGGCGTGCTCCGGATAATGCTGATGGAGATGGCGAGCGACGCGCTGCACTTCGGGGATCATCGCCTGATCGCGCAGCAGATCCGCCACCTTGAATTCGGCGCTGCCGGTCTGGCGGGTGCCCAGCAGCTCGCCCGGACCGCGGATCTCCAGATCGCGCTGCGCGATGACGAAGCCATCGTTGCTGTCGCGCAGCACCTGCAGGCGCGTTTGCGCAGTCTTGCTCAGCGGCGTTTTGTACAGCAGCACGCAGTGTGAGGCCACGGCGCCGCGTCCTACGCGGCCGCGCAGCTGGTGCAGCTGCGCCAGGCCCAGCCGCTCCGGGTTTTCGATGATCATCAGGCTGGCGTTCGGCACGTCGACGCCGACTTCGATCACCGTAGTGGCGACCAGCAGCTGCAGCTCGCCCTGTTTAAACGCCTGCATCACCGCCTGCTTTTCCTGCGCTTTCATGCGGCCGTGCACCAGCGCCACCTTCAGCTCCGGCAGCGCGGTTTTCAATTCTTCCCAGGTGGCTTCCGCCGCCTGTGCTTCCAGCAGTTCGGACTCTTCGATCAGCGTACACACCCAGTAAGCCTGCCGCCCCTCTTCCAGACAGGCGCTCTTCACCCGTTGAATGATGTCGGCGCGGCGGGTATCGGGGATGGCGACGGTGGTCACCGGCGTGCGGCCCGGCGGCAGCTCGTCGATGACCGAGGTATCGAGATCGGCATAGGCGGTCATTGCCAGCGTGCGCGGGATCGGCGTGGCGGTCATGATCAGCTGATGGGCGTGGAAGCCTTGCTCTTCGCCTTTCTCCCACAGCGCCAGCCGCTGATGAACCCCGAAGCGGTGCTGCTCATCGATGATCACCAGCGCCAGCCCGTTGAACTGCACCTGCTCCTGGAAGATGGCGTGGGTGCCGACCACCATCGACACCTGGCCGCTGGCGATGGCTTCCTGCTGCGCGATGCGCGCCTTGCCTTTCTGTTTGCCGGCCAGCCAGCCGACCTCAAGCCCCAGCGGCTCGAACCACTGACGGAAATTGTTGGCGTGCTGCTCGGCCAGCAGCTCGGTCGGCGCCATCAGCGCCACCTGCTTGCCGTGCGCGATGGCGCGCAGTGCCGCCAGCGCCGCCACCAGCGTTTTGCCTGAGCCGACGTCGCCCTGCACCAGCCGCATCATCGGGAAGTCTTTTTGCATATCGGCTTCGATGTCGGCCACCACGCGCGTTTGCGCGCCGGTCGGCGAGAACGGCAACTGGGCGAGAAAACGGTTTTTGAGCCGATCGTCCGGCAGCAGCGGCTGCGCCTGATAACTCTGCGCGCCGGCGCGCACCGCCAGCATGCTGAGGTTATGCGCCAGCAGTTCTTCGAGGATCAGGCGTTTTTGCGCCGGGTGTTTGCCCAGCTCCAGATCCGCCAACTGGATGTCCGGCGGCGGGCGATGCAGGGTGTGCAGCGCCTGCGGCAGGCTCATCAGGCCGCCGCTCAGCTCCGGCGGCAGCAGCTCGGCGATGGCGCAGGTATCCAGCAGCTCCAGCGCCTGGTCGGTCAGCTTGCGCAGCGTGGCCTGCCGCACCCCTTCAGTGGTGGGGTAAACCGGCGTCAGCGACTCCTGCAGCTCGACCTCGCTGGCTTCGCCCTGAATGCGGTATTCCGGATGGATGATTTCCGCGCCGTGGTTGCCGCGCTTGATCTCGCCATAGGCGGTCACGCGGCGGCCGGTGGCCAGGCTGTTCTTCATTGCGGCGTTGAAGTTGAAGAACCGCATGGTGAGGATGCCGGTGCCGTCGCTGATCTGGCAGGTTAACATGCGGCGGCGGCCGAAGCTGATGTCGCTGCGCAGCACTTCCCCTTCTACCGTGGCGTAGATGCCCGGCAGCAGATCGTTGATCGGGTAGAGGCGAGTGCGGTCTTCGTAGCGCAGCGGCAGGTGCAGCAGCAGATCCTGAATGGTCTCGAGGCCAATTTTGGCCAGTTTGCCCGCCTGGCTGGCGCCAACCCCGGAAAGCGTGGTGAGTGGGACAGCATCCAGCAGGCGGCCTTTCATTTGCGCACCGTCGCCTGCATGGCCGCCCACCATTCGGCGCTGGCGACCACCTGGCCCTGCTCGTCAATCTGCGGGCGCGGCAGCCCTTTGCGCTTGGCCACGTTGGCCAGCACCGGGTAACCGCCTTCGAACAGCAGACGCTGCTGCTCTTCTTCATCCAGCATACTGTTGTCGCGGCGATACAGGCCGGCGTTCTGCCGCTGGCGCTGCGCTTCATACAGGATCAGTGCCGAGGCCACGGAGACGTTGAGCGATTGCACCATGCCGATCATCGGAATGACGATGTCCTGATCGGCCAGCGCCAGCGCTTCTTCGGTGATGCCGGTTTTTTCCTGGCCGAGCAGCACGCAGGTTGGTCGGGTGTAGTCCACCTCGCGGAAATCAACCGCGCGCGCAGACAGGTTGGTGGCCAGAATTTGCATGCCCTGCGCTTTCAGGTGACCGACCGCGTCGCCGATGGTGGGATGGGTTTTAACGCTGACCCAGCTGTTGCTGCCGGCGGCGGAGGAAACCAGGGTGCGCATACGGGTGGTGGGCCACACGGCGTGGACCTGATGCACGCCGACGGCGTCGGCGGTGCGGATAATGGCGGAGACGTTATGCGGCTTGTGCACTTGCTCCAGGCAGACCGTCAAATCCGGCTGCCGGGTCGCGAGCATTTCACAAATCCGCGCATAGCGTTCAGGACTCATAAGCGCTAGTTTCGGTTGCGGTTAACTTTGATCACATCCGGCATGATACGGATTTTACGCATAATGTTTGCCAAATGGATGCGATCGCGGGTGGTCAAGCGGATAAAGGCGCTATAAACCCGACCGTCTTTCTCTTCGGTGTTCAGGCTCTGAATATTGGACTCGGCCGCGTTGATCGCCGCCGTCAGGTTGGCCAGCGCGCCCTGGTGGTTAAACATATCCACCTTGATCTCGGCGATGAACTCCTGCTCGGTCTCTTTATCCCACTCGACCGCCATGAACTTCTCAGGCTCTTTCTGATAGCCGCGAATATTGCGGCAGGATTCATGGTGGATCACCAGCCCTTTGCCCGGGCTGACGTGAGCGATAATCGGGTCGCCCGGAATCGGACGGCAGCACTTGGCGAAGGTGATCAACACCCCGTCGGCGCCCTTGATGGCCAGGTTACGCACGCCGGAGGAGGTGCCCAGGCTGGACTGATCGCCCTGCAGGTTCTTCGCTACCACCACGCTCATGGCGTTGCCTAGGCCGATTTCCGCCAGCAGATCGTCCAGCGTCGCCAGCTTCATGCGGTCCAGCTCGTGCTGAATGTTTTCCTGCGGGATTTCGGCCAGCTTGCGGCTGCCGCCCAACGCATGGTTGAGCAGACGGCGGCCGAGGCCAACGGAGTCGTCACGCTTGAGGTTCTTCAACATCTGGCGGATTTTGGCGCGCGCTTTCGAGCTGACCACGAAGTTCAGCCAGGCGGCGTTGGGCCGTGCGCCCGGTGCGGTGATGATCTCGACGGTTTGGCCGCTGGTCAGCGACTGCGACAGCGGGTACGGCTGACGATCGACGCGTGCGCCGACGCAGGCATGGCCGATATCGGTATGCACCGCATAGGCGAAGTCGACCGGCGTGGCGCCGGCGGGCAGCTCGACGATGCGGCCTTCCGGGGTGAAAACGTAAATCTCATCCGGGAACAGATCGGATTTGACGCTCTCGATAAATTCAAACGAACTGCCGGCACTTTGCTGCAGCTCCAGCAGGCTTTGCATCCAGCGCTGGGCGCGGATCTGCGCCGTGGTGCCGGTTTCGCCCTGTTCTCTTTCCTTGTAAGCCCAGTGCGCGGCCACCCCCATCTCAGCCATCTGATCCATATCTTCGGTGCGGATCTGCACTTCGACCGGCACGCCGTGCGGGCCGATCAGCGAGGTATGCAGCGATTGATAGCCGTTGGCCTTGGGAATGGCGATGTAATCTTTTACTCGCCCCGGGCGCGGTTTGTACAGGCTATGCACCTGGCCGAGCACGCGGTAGCAGGTATCGACCTCTTTCACGATCACCCGGAACGCGTAGATATCCATGATGGAATGGAAACGCTGTTCTTTGAGGTGCATCTTGAGGTAGATAGAGTAGAGGTGTTTTTCCCGCCCGCTGACGCGACAGGCGATGCCGGCTTCGGTCAGCCGCCCTTCGATCTCGGAGAGGATTTTTTGAATCATCTCTTTGCGGTTGCCGCGCGCGGCCTTCACCACTTCCTTGATCACGCGATAGCGGTTCGGATACAGCGCCTCGAAACCCAGCTCTTCCAGCTCGGTTTTCAGGTGATGAATACCCAGACGGTGGGCGAGGGGGCTGTAGATTTCCAGGGTTTCACGCGCGATGCGCCGGCGTTTGTCGGGGCGCAGCGAACCAAGGGTGCGCATGTTGTGCGTACGGTCGGCCAGCTTGATCAGCACGACGCGGATATCCTGCACCATCGCCATGATCATCTTGCGGAAGTTTTCCGCCTGCGCTTCTTTCTTGTCCTGGAACTTCAGCTTGTCGAGCTTGGAGACGCCCTCAACCAGTTCGGCGACGCTCTTGCCGAACAGCTGTTCCATATCCTGATAGGTGGCTGGGGTGTCTTCGATGACGTCGTGCAGCAATGCCGCCATCAGCGTCTCGTGATCGAGACGCATTTCCGCCAGGATGCAGGCCACGGCGACCGGGTGAGTAATGTAAGGCTCACCGCTGGAGCGTGTCTGGCCCTCGTGCGCGTCGCGCGCGACGAGGTATGCCTGTTTGAGGCGCTTAATCTGCTCCTCGGGCAGGTAACGTTGAATCAGCAGATTCAGGCTTTCAAACAGGTACAAGGCGGACTCGCAGTCTAATTAACGACGACCTTCAGCAATCGCGGTAACCGCTTGAATCTCTGCGGCTTCCTGCTCTTGCTGTTCCTGGCGCTCACGCACGTCGAGGATCTGGCTGGTGATCAGGCCTTCTTCGATTTCGCGCAGGGCGATAACGGTGTACTTGTCGTTCTCTTCCGGAACCAGTGCATCTTTGCCGCCGGTCTGGATCTGACGCGCCCGACGAGCAGCGACCAACACCAGGTCAAAACGGTTACCAATTTTCTCTACAGCGTCTTGAACAGTTACGCGTGCCATATTTGTGCTACTCCACAGGTGACGAAAAGACTGGGCATGATACTGAAACTGCCTTCAGTCTGCCAATAGTTTGCTGATTAAAGCGTCATGCCGCAGCAACTGGCGGCCCAAACGCAGGCGTTCGGCGCGAATGATGGTCTTCAGATCGGACAGCGCCAGATCGAAATCATCGTTCACGATCAGGTAATCGTACTCCGCGTAATGCGTCATTTCCGCCACGGCCTGAGCCATGCGCTTGGCGATCACCTCTTCGGAATCCTGCCCGCGCCCGCGAAGGCGGCGGCCCAGTTCTTCCTTCGACGGCGGCAGAATGAAGATGCTGCGCGCCTGCGGCATTTTGGCGCGGATTTGCTGTGCGCCCTGCCAGTCGATATCCAGAAACACGTCTACGCCGGTTGCCAACACTTGTTCGATGGCGGCGCGCGAGGTGCCGTAATAGTTGCCGAACACTTCGGCGTGCTCAAGAAACGCGTCCTGCTCGATCATCCGGCGGAATTCGTCTTTCGAGACGAAGAAATAGTGTTCGCCGTGATTTTCACCTGGGCGGCTGTCGCGCGTGGTGTGCGAAACCGAAACCTGCGTGTCGTACAGCGGTTGCGTCTTTAACAAAGCCTGAATCAGACTTGATTTACCTGCGCCACTGGGAGCAGAGACAATATAAAGCGTGCCTTGAGCCATGATGATGTTCGTTGATAACGGTTGATATGCCAATAACAGCGGATGTGTATTTTCTCCGCACAGTATACACGGCTAACGCGCCGGGTGCAGCGTTAGCTCGCATTTTGCCCGCCGCTTTGCGCGGAAAAAGCGGCGAATGAGCGAATTTGCGCGTCGAAGGGCAACATTTCAGCAGTTTTGGCCTCGGCGGCGAGGCCATGTCAGATTACGGCGCGTCGGTAATGCGGGGGGCGGACGAAGGGGTTTCCCGTGCGGGGTGGCGGAGAAAGAGAAAGATAATGACGGCGGACGCCAGCGTCGTCAGGGCGAGTAGGTACAGCAGATTCTGGAAAGCCAGTTCGTAGGCGTGCTTCAGCCGTGCGGCGTCCGCATTGAGCAGGGCGGTCGCCCGCGGCATATCCCCCATGGCCAGGGCGTGCGCGCCGGCGGCGTTTGCGGTTGGGGGAGCGAGATGGCGCCCAACCAACAAAGCCAACAGGGCACCGACGATCGCCAATGCAATGCCTTCCCCCGCGACGCGAACGGTGCTGAAAATGCCGGTCGCCATGCCCGCTCGCTCTCGCGGCACGACGCTGACGGCTAAACCGTCCATCAATCCCCAGGGCAAGCTGATACCGCAACCGATGGTCAGCATCGGTAGCAGTAACCGCGCGAGCGATTGCCCCGGCGCATAGTGCGCCAGCCATGCCAGCCCGGCGGCGCAAATCAACAAGCCGAGGCTGGAAACGGCGCCGGCGGAAAAGCGGTGAGCGAATGCCCCGGTCAGCAGCGGCAGCACCAGCATTGGTGCGGACAACGTCAGCATCATCATGCCGGTTTCCACGGTGCTGTAACCCTCGATGCCGATAAATCGGAGGGGAAGTAGCACCAGCAACACCACGTACGAATAGGCCGGCGCTGCCGCCAACAGCTGTACGCCGACAAAGCGCGGGTAGCGAAACAGCGACAGATCGAGCATCGGCCGAGCGGTGCGGCGTTCAATCAGGATAAAAGCCAGCATAAACAGCAGCGCGCCGGTCAGCGGCCTAATGACTTGCGTGCTGCTCCAGCCGCTGTCGGGCGCCAGCAGCACGGCGTAAGTCAACAGCGACAGCGCCAGCGTAAAGACGATGGCGCCGGGCCAATCGAGGCGAGAGGCGGCGGGATCGCGCGATTCGGGCATATCGCGCTGGCCGCTGAACAATGCAATGGCGCTGAGCAGCGCCAGGCAGAGAAAAAGCGCGCGCCAGCCGAAGAGCTGCGTCAGCGTGCCGGCCAGCAGCGGCCCGAATGCCAGCCCGATGCCGAACGTGGTGCCCAGCAGGCTGAAGGCCTTGCTTCTCTCCGGCCCGTTAAATACCTGGGCCAGGCTTGCGGTGCCGCCGGCCAGCGCGGCCGCGGCGGAGATGCCTTGCAGCGCGCGTATCGCGTCGAAGGACATAATGTCTTGCGCTGCGCTCATGAGCAGGGCGCTGAGCGCGAGCGCCGCCAATCCACAGATAAATACGCGCTTGCGGCCAAAACGATCGGCGAGCGCTCCGGCGAGCATCAGGCTGCAGCCGAAGGTCAGCATAAACGCGTTGGTGACCCAACTGAGCGCGACCAGTCCGCCGCCCAAATCTTTGGCGATCGCGGTGAGCGCGACTGCGGGGCCGGTAAAGCTCAACGGCATGATCAGGCCTGCGAGACACACGGAAAAGAGTATGAGCCAGCGCTGCGGGTGCGCATTCCGGGATGGATGAGCGTTCATGGGCGATTCCTGATGCGGTGGTTTCGATGGGTATGGATGATAAATAAGACTGAATAGGTTAAAAATAAGGCTGAATTCCACACTTTCAGGACAAAAACGCTCTAATGGGGGCCATATGGAAAGTTTGAGCGGGCTGCTGGCGTTTGTTCGCGCTGCCGAATCGTGCAGCTTTGTCGCTGCTGGGGAGCGATTGGGGGTGTCAGCCTCGGCGGTGGGTAAAAGCGTGGCGCGGCTGGAGGCGTCGTTGGGCGTTAGGCTGTTCAACCGCAGCACCCGGCGCATCAATTTGACGGAGGAAGGGGCGCTATTTTACGAACGCTGCCGGCGTATTGTTAGTGATATCGAGAACGCTGAAGCCGAGATGGCACGTATTTCAGAGGCGCCGCGCGGCAAGCTGCGCGTCAGCATGCCCGCCATCGGTTACCGCATGCTGGTGCCGCTGTTGGCTGATTTTACCGCACGTTATCCTGAGATTGAGTTGGATGTGGACTTCAACGATCGCATCGCGGATCTGATCGCCGAGGGCGTTGATGTGGCGGTTCGCGGCGGAGAGCTGGCTGATTCCCGCCTGATGGCGCGGCGTCTTGGACCGTTTCGCCAGGTTTTGGTCGGCGCGCCGGACTACTTCCGCCGGCGCGGAACGCCGTTGAAACCGGCGGATCTGCTCGAGCATGCTTGTTTGCGTTATCGCTTCCCGGGCGGGCAGCAGTTGCAAGCGTGGCGGCTGAGCGCCGACGATGAGGCGCTGTTGTTAAGCTTGCCGGTGACGATGAGTTTCAGCAGCGTTGAGGCGCTAATCCATGCGGCGCAGCAGGGATTGGGCATCGCCTACCTGCCGGATTTCACTTTGAGCCAGGCTCTGCGCGGCGGGCAGCTGACGGCGGTGCTGCAAGACAGCACGCCCGAGCGCGGCGCGTTTTCTGCCGTGTGGCCCTCTAACCGGCACATGTTGCCGAAAGTCCGGGTGTTCGTGGATTATCTGGCACGGTACATGCTGCCGGACGATCAGTGATCCGGATGCTGGTAGTTGAACACCGGCAGGCCGAGGCGGAAGCGCAGGGCGATCAGGCGCGCGCTCAGGCCGGCGACCAACGTGAGGATCACCACCAGATTGTGCGGCAGGCTGAGGTGCTGCAGGCCGATATACAGCCAGGCGGCGCTGAAGGAGATGCCGGCGTAGATCTCTTTCTGGAAAACCAGCGGGATGCGGTTGCAGAACATATCGCGCAGCACCCCGCCGAAGACGCCGGTGATCACCGCGGCGATGGCGGCGATAATGGTGCTATGCCCCATATCCAGGGCTACCTGTGCGCCGATGATGGAGAAGACGATCAGGCCGACGGCGTCGAGCACCAGGAACAGGCGGCGCAGATGGCGCATCAGAGGAGCCACCCAGGTGGTGACGATCGCCGCTATCGCGACGATGACGATGTATTCCGGGTGTTTGACCCAGCCCAATGGAAAATGCCCGAGCAGCATATCGCGCACCGACCCGCCGCCGATCGCCGTGACCGAAGCGATGATGATCACGCCGAACATGTCCATTTGGCGGCGGCCGGCCGCCAGCGCGCCGGTCATGGCTTCGGCGGTGATGCCGATGATATAAAGGATGCTCAGTAACATAAGGGATTCACAGCGTACTTGCGTCAGAATGATGGCCGGCAGGGTAATCGCCGCCGATGGCGCGCGCCACTGAGTTTTTTTCACCGATGGCGTTTCGGATTAATTTAGCTAATCCAAACTCCGTTTTTATTGCCGGTAACCAGCCTTTTTTAACATCTGGCTGTTGATGAAAGCATTAGAAATTTCGCGCTGGTTTCCATCGCTGACTATGCTTTTTGCAGCTAACCCTTCAACCGAGAAACCGAGACTGCAGATGAAAAACTCCCCGAAACTGGCCGCCGGCGCCGTGGTAGCCGCCCTGCTGCTGAGCGGCTGCGTGGCACCAGGCCACCAGGCTGTGCCATCCGCCCTGGCTTGCCGTGCTGGCGATCCGCTGGTGCAAACAACGCTCTACTTCGGCCTGAATCGCCCGGCGGGGCCGACGATCACCGCGGCCGAGTGGCAAACCTTCGTCGACAGCCAGGTGACGCCCCGCTTTAAAGACGGGCTGACGGTCTTTGATGCCAAAGGGCAGTGGCTGGGCCACGACGGCAAGCTGGCGCGCGAGAACAGCAAGGCGCTGCTGTTGATCCATTCGCCGGGCAAAGAGAGCGAGGCGAATATCGAGGCGCTACGCAGCGGCTATAAGCAGCAGTTTGCGCAGGATTCGGTGATGCGGGTGGATGCACCGGTGTGCGTGGCGTTTTAAAGCGAACTCCCGGCCATGCGGCCGGGAGTGGGGATTACAGCACTAGGCCGGCGATGGCCGCCGACAGCAGGCTCACCAGCGTCGAGCCATAAACCAGCTTCAGGCCAAAACGGGAAACCACGTTGCCTTGCTGCTCGTTCAGCCCCTTGATGGCACCGGCGACGATGCCGATGGAGGCGAAGTTGGCGAACGACACCAGGAACACCGACAGAATGCCCAGCCCGCGCGGCGACAGCTCCGCCGCGATTTTCTTCAGCTCAATCATCGCCACGAATTCGTTGGCCACCAGTTTGGTCGCCATGATGCTGCCCGCCTTCAGCGCCTCTTCCGCCGGGATGCCGATCAGCCAGGCCAGCGGATAGAACACATAGCCGAGGATCTGCTGGAAGCTGATGCCGAGCACCGCGGAGAACAGCGCATTGACGGCGGAGATCAGTGCGATAAAGCCGATCAGCATCGCCGCGATGATCATCGCAATCTTGAAGCCGGCCAGAATGTACTCACCCAACATTTCGAAGAAGCTCTGATCTTCATGCAGTTTGTTCAGCTTCAGCTCCGGCTCGTCTTCGACCTGATACGGGTTGATGATCGACAGGATGATGAAGGTGCTGAACATATTAAGGATCAAGGCCGCCACCACATATTGTGCGTCGATCATCGACATGTAGGCGCCGACGATGGAGAGCGAAACCGTCGACATGGCGGTCGCGGCCATGGTGTACATGCGGCGCGGCGAGATATCGCCGATGATGCCCTTGTAGGCGATAAAGTTCTCCGACTGCCCCAGCACCAGCGTGCTGACGGCGTTGAACGACTCCAGCTTGCCCATGCCGTTGACCTTGGACAGCAGGGTGCCGACCAGGCGGATGATCAGCGGCAGGATACGGAAATGCTGCAAAATGCCGATCAGGGCGGAAATAAAGATGATAGGGCACAAAACGCCGAGGAAGATGAACGCCAGGCCATCCTTGCTCATGCCGCCGAACACGAACTCCGATCCTTGGGCGGCGTAGGCGAGCAGGGTGTCGAAGAAGCCGGCGACGTGTTTGATCACGCTGAGCCCGCTGGCGGAATGCAGGAAGAAATAGGCCAGCGCGCCTTCGATCACCAGCAGCTGGATGATATAGCGCAGGCGGATTTTCTTGCGATTATTGCTGACCAGCAGCGCCAGGGCGATGATCACCACCAGAGCCATAATAAATTGCAGAATTTGTGGCATAAACGGTCCGTACGGTTCACGGGCAGGAAAAAAACACATTTAGCCACAGCATCGTCGTCCTTTCATTACCTTGCGTGATAATTAGAACAAAATACTTATGGCATGCGGGATATCTTGCCAAATGTCATCCACACGCGCTGTCCGGCAGTTTTTCATAAGCTCCCCGGCGAGCCCTCTCCCCAGAGGCATGCCGGCTCGCAACCTGATGCAATCGCCGTCACTCGCGTGCAAACGCCTGGAACCTGGATCGCAATGAGTGATTTTTCCCGACGCAAAGCGTGGTTTTCTTGGCTGAGGCGGAGAAACATGTTTGGGAAAGGTGCCGTGACCGGCGCGCATTTTCTCGAACAAGGAGGCGAACGATGAATACCGGCACGTTGCTCAGGGCGCTGGCCAACGGCGTTAATCCCGATACCGGCGAGCTGTTGAGACCGGCTTCTGCGGCCTGTGCGCCGGAGGCTATCCGCCTGCTGTTCGCGTTGGCCAACGAGTTCGATGGCGAGTCCGAACTGCAGGAAAAAGCCCGGCTGACGCCGGAAGAGAAGCGGCAGAAAAATCGCACCGAGGGTCGGCCGGCCAATGCCTACTTCCCCTGGTCGGAAGAGGAAAAACTGCGGCTGCGCGAGAGCCATGCGGCCGGGGCGACGCTGGAAGCGCTGAGCGATGAGTTCGAGCGCTCAACCTGGAGCATTACGGTGCAGCTACAGAAAATGGGGCTGACGGGTGAAGAGCAGGCGGCCGCTTATCGCTGATCTGTAGCCATAAAAAAGCCCGCTTGGCGCGGGCTTGGTGGCGTGCGGAGCGGGATCACTCGATATTCTGGATCTGCTCGCGCATCTGCTCGATCAGCACTTTCAGCTCGATGGCGGAAGCGGTGACGTCGGCGTTGATCGACTTGGAGGCCAGGGTGTTCGATTCGCGGTTGAACTCCTGCATCATAAAGTCGAGGCGGCGGCCGACGGCTTCTTTCTTCTTCAGGATGTTGTGCGTCTCTTTCACGTGCGCTTCCAGACGGTCCAGCTCTTCGGCGACGTCGATGCGTTGCGCCATCAGCACCAGCTCTTGCTCCAGGCGGGTGTTTTCCAGCTGTACCTGCGCCTCTTCCAGCTTGCTGACCAGACGCTCGCGCTGCCATTGCAGGATGTTCGGCATCTGGGCGCGCACTTTGACCACTTCGGCACTGACGCCGTCGAGGCGTTGTTCGATCAGCGTTTTCAGCGCGGCGCCTTCGCTTTCGCGTGCGACGATGAAGTCATCCAGCGCACCGTCCAGCGACTGCATCAGCTCGGCGCTGATGGCGTCCAGATCCTGCTCCTGCGCGGACATCACGCCCGGCCAGCGCAGCACGTCGATCGGGTTGATTTCCCCTTCGTCGCTCTGCATTTTCACCCAGTTGGCGGCTTCGACCAGCTGTTTGGCCAGTTTTTCGTTCAGGATCAGCGAGCTTTGCGCGCTTGGATCCAGTTCGAAACGCAGGTTGCATTCGACTTTGCCGCGGGTCAGGCGGCCACGGATACGTTCACGGATCACCGGCTCCAGGCTGCGGAATTGTTCCGGCAGGCGGATGTAGGTTTCTAAGTAGCGCTGGTTAACGGAACGCAGCTCCCAGGCTGCGCTGCCCCATTCACCCTTGATTTCACGCCGGGCGTAGGCGGTCATGCTGCGGATCATTGATGCGTACCCGTAATAGGAAAAGATGGGGCGATTATAGCGTCGCGGCTGCGGGCAGGATAGGCATTACGTCACGAAGCCCGTATAATGCGCAGCCAATCGTTGATTTGAAGCCGGAGAGAGCCCATGCGTCCTGCAGGCAGAGCACCACAGCAAGTTCGCCCCCTGACACTGACCCGTCACTATACCAAACACGCTGAAGGTTCAGTGCTGGTTGAGTTTGGCGATACCAAAGTCTTGTGCACCGCCACGGTAGAAGAGGGCGTTCCGCGCTTCCTGAAAGGCCAGGGGCAAGGTTGGATCACCGCCGAGTACGGCATGCTGCCGCGCTCTACCCACAGCCGCAATGCCCGTGAAGCCGCCAAAGGCAAGCAGGGTGGCCGCACGCTGGAGATCCAGCGTCTGATCGCGCGCTCGCTGCGCGCCGCGGTGGATCTGAAAAAGCTCGGTGAATTCACCATCACCCTCGACTGCGACGTACTGCAGGCCGACGGCGGTACCCGCACCGCCTCCATCTCCGGCGCCTGCGTGGCGCTGGCCGATGCGCTGAACACGCTGGTGGCCAACGGCAAGCTGAAAGCCAACCCGATGAAGGGCATGGTGGCGGCGGTTTCCGTCGGCATCGTCAATGGCGAAGCGCTGTGCGATCTGGAGTATGTGGAGGATTCCGCGGCGGAAACCGACATGAACGTAGTGATGATGGAAGATGGCCGCATGATTGAAGTGCAGGGTACCGCCGAAGGCGAGCCGTTCAGCCACGATGAGCTGTTGGCGCTATTGGCGCTGGCCCGAGGGGGCATCGAAACCATCTTCCAGGCGCAGAAAGCGGCGCTGGCGGACTGATTTTTTAAGGCGACTGAGAAGTCGCCTTTTTTATGCCCGGCGATCGGGCGGCAGCAATGACAAGACCCAAGCAGATTCAGACGAGGAGAAGCAGTAATGAAAGCCTATCAGCGCCAGTTTATCGAGTTCGCGCTTAACAAGCAGGTATTGAAATTCGGCGAGTTCACCCTGAAGTCCGGCCGCACCAGCCCGTATTTCTTCAATGCCGGCCTGTTTAATACCGGGCGCGATCTTGCGCTGTTGGGGCGCTTCTACGCCGAAGCCCTGATGGACTCCGGCATCGATTTCGACCTGCTGTTTGGCCCGGCCTATAAAGGCATTCCTATTGCCACCACCACGGCGGTGGCGCTGGCGGAACACCATGAGCGCGACGTGCCTTACTGTTTTAACCGCAAGGAAGCCAAGACCCACGGCGAAGGCGGTTCGCTGGTCGGCAGCCCGCTGCAGGGGCGCGTGATGTTGGTAGACGATGTGATCACCGCCGGCACCGCGATCCGCGAGTCGATGGAAATCATCGGCGCCAGCGGCGCTTCGCTGGCGGGCGTGCTGATCTCCCTCGACCGTCAGGAACGCGGCCGCGCGGATATCTCCGCCATTCAGGAAGTGGAACGCGACTACCATTGCAAGGTGATTTCGATCGTGACGCTGAAGGACCTGATCGCTTATCTGGAAGAGAAGCCGGAAATGGCGGACCACCTGGCGGCGGTGCGCGCTTACCGCGAGCAGTACGGGGTGTAAGTAAAAACGCCGGGCATGCCCGGCGTTATCTTTATTGCAGCTGGGCCGCCAACAGCGGCCAGCGGGCGTCGAATTCCTGCGTTGGGCGATAGCGGAATTCCGAACGCACATAGCGCGACAACATGCCTTCGCAGAAGGCCAGCAGCTGGCTCGCCAGCAGCGTTTCATCGACGATAAAGCCTTTGCCTTCGCGCAATTTACGCTCTTTCAACACCTGGCGCAGCTGCGCCTCGATGCGTTCGAACAGCTGGTTGATGCGGCCCTGCAGGCGATCCTGTTCAAACATCAGCGCGTGGCCGGTCATGATGCGCGTCAGCCCCGGGTTGCGTTCCGCAAAGCCCAGAATCAGCAGTAAAATCAGGCGCAGACGATTAAACGTCTCTTTCTCGTCCTGCAAGATCAGGTTGATGCGGGTGATCAGACTGTCTTCGATAAACTCGATCAGGCTGTCGAACATCCGTGTCTTGCTGGGGAAATGCCGGTACAGCGCAGCTTCAGAAACACCCACGTTCGCGGCGAGCTTGGCGGTGGTGATGCGTTGGCTGCCGTCGCTGGACTCCAGCATCTGGGCTAACGCCTGCAATATTTCCTCGCGCCGATTCCTTTTCGTATTTTCTTTTTCTGCCATGTCTGATTAGACCCTTGCTAAAACTTAACTGACGGAAACCCGCGCACCGGCCGCTGCAGAGCAGGCTCTGTGCGGCTTATGTGATAGCTTTTTTACGATACTGGGGTCAGCGGCCTTAACGGCCTTTTTCCGCGCTGCCTGGTGTGCGCTGCAATTGTCGCGGTAAAACTTTGCCGCAGAGACATCCTTCTCCCCGGAAAGGCAAGGTTCAGGCGACGTTTCCCTGCCGGCCATCGTGCCTTGGATGGCGCTTAGTGGCGCCCCGAGTGGCCGAAGCCGCCTTCGCCGCGCTCGCTGCTGTCGAATTCTTCCACCAGGTTGAATTCGGCCTGCACCACCGGCACGAAGACCATCTGCGCGATACGTTCGCCCGGCTCGATGGTGAAGTGTTTCTGGCCGCGGTTCCAAACGGACACCATCAGCTGGCCCTGATAATCGGAGTCGATCAGGCCGACCAGGTTGCCCAGCACGACGCCGTGCTTGTGGCCCAGGCCGGAGCGCGGCAGGATCACCGCCGCCAGGCCGGCGTCGGCGATGTGGATCGCGAGGCCGGTAGGCAACAGCGTGGTTTCACCCGGCGCCAGCTCCACCGCGCTGTCCAGGCAGGCGCGCAGGTCGAGACCGGCGGAGCCCGGCGTGGCGTAGGTCGGTAGCGGGAAATCCTGACCGATGCGCGGGTCGAGGATCTTAACGTCGATTTTTTTCATCATAACGGCTGACTATCTCGTCTATTAAACGTTGGCCAAGGAGTGCCTTGTCGCTCAGCGCCAGGCGCTTTTCTCCATTCTGCCAAAAAAGGTGCAGGGCATTGGTGTCGCTGTTGAACCCGTGCTCTGCAAGCGATACATCGTTAGCGCAAATCAAATCCAGCTTCTTACGCGCCAGTTTTTGCCGCGCGTATTCTTCCACATTCTGGGTTTCGGCGGCAAACCCCACGACAAACGGTCGATTTTTGGTCATCGCCGCCACGCCGGCGACGATATCGGGGTTTTTTACCATCTTGAGGACGATTTCATCACCCTGTTTTTTTATTTTTTCATCGGCGATCTGCTCGGGGCGGTAATCGGCCACGGCGGCGCAGGAGATGAAAATCTGCTGCTGCGCGGCGCGCTGTTGCACCGCCTGCTCCATCTCCAGCGCACTGGTGACGTCCACTCGGGTGACCGATGGCGGCGTCGGCAGATTGACCGGCCCGGCGATCAGCGTCACCTGCGCGCCGCGGGCGGCGGCGGCGCGGGCAATCGCGAAGCCCATTTTGCCGGAGCTGTGGTTGCTGATGAAACGTACCGGATCCAGCGCTTCACGCGTCGGGCCGGCGGTGATCATAACCTGCAAATGTTGCAGATCCTGCGGGGCGGAGAAATGACCGTTCGCCAGGTCGACGATGTCCAGCGGATCCAGCATGCGGCCCGGACCGACGTCGCCGCAGGCCTGGCTGCCGCTGTCCGGCCCCCAGAGCAGCATGCCGCGCGCCTGCAGCGTTTGCAGGTTGGCCTGCGTGGCGGCGGCGCGATACATCTGCTGGTTCATGGCGGGGGCGGCGGCGATGGGGGCATCGGTCGCCAGGCAGACGGTGGTCAGCAGATCGTTGGCCATGCCGGCGGCGACGCGCGCCAGCAGATCGGCGGTCGCCGGCGCCAGAATCACCAGATCCGCCCATTTGCCGAGTTCGATGTGGCCCATGGCGGCTTCGGCGGCGGGATCCAACAGATCGTCGGACACCGGGTGGCCGGAAACGGCCTGCAGCGTCAGCGGCGTAATGAACGCCTTGGCGGCGTGGGTCATCACCACGCGCACTTCTGCGCCCCTGTCGCGCAGGCGGCGCACCAGCTCTGGGCATTTGTAGGCGGCGATGCCGCCGCTGATGCCAAGCACAATATGTTTGCCGGAAAGTCCCGTCATCATCATTGTCCGATTGAAAGCCGAAAGATGCGCCATTTTAGCATATCCGCCGTTCAGGTGAGTGATTCCGCAATGGCTGCAGGGTATTACATTGTGCTTTGCGAAACACTTCGCAATGTTATCAAACACCTGTCGAACGCGCCGGGTGGCACATGGCATGCTGTAGCCCTTTCAGGGAGGAATACGATGAGCAACCCGATTGTGGCGTGCTGGCCGGGTGCGCTGGCGCCGCGTGAAAAGCTGTTGATGCAGGGGGCGGCGGCGCTGTCCGACGCAGAGCTGTTGGCCATTTTCTTGCGTACCGGGTTGCCCGGCGTGCACGTGATGCAGCTGGCGGAGCAGCTGCTGCGTCGGTTCGGCTCGCTTTATCACCTGATGTCGGCCGACCATCAGGCTTTTTGCAGCCAAAAAGGTCTGGGGGACGCCAGCTATACGCAGCTACAGGCGATTGCCGAGCTGGCGCTGCGCTTCTTTTCCAGCCATTTGTCGCAGGAAAACGCCAT
Source organism: Serratia sp. Nf2 (assembly GCF_003028435.1). Classification (NCBI taxonomy): domain Bacteria; kingdom Pseudomonadati; phylum Pseudomonadota; class Gammaproteobacteria; order Enterobacterales; family Yersiniaceae; genus Serratia; species Serratia sp. Nf2. The sequence continues at coordinate 79,975 of NZ_PYTW01000013.1, read as the reverse complement.
GCTCAATCCGCGCGTCACCCAGCATTATCTGCAAAGCCTGCTGGCGCATCGCGAGCGAGAGGTCTTTTTGGTATTGTTTTTAGACAATCAGCACCGGGTTATTCGCCATCAGGAGATGTTTGCTGGTACCATCAGCAGCGTCGTCGTCTACCCGAGAGAAATTGTGCGTGAAGCGTTGAAGGCTAATGCCGCCGCGCTGATTCTCGCGCATAATCACCCTTCGGGTAAGGCTGAACCCAGTCATGCCGACCGTTTGATAACGGAACAGGTGGTGAAAGCCTGTCAGTTATTGGAGATCCGAGTGCTTGATCATTTGGTGATCGGTCGGGGTGAATGCGTCTCTTTTGCCGAGCGCGGATGGCTTTAAGCGATTTTTTCGCGATCCTTGTGGGATCTTTAGCTGTTCGGGACTTGAGCACTTACGCTTCAGAGCGTATACTACGCCACCTTTGAGAATCTTGGGTTTGGCGCAAGAGCCTATCTCAGCAGGTTTCTGACCTGATGTGTGGTTTCTACCTGATGACGAGAGTCTCCTCAGTATGAAGTTTGCTGAGATGGGCTCTAAAAGCCTGACGAGGCGGCCATACCCTATACGAAGCTCGAGCTGATTTGATTTTTGGAGAATAGACATGTCCCGAGTCTGCCAAGTTACTGGCAAGCGCCCGGTGAGCGGTAACAACCGTTCCCACGCAATGAACGCGACCAAACGCCGTTTTCTGCCTAACCTGCACTCACACCGTTTTTGGGTTGAGGCTGAGAAGCGCTTTGTAACTCTGCGTGTATCTGCTAAAGGTATGCGTGTTATCGATAAGAAGGGTATTGAGACGGTTCTGGCCGATCTGCGTGCCCGTGGTGAGAAGTATTAAGGAACTGAATCATGGCTAAAGGTGTTCGCGAGAAGATCAAGCTGGTTTCTTCTGCTGGTACTGGTCACTTCTATACCACCACGAAGAACAAGCGTACTAAGCCGGAAAAATTGGAACTGAAGAAATTCGATCCAGTTGTCCGTCAGCACGTAGTATACAAAGAAGCTAAAATTAAATAATTTTAGTGGATTAATGAAAAACCCGGCCTTGGCCGGGTTTTTTGTTTTATAAAGGGTAGAAAACGTCGGAGGGGAAGCCAGATGCCTGAATTACCGGAAGTTGAGACGAGCAGACGCGGTATAGAGCCTTATCTTGTCGGCCACAGCATTCAGTATGCGGTGGTGCGCAACGCGCGCCTGCGCTGGCCGGTTTCCGAGCAGATCCTGACGCTGAGCGATCGGCCGGTGCTCAGCGTGCAGCGCCGGGCCAAATACCTGCTGATCGAGCTGGAGAGCGGTTGGATTATCGTGCACCTGGGCATGTCGGGCAGCCTGCGCATACTGCGCGAGGAAAACGAAGATGAAGCCGGCAAACACGACCACGTCGATCTGGTGATCAGCAACGGCATGATCTTGCGCTATACCGATCCGCGCCGTTTCGGCGCCTGGCTGTGGTGCGAAGACCTGGCGGCCAGCAGCGTGTTGGCGCATCTGGGGCCGGAACCGCTGAGTGAAGCGTTCAACGGCGACTACCTGTATGAAAAATCACGTAATAAGCGCACGCTGATCAAACCGTGGCTGATGGATAATAAGCTGGTGGTCGGGGTCGGTAACATTTACGCCAGCGAATCGCTGTTCAGCGCCGGGATCTTGCCCGATCGTCCGGCGGGATCGTTGAGCAAAACCGAAGCGGAACTGCTGGTGAAGACCATCAAGGCGGTATTGCAGCGCTCTATCGAGCAGGGCGGCACGACATTGCGCGACTTTTTGCAGTCGGACGGCAAACCGGGGTATTTCGCGCAGGAGCTGCAGGTTTACGGGCGGGCGGGAGAACCGTGCCGCGCGTGCGGCACGCCGATCGAATCCGCCAAGCACGGGCAGCGCAGCACCTTCTTTTGCCGCCGCTGCCAGCGCTGAGCATCACTCGGCGGCGAGCTTCGCCATCAGCGCCTGGGTGACCACATCAGGCAGGAAAGGCGAGATATCGCCGCCGTGACGGGCGACCTCCTTCACCAGTGAGGAGGAGATGAACGACCACTCTTCGGAAGGCATCAGGAACACGCTTTCCAGCGTCGGCATCAAATGGCGGTTCATGTTCGCCAGCTGCAATTCATATTCAAAGTCAGACACCGCACGCAGGCCGCGCACCAGGATATTGGCATTCTGGTGAGCGGCGAAGTGCGCCATCAGCTCGCTGAAACCCAGCACTTCCACATTGCCCAGATGCGAGGTGACCTGCGTCGCCAACGCCACGCGCTCCTCCAGACTGAACAGCGGTTTTTTGCTCGGGCTGGCGGCGATGGCCAGAATCACGTGATCGAACATCAGTGACGCGCGTGTCACTAAATCCAGGTGGCCGTTGGTCATGGGATCGAAGGTCCCGGGATAGATGGCTTTGCTGGTCATGATTCACTTCTCTGAGTAGTTGCGGCCCAATGCCCATAATGCGGCATATTTATTGAAGGTATATTGCGCGTTGACCACCGCTAACAGCAACCCCTGTTTACCGTCGAGGAAGCCGGCACGCAGCAGCCAGGTTTTGACGAAGGCGCCGAGCGTGTGGGTCAGAATAGACAGGTAGCCGCAACGCTTGCCGGCCCGGTGGCGCTGCGTGGCCCACTCTTCGGCGTAACGCAGCTGTTTGCGCTGAAAGGCGAAGAAGTCGCGGCAGGTCAGGTGCAGCATATCGCCGCTGAGGGGGATCACCTTGGCGTCGCCGATGTTCAGCGATTCGTGCACCAGATCGTCGTTATAGCGATAGCGTTGGTTGGCGTACAGGCGGTTGACGCGGTCGGGATACCAGCCGCTGTGGCGCATGAAGCGGCCTAGAAACAGGTTGCGCCGCGCGCAGCTGTAGACGGCGCCATCGTCCGGCGCGTTCAACACCCGCTCGATGGATTGCCGCAGCTCGGGCGTGACGCGTTCGTCGGCGTCGATCATCAATACGTAGTCATGGCTGGCGTAGCTTTGCGCCAGCTGACGTTGCTTGCCGAACCCTTGCCAGTCGGTGTGCGTGAAGACTTTGGCGCCCAGGCTTTCGGCGACGGCGACGCTGTCGTCCTCGCTGCCGGAGTCCAGCACGATGATTTCATCGGCCCACTCGACCGAACGCAGACAGTCCGGCAACAGCCCGGCTTCGTTTTTGGCGATCATCACTACCGACAGGCTTTTGCGGCTGCTCATTCAGTGGCTCCGGGGCGGCAGGTGCGGTTCCAGCAGCTGCAGCAGGCGCTGCAACGCTCCTTGATTCTGATACAGCACTTCCACCGCATGGCGGCCGTAGTAACGACGGTAGTCTTCGTCGGTTAACAGGGTTTCCACTTCCTTCACCAGCGAATCCACATCGGTCACGGTGATCAGGCCTTCGGCCTGCGAGAGCTTGGCGCAGATGTCTTTAAAGTTGAAGGTATGCGGGCCCATCAGCACCGGGATGGCGTGCGCGGCGGCTTCCAGCGGGTTGTGACCGCCGCGTTCCACCAGGCTGCCGCCGACAAAGGCCAGATCGGCGATGCCGTACAGCAGCATCAGTTCGCCCATGGTATCGCCGATCACCACCTGGGTGCTGCCGGACGGAATTTCGCCGCTGCTGCGCAGGGTGTAGCTGAAGCCGGCTTTCTGCACCAGCTCCTTGGCGGTCGGGAAGCGTTCCGGATGACGCGGCACCAGGATCAGCAGCAGGTCGGGGTGTGTTTCCAGCAGTTTGCGGTGTACTTCCAGCAGGATGGTTTCTTCACCGTCATGGGTGCTGGTGGCGATCCACACCGGGCGGCGCGGTGCCCATTGGCGGCGCAGCGTAACGGCGCGGGCGGCCAGCTCCGGGGTGACGGAGATATCGAATTTCAGGCTGCCGGTCACGGCCAGCTGCGAGCGCTTCAGGCCCAGTTCGATAAACCGATCGCCGTCTTCCTGGTTCTGTGCGGCGATCAGCGTAATGCGGCGCAGCATATCGCGCATGAACCCGCCAATTTTCTTATAGCCGGCGGCGGAGCGGGCCGACAGACGCGCATTGGCGATAACCAGGGGGATTTGCCGCTGGTGCAGCGCGTTAATCAGGTTAGGCCACAGCTCGGTTTCCATGATGATCACCAGCTTGGGATTCACCTGATCGAGGAAGCGGTTCATGGAACCGGGCAGATCGTAGGGCAGATAGACATGATGTACGTCTTTGCCGAAAGCAGACTGGACGCGTTCTGAACCTGTTGGGGTCATTGTGGTCACAGTTATCGGCAAAGCGGGGTAACGGTGGCGCAGCGCCCGTACCAACGGGATGGCCGCCAGCGTTTCGCCGACGGAGACGGAATGCAGCATGATGCCGCCTGGCACGACTTTCCCGGCGCAGAAGCCATAGCGTTCCGCCCAGCGTTTACGGTAGGCTGGAGCTTTGCGGCTGCGCAGCAGTAAGCGGAGCCAGATCAGGGGTTGGATGAGGTAGAGTAGTACCTGATATAAACGCAGCAACATTCTATCAATTTCATTTATATGGGTTATTCGGAATAGTACCATAACTGGAAGGGAAAGGCGCTAATTTGGTAACCTTGGGTGTCAGTTTCAGACAACCGGCGAGCGATTTCGCCGACAGGCTCGGAATGAAGAATATTTTAATTATTCGCCGCGACAACATCGGCGATCTTGTTTGCACCACGCCTCTGATTGAAGGGGTGAAAATTGCCTATCCGGACGCTAAAGTTTATCTGCTGATCAATAAAGTCAGCCAGGATGTCGTTAAAAACAATCCTCATCTCGAGAAAGTTTTTGTCTATAAAAAGGCCAAGCACAAGGCGAAGAATGAAACGACGTTGGGCGTTTATTTCGAACGCCTGATGATCTTCCTGAAGCTGCGAAAAATAAAGTTCGATGCGGTCATTCTGGCCAACCCGGTGCCTTGCAAATACAGTTTGCGTTTAGCGAAAATGGCCGGCGCCACCCATATCATCGGCGCCGATTTGGGCACGAAAGATATTCATCGCCCGTTCCGCAAGGACGATTTCCACGGTCAACATCAGGTCGAACATACCTACAGCTATTTATCGGCGATAACCGACCAATCCATACCGATCCCGCCGGTGCGGGTGTTTCTGACGCCTGAAGAGCGGCAATTGGCGGCGCAACGGCTACAAGAGCGTCTGCCGCCGGTCGAGCGCGTATGCGCCGTGCACATCAGCAGCCGCAGCCCGAAACGACGTTGGCCGGTTGAACGCTATGCCGAAATCATCAACCGTCTGGTTGCCGATCCCCACACCGGCGTGCTGATCTTCTGGTCGCCGCAGGGCACGCTGGCGCCGGACGACATCGGTGACCAGCAGCGCGCCGAGCAGCTGCTGGCGCTGTGTCAAAACGAACGCGTCGCGCTTTATCCGACGGCGTCGGTACGTGAGCTGTTGGGCGGGTTCGATTTATGCGACCGGGTGCTGTGCAGCGACGGTGGGCAGATGCATCTTGCCGCCGCGTTGAATAAGGACATGGTGGTGTTCTTTGGCGATACCGATAAAGCCTCCTGGCATCCATGGACCGGCCGTCATCATATTTTGCAGAGTGAGTCGGGGCACTGTGAGGATGTTTCTGTCGACGAGGTTTGGCAGAAAATGCAGGCGCTCAGCTAACGAGGAAAATAAGGCAGGTATCCCCTGCCTTATTTATTTCTCTATTATTTTTCTTTCAGCTCAATATATTGACGGCAAATAGGCTCCAGCCCATAACTCAGCAATTGCTGTTGATTTATCTGCGGCGGATTGGCGTAAATTTCCGTCATTTTTTCTGCCAGCGACGCTTCATTTAATTCCGCCAGCGCGTTAGCCATGCCGGCTTTTTCCAGAATTTCCGCAGGGCCGCCCGGGCAACGGGTGCTGACCACCGGCGTGCCGCACAGCAGCGATTCTACCAGCACGTTGCCAAACCCTTCGCTGTCGGAGCTGAGCACCAGCAGCGAGGCATGACGAATAAACGGGTAGGGATTGGCCTGGAAGCCGAGAAATCGCACGCGCTCTGCGATGCCCAGCTCTGTCGCCAGACGTTTGACCTCGGCGACTCTGGCGTCGTCCCCGGTGCCTATCAAGGCCAGCGGTGCCTGAATGCCCGAGAGCGCATAGGCTTTCAGCAGACGGTCATGCCGCTTGGTGGCGTGAAAGCGGCCGACGTGCACCAGATAGTCCTGGCCGGCCAGTTCGCAAGGCGCCGCCGCCTGTTGCTGGATGGCGTCGATGTCGAACGGGTTGTTGATGACCGCCAGCCGGCGTGGGCGAATCGGCAAGTTCTGCTGCAGATCGTCGCCAACCGCCCGTGAAACGGCGACGATATTTCTCCCCTGGTAAACGTTGGCGATTTTGCGTTGCTTCAGCCAGCGGTCCAGGCCCGTGCGGTGGCCGAGATAGGAGGTGGAGAGAATGCCGTGAATGCAGAACCACAGGCGATCCGCGGCCAACCGCTTGCTGCGGCTGACGATGCGATCGGTTTTATGCAGGTTGGAGAACACCAGATCGAACGCGCCGCGTTGGCGCTCGTGTTCGGCTATCGCCCGATCCAGCGCGGCGGCGCGGCGCGGCAGCTCGGTCAGCTTGCGCCAGGGGGCGCGGCTGCGATCGGCCACCACCTGATAATCAATGCCTGACGGGATAGGATAATTGCAGACGTCGCGCAGCGAGATCAGACTGACGTCATGCCCCTGTTGCTGCATGCCCTGGCACAGGGTCAGCACCACTTTTTCCGCGCCGCCTCCCGGCAGGCCGTCGATGATCATCAGAATACGCATAGCTAATCCAGTAACCGGTTATAGAGGGAAATCAGCTGTTCGGACAGATGCGCCGGCGTAGCCGTCATAATGCGCAATCTCGCCGCTTCGCCCATGGATGATCCCAGCGCCTGGCGCGGCAGCGCCCGAATGGCCTCCGTGATGGCCGGTACGTCGAGCGCGTCGGTCACGAAGCCGTTCTGGCCGGGGGTGATAAACTCGGCGCCGCCGCAGGTGGCGCTGGTGATAACCGGCAGGCCGCACGACATCGCTTCCAGAATCACATTCGGGAACGGATCGTACAGCGTCGGCAGCAGCAGCGCGTCCGCGGCCTGATAGAACGGCAAGGTCTGTTTCTGCACGCCCATAAAGTGAACCCGATCGCCGCAGCCCAGCGACTGCGTCAGCGCCCGGTAGCGTTTTTCGGCCTTGTCTTTGCCGACCACCAACAGGTGGCTGTCGGTCGCCGCCACGGCGCGGATGGCGGCGGCCAGCCCTTTGCGTTCAAAGCCGGAACCGACGAAGATCAGGCAGTGCGCCTGTTGCGGGATCTGATACTGCTCGCGCAGACGTTGGCGCTGGGCCTCGTCGGCGGGCGGGAATTTTTGATTGTCGATGGCGTTATAGATCACCGTGATTTTGTCGGCGGGTACGCCAAAGTCGGCGATGATTTCCTGCTTGATCATCTCGGCGTTGCAGATGACGGCTTTCAGCTCCGGTGCGGCGTACATGGCGCGTTCGGCGCACATCACATAGCGATGATAACGATTGGAGAACAGCCACTTGCGGCGCCATTCCGGCAGCAGGCGCGCGCGCTGCAGCAGCCAGCGGCGGTGCACGCCGTCGCCGGCGCGGTAGATGTCGCAGCCGGGAATGCGCTCGTGGCTTTGCACCAGATCGAAACGCTCTTTCTGCCACAGCGCCCTGGCCGCCACGGCGAAGCCCCGTTCACGGCTGATACGGCCGAGCTTTAACGGATTGCACAGGTGGATGTGCCAGTTGGGATTGGCGTCACCCTGCCATTCGCGAGTGATGACGTTCAGATCGAGATCCTGTTGCTCCAGCGCTTCCAGGGCGCGGGAAACGAAACGTTCGGCTCCGCCGTCTGGGCGGTACTTTTGGCGAACGATCGCCAAACGAAATGCTTTCATGCCAGCGTGCTCCGCGCGGCTGCAATCACCGCGTCTGTAGGAATAAGGTCGAGATACCGTTCGTCGGTGCCGGTATCGATGGCGTCCGGATCGGGCAGTTCGCCGAAGTCGCCGGCCCAGATCACGGCGCCGGTAGCCTGCCACGGCCGCCAAAACGTCAGCTTGGAAGGGCCGAACAGCGCCACGCACGGCGTTTGCAGCGCGGCGGCCATGTGCATCGGCACCGAATCCACGCCGATAAACAGCTTGGCGTGGTCGATCAGGGCGGCCAGTTGGCGCAGCGTCAGCTGGCCGGCCAACGAGATCACGCCCTGCGGCGGGCAGAGCGCCAAAATGCGTTCTACCATGGCTTGTTCTCTGGCGTCGGGGCCGGAGGTGATCACCAACTGGTGGCCGTCGGCCTGTAAGGCGGTGAGGGTGGCGGCCATTTTCTCTTCGCTCCAGCATTTGAAGAACCAGCGCGAGGTGGGCTGCACCACAATATAACTGCCGGCGACGCCCTGTTTCTGCAATTGTTGCTCACAGGTCTGCCAATCCTGCGGATCGTAACTCATGGTCACATGATCACTGAGCACGGGCAGGTTCAGCGGCGCCAGCAGCGAGAGGTTTTGTTCGACGGTATGCAGGTGGGCGTGATTGTCGACCGGCACCAGCTGCGTGTGGCAGTGGCGCCACAGGAAGCCGCGGCGTTTGGGGAAATCGAAGCCCAGACGGATGCGCGCGCCGGTCAGGCGCGTGATAATGGCGCTGCGCCACTGATCGGCCAGGTTGACCACCAGATCGTAGCGCTGCGCCTTCAGGCGGCGCAGCAGCGCCAGCTCGTGCCCCAGGTGCGCGCGGGTGCCCTGTTTTTTCCATTGGCGGTCGATGGCGAACAGCGTCGACAGTTCCGGATTGCTGGCCAGCATCTCCTGCGTTTCCTGATACAGCAGCACATCGATCTGCGCCTGCGGGTAGTTTTGCCGCAGGCTGCTGATGACCGGCGTGACCAGCAGCATATCGCCGTGATGGCGCAGTTTTATGATCAAAATACGCTGTACGGATGGGGCGGAAGTTGGGGCTGGCGCGTCGTTCATCATGAGTCGCTTTCTGGGAAACCAATCTTTGATTCTAAATGACCCGATCGCATGTGGCTACTGTTGCAAGGTTTTCTTGCCGGGCCGCAAAAAAATCGCCGAGCCGGGGACGAATGCGTTTCAACGTTGTCCAAACCAGGCAGCAAAGTCGTTTGCCCTGGCGAAACGGCCTGCGTAACATAGTGCATTCTGTTGATATCAGGCTCGATATTCATGACTAAACCGGCGTTTCTCATCACCATTGATACCGAAGGCGATAATCTGTGGCAAAACCACGATCGCATCGCGACCGAAAACACGCGTTTCTTGCCGCGCTTTCAGGCATTGTGCGAAAAATACGCCTTCAAACCGGTTTATCTCACCAACTATGAAATGGCAGTGGACCCGGCTTACGTCGAGTTCGCGCGTGATGTGATTGCCCGCGGCGCGGGTGAAGTGGGTATGCACCTGCATGCCTGGAACAGCCCACCGCTAACGCCGCTCACCGACGACGACTGGCGCTACAAGCCTTATTTGATCGAGTATCCCGCCGATCAGATCCGCGCCAAGGTCGATCACATGACCAAGCTGCTGGAAGATGCCTTCCAGACCAAAATGCTCAGCCATCGCGCCGGCCGCTGGGCGTTCAACGAATATTATGCCTCGCTGCTGCTGGAATACGGCTATCAGGTGGACTGTTCGGTGACGCCGCGGGTCAACTGGCAGTTTTCGCCGGGCAATCCGCAGGGCAACGGCGGCACCGATTACAGCCGGTTCCCGTCGCAGGCCTATTTCATCGATCCACAGAACATTGCCAAACCGGGTGCTTCGTCGCTGCTGGAAGTGCCGATGAGCATTCAGTACAAGCACTCGGCGCTGATGAACGCGTTCAAGCAAGGTTATGATCGGCTGCGTGGCAAGCGGCGTTCACCGTCCGTCAATTGGTTGCGGCCGAGTGGCGGCAACGTGGCCAAGATGATAAGTGTGGCTGAGGCGTCGCTGGCGCAGGGGCATGACTACGTCGAATTTATGCTGCACTCCTCCGAATTTATGCCGGGCGGCAGCCCGACGTTCAAAACCGAGCAGGATATCGAAGTGCTGTACCGCGATCTGGAGCAGCTGTTTGACTGGCTGCAGCAGCGCACGGTGGGCATGACGCTGGCCGAGTATTATCAACTTAAAGCGAATTAAGCACGCACATGTCGAAGAAATGGAAAATCAAGGTTGCAGACTGGTTCTTGCGTCGCTATACGGCGAAGTACGGCCGTTTTCAGGACAAGGCGACGTTCGACGGCGCCCAGCAGTTTGACAATATCGTTATCTATTCCACCACGGCGTTGGGCGACTTCATGTTCAACACGCCGGCATTGAGGGCGATGCGGGAACGCTATCCCAACGCGCACATCACGCTGGTGGTGCACAAGAAAAACCGCGAGCTGGTGGAAAACGGCCGCTATTACGATCGCGTGGTGTATTGGGACAGCAAGATCAAGACGATCCGCCCGTTGCTGAAATCGTTGCGCGAACATCAGCCGGATTTGGCGCTGATCCTGCACTCCCATCTGCCTTATGACATCATCAGTGCCGTACTGGCCGGGGCGAAGTACATTATCAGGGACAACTACAGCTCAGGCATTTGCGGGCTGGAGCCTTGGCTAACCAACTATATCTTCCATTATTACGGCCACTTCGTACGCCGCAAGCTGGAGCTGATTTCCATTTTAGGCTGCCGTAGCGACGATCCGACGATGGAAATTCCCGTGGATTATCAACGCGGCGTCAAAAGCAGCGAGCATCCCACCATCGGTTTTCAACTGGGGGCGTCAACAGAGTCGCGTTGCTGGCCGGTTTCGCACTATGCGCGGCTGGCCGATGAGCTGGTGGCGAAGCACCCTAATGTACGCATCGTGCTGATTGGCGCACCGTTCGACGACGGCAAGGCCAAACAGTTTATGAGCCTGATCGGCCCGCAAACGCAGGCCTGCGTGGATAACCAGATCGGTAAAACGGGGCTGCAAGGCTTGCTGACGTTGCTCGACAGTTTCCATGTTCTGGTCACCGGCGATACCGGGCCGCTGCATCTGGCAGTGGCGTTGAAGGTGAAAACCATCAGCCTGTTCGTGACCGCCGACTCACGCTCCACCGGCCCGATTCAGGATGCGGAACTGCACCGCATCATTCAGGTGTCGCGTACCGGCTATACGATGCCACTGGAGGCAGAAAGCCCGATGGGGGTCATCCAGCCGCAGCGGATTTATGATGAGCTGGTCGCGCACGTGCCTTTGACACGCTGAAGGAGCGACGACGCATCGGCCGCCCGGCCGATGCGGTTAGCGCGGCTTGCGCCCGCGCAGCTTCGAAAGAAAGGTATCCACTCGCGCATAGCGCATCTGGCGGACTTTTTTGCCCGGCACGTCGCTGTTGCGGCAGATATCAGCGGTGCGGCGCAGGATGTGCAGCGTTGTCGGTGCGTAATGGTAATAGCCGTATACCGCCTTCGACATGCTTTTGACCTCGGAAAAGCAGTTGGCCAGCATCAGGGCGGCCAACCGGCGTAGCGGCTCATCCCCGGGATGCTGCGCCACAAAACGCAGCATCTTCTCCATGGCGAACAGCAGATCTTCAATATCTTTGGGTTTGATATTGCGGGTGATGCCCTGGCTGTTGTCCCGATAGAAATAGAGCTCGCAGTCCAGATGGGCGATGCGGCGGGTTTTGAAATACTGAAAAGGCGTAAAAATCACGTCTTCATAGCGCCTGCCGTCTTCGAACGTTTCCCCTTCCAGCAGCGTGCGTTTATATACCCGGCTCCAGAGATGCCACATCGAGCGTGCGAACAGCGGTTGCAGGCAGCTCAGCCCCAACTGTGAAAAGTCGTAGGCTACGGGCTGCGTCGCGCGGTTCTCTGATTTCGGCGGTTGTTCGGTGAACTTCTGATAATTAAAATCGATCAGGTCATATTCACCGGCGAGTAGCAGGGGGTGCAGGATGGCCAGATAGTCGTCGCTCAGCAGATCGTCGCCGTCGAGGAAGGTGAGATAGCGTCCGGTAGCCAACCGTAAGCCGACGTTGCGGGCGTGCGCAATGCCGCCGTTGGCCTGTGAAGTAAAGATCACGCGCGGGTGCCGCCGCTGCGCCAGATAGTGGCTGACCAGCGCGCCGGAGGCGTCGGTGGAGCCATCATCGATGATCACCACCTCGATATCGTCGCGAATCTGTGCAAATAACGAATCCAGCGCAGCGATAACGAACGCTTCGTTATTATAAAACGGCACGATAACGCTGAGCAGCGGTGGTTGAATTTTCACGCGGCCTGCTCCTGTGCGGAAGGCTGTCTCGCCACGGAGAGCACCCCGGCGATCAACGCCAGACAGAACATGGCGGTGCCTTCCGTGCTGAAGAAGATGACGTCGCTCAAGCCGTAGACAAACAGGCTGGCGCTGACGCTCAGCAGCAGCGCGTTGCGCTGCGGCCGGAACGAAGAGAAGAACAGGCAGATGTAGAGCGCCAGCAATAGCAGCCCCCCCCAAACGCCCTTGAGCGAATAGGTTTCCAGCAGTTCGTTATGCAGATGCACGTTGATATAGGGCATGACGCCAGACAGGCGAGGCTGCTGTGCGACCATGGTGCGGATCTCTTCTCCGCGCTGTTCGGCGGATTGGCCCCATGGAGCTTGTGAACCGGTGCGCCATGCCAGCGTTTGCATCGACAGCCGGGAAATGATCGAGTTTTCAGTCTGTGGCTGATCCATCAGGCGCATGTCGGTCTCAAAGGCCTGAATGCGTTCTTCTATCTGCGGCTTGAACACCAGGCCGCAGGCTATGAGCAGCAGCGGCACCGAGGCTACCAACGCGAGCTTGTGTTTCCTGGAAACCAGTTGTTTGGTCGCCAGCAGTGACAGGCAGACCGCCACCGGGTAGACCAACATGGCCGCACGCGTGCCGGTGAGCACCAGCGCAGAAAAGGACAGCAGAAACGCCGCGATGTACAACGCCAGGCGGTAACGGGTGCGCAGCATCAGGATGGCTTGCATCATCACCAGATCGATGGCGGTCATCAGGTAGGCGGCGACCGTGGCGCGATCGAAGTTGAGCTCTACGCGCGGGATATCGAGACGCAGCCCTTGATAGAGGGAATAACCGTTGATCGCCAGACCAGTGGTGAGGGCCACAACGATGAGCAACCGCTGTACGCACAGTCGCTCATTGAGCGCGATCAGCAAGATGAAAGCGGTCGCGAGCTGCAGTTTGCCGGTTGACATATAGGAACGATAAACATTGATATACTCGCCCGGCTGTTTGAAGTGATGCATCCAGAGGATGGTTCCCATGCCGACGCTGAACATCAGCGCGGGCAGCAGCAGATTTCTAACGTTGCTGAAGTAGTAGCGTGGGTACAGGCAAACGGCGATAAAGGCGATGTAGCTGGAAACGTAAAACAGATTGCGTCCGGTCGCGGAACCGAAAGGAATGGTACAAAAAGCGATGGCGCACCCCAGATAGATTAAATAGCTGAAGGCAGGGTGCGGCGTTCTGAGTTTTAGCATCGGGCGTGTTTTCCGGCTCACGTTTCAATTAAGCGATAAAGGATCGCAGCGTGTCGTCGAATTCAACTTTGAACTGAGCATAGTTGAAATGTTTCGCAGGATAGCGCCGCGCATTCAGACTCATGGTTTGATAGGTTCCCTGTTCCAACAGTGTTTCCACCGCATCCGCGCAGTCGATATGCGACAGCAGCTTGGGCGTCACCAGGCTGTCGGTCAACGGATCGTAGACCTCATGCGGGAAGTCGACCTCGATATTGGTGAGCTGTCGGTGCTGTTCGATGGTGACCGACGGCGTCAGGCCAATGCCACAGACCCCATCCCTGACCGCTTCCGGCTGGCCGTCAACCTGCGGGAAGATGACCGGCACGCCGAAATAGAGCGATTCCATACAGGACAAGCCGAACGGCTCGGTGATCGGCGTGCTCATGTAGATGTGCGTGCGATTGAAGAAGCCGGCGACGTCATCCTGATAACCGCTGAAAGTGATGCGGTCGCCGAGCTGAAGCCGAGCCGCCAGTGCCTCGAACGCCGCGCGATCCGGCCCTTTGCCGGCCACTTCCAGCGTGACGTCATGCCCGCGCCGCAGCAGTTCCTGCATCATCAATAATGAAACGCTGATGCCTTTCAGGCTGACCAGGCGTGAGGCCGTGCCGATCCTGACCGGCTGCGACAGCATTTTCGGCGCAGTGTCGATCCCCGCCGGCGTCTTGATGCGGTTGATCACCACGTGATTTGGGCAAGGCAGATTAAAGCGCAGCTCCATCACCCGCTTTGACGCGTGTGAGGCGGAAATGACGCCGTCCAGCATGGCGAAGAAACGCAGCGTCTTTTTATTCTTGGGGTAACGCCAGGAGCAGCCGTGATCGTAATAAACCAGCTTGCCGCGCTTGGGTTTGGCCGCCAGCCCCGGCACCAGGTCCCAGACGATCACCACGTCGGCGTTCGCCCGCTCGATTTTCCGCTTCAGCAAATATTTGCGCAGGAACTGCGGGCAGCGCAACGGCAACGCATTGATCAGACGGTTGGCGAAGGTGACGGGCTGATGCGCAGGCAACTGGCGGCGGATCTCTTCGCCGATGTCACCGCTGATGCACAAGACCTGGTTGCTGCCGTCGGTGGTATCGTTGATGTACTGCAGGAACAGACGCTCGACGCCGCCCATTTTACCCAGGTTGATAATATGCAGTTTTTTCATGCTAGAACCTTTTGCAACGCCTGCCATGCCGTATCGGCGTCGATTGTCGCCATGCTTTTTTCCGGAGAAATCAACGAGTGCTGATTTTGCCCGTAGCCGCCGATCAGGCCGGGATCGGTTGGCCCGAACAGCGTGATGTTGGGTTTGTCGAGCGCGGCGGTCAAATGGCTGAGTCCGGTGTCGACCGAGACCACGCCCTTGGCGCCGGCCAGCACCTCGGCCACCTGCTGCAGGCTGAGCTTCGGCAGCACTTCGACATGAGAGAAACCTTCCGCCAAGCGCAGCGCGCGCTGATGTTCATGCTCCGCGCCCCACGGCAGTTTGATCTTCAGCCCGCTGTCCGCCGTCAGCGCGATCAGCTCACGCCAGTTTTGCTCCGGCCAATGTTTATCGTCACGGGTCGTCGCGTGCAGAAACACCAAATACTGCCCTGCATCGGCCGGCGGGTGGCTGAGAAAGCGTGCGGCGATGGCGTAATCGCCGTAGCTGCCCGGTTTATCGTAGCCGAGGCTTTTGGCGAACAGTTCGCGCGTGCGTTCCACCGCGTGCTGCTGCTTGTCTATCTCATGGCGCACGTTGTAGAACCAACTGGCGAACGGCTCGCGCGCGCTCTTGCAGTCCGGGCCATGTTTGTTGCCTTTGGCGATGCGCGTGATCAGCGCGGCGCTTTTGATCAGGCCCTGCGCGTCGATCACCACGTCGTAACGGCGTTCTTGCAGCGCGCGCTTGAAGTCGCAGCGCTGTTGTCGGGTGTCGTTGCCGAACCAGTTTTTGCGCCAGCGACGAATGGCTACCGGGATCACGCGATCCACCGCCGGGTGCCAGGTCGGGATTTGGCTGAAACCTTCTTCCACCACCCAGTCGAAGCGGATATCGGGAATGGCCTGCAGCGCGTCGGTCAGAGCGGGCAGCGTATGCAGCACGTCTCCCATCGAGGAGGTTTTTACGATTAACACCTGCATGACTATTCCTCGCTGGCGACAAGTAACGGCGTCAGCGCATCCAACACTTGCTGCGGCTGAATATCGATCAAACTTTGGTGGTATCCCTGCTCGGCATCGCCCTTACGCACCTTGTGGTAGCCGCTGATCAAGCGAATCACCCGCGCCTTGTCGGAGAGCGGCGGCGTGAAGTCGGGGCTGCTTGGGCCGTACAAGGCTATCAGCGGTTTGTTCAACGCTGCGGCAACGTGCATTAAACCGGAGTCGTTGCTGACCACCGCCTGGCAGGCCGCGATCAGGATCACCGCCTGCTCCAACTGGGTTTTTCCGGCCAGGTTAAGACAGAAATCGCGAGTGTTTTCCTGCAACGCGGCACGGATCTGTTCGCCGGCCTCGTGGTCTTTCGCCGAACCGAACAGCGCGACCTGATAGCCGCCCTCGATCAACTGCTGAGCCAGCGTCGCATAATGGTAGTGCGGCCAGCGTTTGGCGGGGCCGAACTCCGCACCTGGGCAGAAGCCGACGATCGGCCGGCTGTCGGTCAGGTTGAAGGCTGCGGTGGTGTCGGCGATCTCTTCGTCGCTCACCTGCAGCTGTGGCCACAGCAGCGGCTGCGGCAGATCGTCGGCGCGCTGAATGCGGCCTTTGTCATAGGCCAGCGCCACGTAGCGCTGCACCATCAGCGGAAAGGCCGCCTTGTCGAGCACGCGGACGTCGTTCAGCAGGCCGTAGCGCATTTCGCCCCGCCAGCCGGTGCGCTGCGGGATATCGGCGAAGAAGGGCACCAGCGCGGATTTGAACGAGTTGGGTAGAACGTAAGCGCGATCGTAACGGTTGGCGCGCAGGGCGCGCCCCAGGCGGCGGCGTTCGCCGAGCCCCAGCGCGCCATGGCCCAGCGGCATCGCCAGCGCCTGATTGACTTCCGGCATGCGCGCCAGCAGTGGGCGGCACCAGGCCGGCGCCATCACATCGATCTCCGCCGACGGGTATTCGGCCTTCAGGGTGCGATAGAGACTTTGCGACATCATCATGTCGCCAACCCAAGAAGGGCCGATAACCAGTATTTTCATACCCAGCGTTAATTCCTTCAGCTTATGCGGTGCGGTTCAACCAGGCCATGTACTCTTTCACGCCTTCGGCGACCGTTTTAAACGGTGCGTCGTAGCCGGCGGCGCGCAGCTTGGTCAGATCGGCCTGGGTGTACGCCTGATAGCGGCCCTTCAGCTTCTCCGGGAACTCGATATATTCCACCGCGCCCTTCTGGTGGAAGTCCACCACCGCGTCGGCCACCGCCTGGAAGGTTTCCGCCCGGCCGGTGCCGCAGTTGAAGATGCCGGATTTGCCGGTTTCCCAGAACCACAGGTTAACCGCCGCCACGTCGCCGACGTAGATGAAGTCACGCTTGAAGTTTTCGCTGCCGGCGAACAGTTTCGGGTTTTCGCCGCGGTTGATCTGGGTATTCAGGTGGAAAGCGACGCTGGCCATGCTGCCTTTGTGGCCTTCGCGCGGGCCGTAAACGTTGAAGTAGCGGAAGCCGCAGATCTGCGAGTCCGCTTCCGGCAGGATCTCACGCACGTACTGATCGAACAGGAATTTGGAGTAGCCGTACACGTTGAGCGGCGCTTCATACTGACGCTCTTCGATAAACTCTTCGCGGCCGCCGTAAGTGGCGGCGGAGGAGGCGTACAGGAACGGAATTTCGCGATCCAGGCAGTAGTGCAGCAGGTCTTTGGAGTACTGATAGTTATTGTCCATCATGTACTTGCCGTCCCACTCGGTGGTCGCGGAGCAGGCGCCTTCGTGGAAGACCGCCTCGATATCGCCCAGATCGTCGCCGGCCATGATGCTGGCGATAAAGTCTTCTTTATCGATATAGTCGGCGATGTCCAGATCGACCAGGTTGACGAACTTGGTGCCGTCTTTCAGGTTATCCACCACCAGGATATCGCGATATCCCTTGTCGTTCAGTGCCTTAATGATGTTGCTGCCGATCATGCCGGCGCCGCCAGTGACGATAATCATTGGGTTACCCCTGCTAAGCTGCTGGCGGGGCACAATGCCCCACGCTCAATGGCGGTTATCATAGCATTTCATGCCGCGGCAAACAGCGGAAGGGCTCCGAATATCCCGCATTGCCATTGAAGTCCGCTTTTTGCCGTGATATCTGCTGCAATTTTAATATTCTCTCCCGCGCATTCTCGTCAGTTTGGTTACAAATCAGTAAAATATGCCGCAAATAGCCCAATCCTGGAGATAACCGAATGTCAGCGTCTTTTTATCAGCAGTTGGAACAACAGCTTGCCGCCACTCGCAGTGAAGGGCTGTTCAAGGAAGAACGCATCATCACCTCCGCGCAACAGGCGGATATCGCCGTTGCCGACGGCAGCCATGTGATTAACTTCTGCGCCAATAACTACCTGGGCCTGGCCAACCACCCGGCGCTGATCGCCGCCGCCAAGTCGGGAATGGACAGCCACGGTTTCGGCATGGCGTCGGTGCGCTTCATCTGCGGCACCCAGGATAGCCACAAGCAGCTGGAACAGAAACTGGCGGCCTTTTTGGGCATGGAAGACGCGATCCTGTACTCCTCCTGCTTCGACGCCAACGGCGGGCTGTTCGAAACCCTGCTCGGCCCGGAAGACGCCATTATCTCCGATGCGCTGAACCACGCGTCGATCATTGACGGCGTGCGCCTGTGCAAGGCCAAACGCTATCGCTACGCCAATAACGACATGACCGAGCTGGCCGCGCAGCTGAAGCAGGCCAAAGCCGACGGCGCGCGCCACATTCTGATCGCCACCGACGGCGTCTTCTCGATGGACGGCGTGATCGCCAACCTGAAAGGGGTGTGCGATCTGGCAGACGAGTACCAGGCGTTGGTGATGGTGGATGACTCCCATGCAGTGGGCTTTGTCGGCGCCAACGGGCGCGGCACCCATGAATACTGCGAAGTGATGGGCCGCGTCGATATCATCACCGGTACGTTAGGCAAAGCGCTGGGCGGCGCGTCCGGCGGCTACACCGCGGCCAAGAAAGAAGTGGTGGAGTGGCTGCGTCAGCGTTCGCGGCCGTACCTGTTCTCTAACTCGCTGGCGCCGGCGATCGTCGCCGCGTCGATCAAAGTGCTGGAACTGCTGGAAGAGGGCGATGCCCTGCGCGATCGCCTGTGGGCCAACGCGCGTCTGTTCCGCGAAAAAATGACCGCCGCCGGCTTCACGTTGGCCGGTGCCGATCACGCCATCATCCCGGTGATGCTGGGTGAGGCGAAGTTGGCGCAGGAATTCGCCAATGCGTTGCTCAAGGAAGGCATCTATGTGACCGGTTTCTTCTATCCGGTGGTGCCGAAAGGCCAGGCGCGCATCCGTACCCAGATGTCCGCCGACCACACCCCGGAGCAAATCGAACGCGCAGTGGCGGCGTTTACACGTATCGGTAAGGATCTTGGCGTTATTGCATAAGGTAAAACCATGAAAGCACTGTCAAAACTGAAAGCGGAAGAAGGGATTTGGATGACCGACGTGCCTCTGCCGGAGCTGGGTCACAACGACATCATGATCAAAATCCGCAAAACCGCGATCTGCGGCACCGATGTGCATATCTACAACTGGGACGAGTGGTCGCAAAAAACCATTCCGGTTCCGATGGTGGTCGGCCATGAATACGTGGGCGAAGTGGTGGCGATCGGTCAGGAAGTCAAAGGCTTCAGCATCGGCGATCGCGTGTCCGGCGAAGGCCACATCACCTGCGGCCACTGCCGCAACTGCCGCGGCGGCCGCACGCACCTGTGCCGCAACACCGTCGGCGTGGGCGTGAACCGCCCGGGCAGCTTCGCGGAATACCTGGTGATCCCGGCATTCAACGCCTTCAAGATCCCGGATAACATCTCCGACGAACTGGCTTCGATCTTCGATCCGTTCGGCAACGCGGTGCACACCGCGCTGTCGTTCGATCTGGTCGGGGAAGACGTGCTGGTGTCCGGCGCCGGCCCGATCGGCATCATGGCGGCGGCGGTGTGCAAACACGTTGGCGCCCGCCATGTGGTGATCACCGACGTTAACGAATACCGCCTGGAACTGGCGCGCAAGATGGGTGTGACCCGCGCGGTGAACGTCAGCAAGGAAAACCTTAACGACGTGATGGCCGAGCTGGGCATGACCGAAGGGTTCGACGTCGGTCTGGAAATGTCCGGCGCGCCGCCGGCGTTCCGCACGCTGCTCAATGCGATGAACCACGGTGGGCGCATCGCCATGCTGGGCATTCCGCCTTCGGACATGTCGATCGACTGGAACCAGGTCATCTTCAAGGGGCTGTTTATCAAAGGGATTTACGGCCGCGAGATGTTTGAAACCTGGTACAAGATGGCGGCACTGATCCAGTCCGGTCTGGATTTAACCCCGATCATCACCCACCGATTCTCGATCGACGAGTTCCAGCAGGGCTTCGACGCCATGCGCTCCGGCAAGTCGGGTAAAGTGGTGCTGAGCTGGGATTGATTTCGCCAGATGTGAAAAGGGCCGGAATTCCGGCCCTTTTTTTATGTTTGCGGTTTGGCTTGCGTCCAGTGCTGCCAATGACGCTTGATGAAGGTCACCGGCGGCGAGGTGGCGATGCTGTCGGCGATGACGCCCAGCGCGGTGCCGGCGTTGGTTTTTTCCTTCGGCGGTTTGACCTTGCACTGCTTGATGCCGCCACTGAACGGGTTCTTCGGCTGCGGTTTTTGCGGTTTGACCGGCGGGACGTAGCTACCACCGCCGTTGCCCTGCGGTTCGTTCAGCAGCGCGCTCGGTTTAACCAGCACGATATCGGTGGGCAGCGACGGCAGCATCTGCTGCAGCACCTTCACCGTCGCCGGGCGCGGGTGGCCGATGGCGATGGCGGAGCCGTTGCGCCGCGCCAATTCGACCGCGCGATTGAACTGGCGGCGGATGTCGGCTTCGTTCGCGGTATCGTCGAGGAACACCTTGCGTTTGATCACCTTCACGCCGGTGCCGGCCGCGGCGCGGGTCGCTTGGCTGCTGCCGATGGTCATGCTGTCCAGAAAGTACAGGCGGTAGCTTTCGAGCGCCTGCATCACTTTCTGCATGCCCGGCAGGCTGGAGGTCATAGCGCTGCCCATGTGGTTGTTCATGCCGACCGCGTAGGGCACGTTGTTCACCGCATTGCGGATGATGCGCTGGATCTCTTCGCTGCTCATGGAGGGCTGCAGGGTATCGCGCTCCAGCGGCTGCTTGCTGAGCGGCGCCATCGGCATGTGGATCAAGACTTCGCGGCCCTGGCTATGGGCGCGAGTGGCCATCAGGCGGGCATGCGGCGCGTTGGGCAACACCGCGACCGAGATCGCCGTCGGCATTTGCAGCACCGCGTTTTCTTCGTGAGGGCGGTAGCCCACGTCATCGATGACGATGGAGAGTTTTCCTGCCTGCGCAGCGTAAACCTGCAGCAGACAGCCTATTAACAGAGCTGTTCGGGTGTTGACATAGCGCAAATCTATCTTCCCAACCACGGCAGTGGGTTAACCGCCTGTCCCTGACGACGGATTTCGAAATAGAGCGACGGCGTTCCCTGGCCGCCGCTGGTGCCGACCAGAGCGATCGGCTGGCCGGCGCGCACCTGTGCCCCGACGTTGACCAACGCGCTTTGGTTGTAGCCGTACACGCTCATGTCGCCTTTACCGTGTTCGACCACCACCATCAGGCCATAACCTTGCAGCCAGTCGGCCAGCAGCACGCGGCCATCGGCGACGGCTTTCACTTCGCTGCCTTCGCGGGCTTCGATCACCATGCCTTTCCAGCGTAGCTCGCCCTGCTGCTGTTCGCCAAAGCCGTGCAGCGTGCGGCCGCGCACCGGCCACATCAGCTGGCCGGCCGGGCGACCGAGGCCGCCGGTGCGCGCCATCAGCGAGCGATCGGCTTCGCTAGGTTTGTAGGTGGTGCCGGTTTTCTTCGCCTGCTGCTCCTTGATGCGCACCTGTTCGCGCACCTTGGCCGCTTCACGGGCTTCGCGTTCGGCGCGCGCACGGGCTTCGCGCTCCGCGCGAGCGATCTTGTCGCGCATGCGGGCTTCGTTCTGGCGCAGTTCCACCAGGCGTTGTTGGTCTTTTTCCAGCGAGGCTTCCAGCGCGGTCAGCGTTTTTTTGCGGGCGCCGCGCGCCTGCTCCAGCTTCTGCTGCTGCGTCTGTTGCTCGCCCAGTAAGGATTTTTGCTGGCCCTGTTTGGCCACCAGCGTGGTTTTTTGCTTCGCCAGCTCGGCGCGGGTCTGTTTCAGCTCTTCGATGGTTTTCTGGCGCGCTTCGTTCAGATAGCCGAAATAGGCAAGAATACGTTCGCTGCGCTGGCTTTCTTCACCGCTGAGGATCAGCTGCACGGCGCTGTGCTGCCCTTGCCGGAAGGCGGCGTCGAGCTGTTTGGCGAGGAGGTTTTGTTGGGCCGATTGCTGCTTTTGCAGTTTGGCTATCGAGGCGTTCAGGCCGGAAATGTCCTTGCCCAACTGGGTGAGCGTGCCCTGGGTGTCGCGCAACTGGCGGCTGGCCTGGGCGATGGTTTTTTCCTGCTGACGCAGCTGATCCTGCAGTGAGCTGCGCTGCTGTTGCTGCTGCTTCACCGCTTTTTCTTTCTCGGCGATGCTCTGCTGGATGTCTTTCAGCTGGGATTTATTGTCTTCCGCCGCCTGGCCGGCGAGCGGCAACAGCAAGACGCCAGCGCAAAATACGCTGGCGCACATGGCGGTGAACGTCCTTGGCGCGGTGCGTCCAGGCAGCGGTCGGCTGCCTGCGTTTGCGCTTCGGGTTACCCTTGATAGTGCAAAAAACGCCTTCTCCCTCATGGAGAAGGATTATTCCACGATGAACAGCGGCTTACCAGTCATCTCTTGCGGGATTTCCATTCCCATCAGCGTTAACAGGGTTGGCGCGATGTCCGAAAGCTTGCCGCCTTCGACCGCCCGCGCCGGTTTGCCGACGTAAATCAGCGGTACCGGCAGGCTGGTGTGGGCGGTGTGCGCCTGGCCGGTGGCCGGATCGCGCATCTGCTCGGCGTTGCCGTGATCGGCGGTGATCAGCAACTGGCCGTCGACGTCGCGCACCGCATCAACCACCTGGGCGATGCAGGCGTCCAGCGTCTCCACCGCTTTCACCGCCGCTTCATACACGCCGGTATGCCCTACCATGTCGCCGTTCGGGTAGTTGCAGATAATGGCATCATATTTGCCGCTGCGGATGGCGCTCAGCAGCTTGTCGGTCAGCTCGGCGGCGCTCATCTCCGGCTGCAGATCGTAGGTGGCGACCTTCGGCGAGTTGACCAGCACGCGGTCTTCGCCCTTGAACGGCGCTTCCACGCCGCCGTTATAGAAGAAGGTGACGTGGGCGTATTTTTCGGTTTCCGAGATGCGCAGCTGAGTTTTGTTGTGCTTCATCAGCCATTCGCCGAAGGTGTTGGACAGCGACGCCGGCGGATAGGCGCAGGCGGTCGCGATGTCGGCGGCGTATTCGGTCAGCATCACGAAATCGCCGAACTGCACCTGTTTGGCGCGTGGGAAACCGTCGAAATCCGCGTTCACGAAGGCACGGGTGATCTGGCGCGCGCGGTCCGCGCGGAAGTTCATGAAGATCAACGCGTCGCCGTCCTGCATCGCGGCATCGGCCTCACCGGCGGCGCGGATCACGGTCGGTCTGACGAACTCGTCGTTTTCACCGCGCTGATAGGCGGCCTGCAGCCCGGCGATCGCATCCTCGGCCACGGAGTCCCCTTTGGTCGCGGTCAGCAGGTCATAGGCCAGCTGCACGCGATCCCAGCGGTTGTCGCGGTCCATCGCGTAGTAGCGGCCGATCAGCGAGGCGATGCGCCCGACGCCCACCGCGGCGAAGGCGTCGCGGCAGCGTTGCAGCGGGGCTTCGGCGCTGCGCGGCGGGGTGTCGCGCCCGTCGAGGAAGGCATGCAGATAAACGGCTTTGGCGCCGCGTTGGGCGGCCAGCTTGATCATGGCCAGGATGTGCTCGTCGTGGCTGTGCACGCCGCCCGGCGACAGCAGGCCCATGATGTGCACCGCCTTGCCGGCCGCTACGGCCTTATCGACAGCGGCGGTCAGCACAGGGTTGGCGAAGAAGTCGCCGTCGGCGATAGCTTTGTCCAGCCGGGTCAGATCCTGGTACACGATGCGCCCGGCGCCCAGGTTGACGTGGCCGACTTCAGAGTTGCCCATTTGCCCGTCGGGCAGGCCGACATCCAGCCCGGAAGCGGCGATCAGCGTATGCGGCTGCTCCCGCCACAGGCGATCCATTACCGGGGTGCCGGCGTTCAGGATCGCGTTGTCCTGCCGCTCTTCACGATGGCCGTAACCGTCCAGGATCACCAGTACCATCGGTTTTTTGTTGCTCGACATTGCATTGACCTCTTATGAACCTTTTAAGCTGCGAATAGCCATGCGCCCGCCGCAAGCATGGCTATTCACCCTCGAAAAACCGGCTGATTTTACACCGCCGGCGGCGATAAATAGCCCAAAGAGATCAAGGTTGCGGCGAATCGCGCGGGCTTTTATGCTCTGACGTCGGGAATTTCTCAGCGCAGCCCGCAGTTTCTACAATCGCGCTTGCTTATTGGCTGTATTTGCCGCACTCGGCAGGTATACTCTGGAACCTTGACTTATTTATCCCTTAACTGACGGGAGTTGTTACACCCCATGCTGCAAGAAATTATGCCATTCGTAAGCAGACACCCTATTCTGAGCCTGGCTTGGATCGCTCTGCTGGTCGCCGTGATCGTCATGACCTTCAAAAGCCGTTTCTCCAAGGTCAAAGAGATCGCACGCGGTGAAGCTATTCGCCTGATCAACAAAGAAGAAGCCGTGGTGGTCGACACCCGCAGCCGCGACGATTTCCGCCGTGGTCACCTGGCCAGCGCCATCAACCTGACCGCCAGCGAAATCAAAAGCGGCAGCCTGGGCGAGCTGGAAAAACACAAAGCGCAGCCGATCATCGTCGTGTGCGCCAACGGCACCGCCTCCCGCGAGCCGGCGGAGAACCTGAGCAAGGCCGGTTTTGAAAAGGTGACGATGCTGAAAGACGGCATTTCCGGCTGGAGCGGAGAAAACCTGCCGCTGGTGCGCGGTAAGTAACCGTTTAACCTATTTGAGGTGGCAATCCATGGCTAACATTGATATCTACACCAAAGCGACCTGTCCGTTCTGCCATCGTGCCAAGGCGCTGTTGAACAGCAAGGGCGCGGCGTTTAACGAGATCGCCATCGACGGCGATAACGCCAAACGCGAAGTGATGATCGAGCGCAGCGGGCGTACCACGGTGCCGCAGATTTTCATCGACGGCCGGCATATCGGCGGCTGCGATGATTTATATGAACTCGATGCTCGCGGCGGCCTGGATCCGCTGCTTTAAGCAGCTTGCCGGTTCACCGAGTGTCAATAAGGACGTTTAACCAAGGGTATTACTCACATGTCAGAACAAAACAGCACCGAAATGGCTTTCCAGATCCAACGTATTTATACCAAGGACATCTCCTTCGAAGCGCCGAACGCGCCGCAGGTTTTCCAGCAGGAATGGCAGCCGGAAGTTAAACTTGATCTGGATACCGCGTCCAGCCAGCTGGCTGACGAAGTGTATGAAGTGGTACTGCGCGTAACCGTGACGGCGAGCCTGGGCGAAGAAACTGCGTTCCTGTGCGAAGTGCAACAGGCGGGCATCTTCTCGGTAGCAGGCATCGAAGGCACGCAGCTGGCGCATTGCCTGGGTGCATACTGCCCGAACATCCTGTTCCCGTATGCGCGCGAGTGCATCACCAGCCTGGTTTCCCGCGGTACATTCCCGCAGCTGAACCTGGCACCGGTCAACTTTGACGCGCTGTTCATGAACTATCTGCAGCAGCAGGCGGAAGGCGAAGGTGCCGCACCACATCAGGATGCCTGATGAACACCGTCAATGCTTCAATGACTGTCATCGGTGCCGGCTCGTACGGCACCGCATTGGCCATTACGCTGGCGCGTAACGGCCACGCCGTGGTGCTGTGGGGGCACAACCCCGCGCAAATTCAAACGTTGCAGCAAGATCGCTGCAATCAGGCGTTTCTGCCCGACGTTCCCTTCCCCGATACCCTGCTGCTTGAAGCCGATTTGGCGCGTGCGCTGGCGGCCAGCCGCGACGTGCTGGTGGTGGTGCCGAGCCACGTGTTCGGCGACGTGCTGCGCCAGCTGAAGCCGCATCTGCGCCCGGACGCCCGCATCGTGTGGGCTACCAAGGGACTGGAAGCGGAAACCGGCCGGTTGCTGCAGGACGTGGCGCGTGAGGCGTTGGGCGAGACGATCCCGCTGGCGGTGCTCTCCGGGCCGACGTTCGCCAAAGAGCTGGCCGCCGGCCTGCCGACGGCGATCGCGCTGGCGGCGACCGATGCGCAGTTCGCCGACGATTTGCAACAGCTGTTGCACTGCGGCAAGAGCTTCCGCGTCTACAGCAATCCCGACTTCATCGGCGTACAGCTTGGCGGCGCGGTGAAGAACGTGATCGCCATTGGCGCCGGCATGTCCGACGGCATCGGTTTCGGCGCCAACGCCCGCACCGCGTTGATTACACGCGGGCTGGCGGAAATGAGCCGTCTGGGGTCTGCGCTGGGCGCCGATCCTTCGACGTTCATGGGCATGGCGGGGCTGGGGGATCTGGTGCTAACCTGCACGGACAACCAATCGCGCAACCGCCGCTTCGGCATTATGCTGGGGCAAGGCAAAGGCGTGCAGGAAGCGCAGGACAGCATCGGCCAGGTGGTCGAGGGCTATCGCAATACCAAAGAGGTGTTGGCGCTGGCGCAGCGGCACGGCGTGGAAATGCCGATCACCGAACAGATTTATCAGGTGCTTTACTGCCACAAGGACGCCCGCGAAGCGGCGCTGAGCCTGCTGGGGCGAGCCCGAAAGGACGAAAAACCCAGCGCGTGACATAAAACGATATGCCGGGGCAGCAGAATGCTGACCCCGCAAATGACCTGGGCCGCTTCGCGCTACCGTGCGAAGCGGCCCGTTTGGCAAGGCAGAGGGGAATGTGATGTCGTCAGAAGAGTTGGAACAGGTCTGGAACAGCATTAAATCAGAAGCGCGAGCACTGGCTGATTGTGAACCGATGCTGGCCAGCTTTTTCCATGCGACGTTGCTCAAGCACGAGAACCTGGGCAGCGCGCTCAGCTATATGCTGGCCAACAAGCTGGCGACGCCGATCATGCCCGCCATCGCGGTGCGCGAGGTGGTGGAAGAGGCCTACAAGTCCGACAACCAGATGATCGTTTCGGCGGCGCGCGATATTCTCGCGGTGCGGTTGCGCGATCCGGCGGTCGATAAATACTCCACGCCGCTGCTTTACCTGAAAGGGTTCCATGCGCTGCAGGCTTACCGCATCGGTCATTGGCTGTGGCAGCAAGGGCGGCAAGCGCTGGCTATCTACCTGCAAAATCAAATTTCCGTCGCCTTCGGCGTGGACATCCACCCGGCGGCGACCATCGGCTGCGGCATCATGCTCGACCACGCCACCGGCATCGTGATCGGTGAAACGGCGGTGGTGGAGAATAACGTCTCTATCCTGCAGTCGGTTACCCTGGGCGGTACCGGTAAAACCAGCGGCGACCGTCACCCGAAAATCCGCGAAGGGGTGATGATTGGCGCCGGCGCCAAAATTCTCGGCAATATCGAAGTGGGCAAGGGTGCGAAGATCGGCGCGGGCTCGGTGGTCTTGCAGGCGATACCGCCGCACACCACCGCCGCCGGCGTGCCGGCGCGCATCGTCGGGCGGCCGGAGAGCGATACGCCGTCGATGGATATGGACCAATACTTCAACGGTAGCAATCACGGCTTCGAGTACGGCGACGGCATTTGAGCGCCGCCTGCGCAGCCATTCAGGGGGAGCTTCGGCTCCCCCTGCGTTTTTCAGGTGGCGGTCAGCCCTGTTTCGGGAAGTTGGTGATATCGGTAACGATGTCGTCGATCGCCGCCTTGACGTCATCCGCCGTGACCGGCGTGCTGTCGTTGTTGACGGTTTTACCGTAGGCCTTGCGTACCACTTCCATCACCGTTTTGCCGGTATCCTGGTCGATCAGCTCACCTTCGATATACAGCGCGGTATTTTGCGTCCGGTGCCCGGTCGCAGCCATGGTGCTGGCGACCACGGCGGCGACCGGCACCACCTCATAGAACTTCATGTCTTCATTTTCGGCGGAAACGGCGGTGATGGCTAGCTTGGCCACCAGCACGCGTGAGCCCGTCGGGCTTGGCAGAATGGTAAAGCGATTCTGCAGCGCGGTTTTGATCCGCTGGGTCGCGTAGGCCTTAATCTTGTTCAACGTGTCCTGGCTGACGCGCGCCGTGGGCTTCTCCGCCGGGAAATAGACCACCGGTTGGAAATAGATGCCGCGATAGTTGGATTCCTTGTAGCTTGGGTCTACCCATCGCAGCGTTTTATGGCCGCTTGGCGAGGTGGTTTCCTGCAGCTTGCTGTAATCGGACAAGAAGCCCGAATACTGCGACGTTTGGGTGACTTTGGACGAACAGCCTGCCAGCAACAGGCCCGCTGCCAGAACCGCCATGGCAACGCTCAAGCGTTGTTTCTTCATATGGTTTCCTATGATGAGTGGTGATTACCCTTACAAAACATAGCGCATTATCTGCGCCTCATCGGGCATTTTCGGGGCCGGGCGTGCCCTGCCGTGGCCTTTTTTCAGGATCGTGATGCGCCGCTGGTTTTCGCCGCCAGCGCCGACGATAAGGCGGCGAGTAAGGCGTTCGCGCTGGCCAGCGCCAGGCGTTGCTCAGTTTGCCATTGGGCCAACAAGGGCCAGAGATCCGCCTGATGTTCTGCCTGCAGGCACCAGACCTCCCGATCGTGCCAATCGCCGAGGGCGTTCTGCGCCGCCTTGAGGCTCGCCATCGCGGTGGGAGAGAGGGGGAGGCGTTGCGGATAGGCTTCGGCCGCGTAACGCAGGCGTTTTATCAGCAGCCGCAGGCGGTGGCGGTCGTAGCCGGTATCGGCCAGTGCCCGGCGCAATTGCCGCTGCTGGCGCTGCAGGCGTCGATTTAGGCGGTGTTTGGCGGTGCGTCGCGCGGTGCGGCGGAAGCGGCGCGGCCAGGCGTGCAACAGCGAGGGAAAGTCGATGAGCTGCGGATGGGTGAGCAGTTGACGGCAGCGAGCCTGAAGATCGCTCCGGCGCACGTTGGCCTGCCAATCGAGGCGATGGCGTGCCAGTTCGGCGATCAGCACCTCGAGATCGCGCAGCGGCGTCGTGAGCCGCCCTAACTCGGCGGCGGCCCGATCGAGCCGGGTTGCGCCGGGGCAGCCGCGCAACGGACGCAGCAGGCTGCGAATGCGGCGCAGACAGACGCGCAAGTCGTGCAACGCTTCGGTGTCTTGCGCCTGTTGCAGCCGCAACAGCGCCTCGTTCAGCGCCGGTTCGAGCCGGCGAAGCTGGGTAACAATATCTGCAACGAAAGCCATGTGCCGTGCCTGGAGAGGTTAACCTTTCCAGTATGGCGCGTCGTCGCGGATTACGCCTTGATCAGCGCGCCGGCATAGTCCAGCTGCCGCCAGGCTTCATACACCACCACCGATACGGCATTCGACAGGTTCATGCTGCGGCTTTGCGCCTGCATCGGGATGCGGATTTTTTGCTGCGCGGGCAGCGCATCGAGGATGTCGGCAGGCAATCCACGCGTTTCCGGGCCGAACAGCAGGTAGTCGCCGGCCTGGTAGCTGACGGCACTGTGCGCCGGCGTGCCCTTGGTGGTGAGAGCAAACAGCCGCTGCGGGTTTTCGGCGGTGAGAAAGGCGGCGTAATCGGCATGACGGCTGACGCGGGTGAACTCATGGTAGTCCAGCCCGGCGCGGCGCAGGCGCTTGTCGTCCCACGGGAATCCCAGCGGTTCAATCAGGTGCAGGTTAAAGCCGGTATTGGCACACAGGCGGATGATATTGCCGGTGTTGGGTGGAATTTCGGGTTCAAATAAAACGATGTTCAGCATGTTGCAGGCCCCTCGTGAACGAGGGGCGCAGGATAGCAAACTCTTACTGTTCTGTCTTAGTCGACAAACGTTGATGATGCAGCGGCAGCCACAGCACCAGTCGCAGGCCGCCAAGCGGGCTGTCTTCGGCCTTCACCCAGCCGCGATGTTGATTGACCGCCGCTTCGACGATCGCCAGGCCGAGGCCGGTGCCACCGGATTCGCGGTCGCGCGCTTCATCGGTGCGGTAGAACGGACGGAAGATCTGTTCGCGATCTTCGGCGCTGACGCCGGGGCCGTCGTCGTCAACCTGGATGGTCACGCCCTGATTGTCGGCGCTGAACGCCACGGCAATGCGGGTGTGCGAATAACGCAGGGCGTTGCGCACGATGTTTTCCAACGCGCTGTCCAGCGCACTCGCGTTGCCGAACAGCGTCCACGGGCCTGGCGGCGCGGTGATTTCCAACTGCTTGCCCATCTGTTCCGCTTCGAAACGGGCGTTGTCCAGCACGTCGGCCCACAGGTCGTTGGCCTTCAGCTGCTCGCGCGCCAGTTCGCCTTTTTGCTGTCCGCGCGACAGCGCCAGCAGATCGTTGATCATCGAATCCAGCCGCTGCGCTTCTGTTTCGATGCGCGCCAGCTCGTGCCCTTCGCCGTGGCGGCGGCGCATCAGCGCGGTGGCCAGCTGCAGACGCGTCAGCGGCGTGCGCAGCTCGTGCGAGATGTCCGAGATCAGCCGTTGCTGCGCGTTCATCATGCGCTCCAGCGCGCTGACCATCTGGTTGAAGCTGGCGCCGGTGGCCAGAAACTCCTGCGGGCCGGCCTCCAGTTCCGGATGCTGCTTCAGGTTGCCGCGCGCCACGTCATCGGCGGCGTTTTTCAGTTTGCGTGCCGGTTTCGCCAGGCTCCAGGCCAGCCACAGCAGCAGCGGGGCGCTGATCAGCATGGTGACGATCAGCAGCAGCAGCGGCCGGTCGAACATCAGGTTGATGAAATCGGATTGCGGGCTGTTGGCGGGACGGATCAGGTACAGCTGGTAGTTGTCTTCGCCGTCGCGCACGGCGAACGGCCCGACCAGCTCAACGCGGCCGTACTTTTTCTTCTTGGGATGATCCGAATTATCGGATTGGCCGATGAAGTTGCGGACGATCTGCATTTCGTTGCGCTGCGCGCCGATCACCCGGCCTTCGCTGGTGACCAGCAGCAGGCGTTGGCCCGGCGGCGCCCATTTGTCGATGGCGCGGAACAGGCGGCGCCACCACATCAGATCGTTGGCCGGATCGTTTTGCAACTCGGCCTCGACGTGCTGTTCCAGCATCAACCCCTGCCGCTGCTCGCTGTCGAGCAGAGAGGTCATTTGACGGGAGTCGAGCTTGGGCACCATCAGCACCAGCATTAGCACCAGGGCTAACGTGAACCAGAAAATGGCGAAGATGCGTGCCGTCAAACTGTTGATCATGTTGCAGATACCATCAAATAACCCCGCCCGCGCAGGGTTTTGAACCACGGATGCCCGTCTTTGCGGTCCGGCAGCTTACGCCGCAGGTTGGAGATATGCATGTCGATGGCGCGATCGAACGGGGTCAGGCGTTTGCCCAGCACTTCCTGGCTCAGCAGTTCGCGCGACACCACCTGGCCGAGATGCTGCGCCAGCAGGTAAAGCAGGGTGAATTCGGTGCCGGTCAGATCCAGCACCTGGCCGTCGAAGCTGGCCTCCTGGCGGCCGGGGTTCAGCTGCAGGCCATCGACATCCAGCGTCGGGGCGCCGCTGTCGACCTGCTGCTGTTCGCTCCAGTTGGAACGGCGCAGAATGGCGCGAATGCGCGCGACCAGCTCGCGATCGTTGAAGGGTTTCGGCAGATAATCATCGGCGCCCAGCTCCAGGCCCAGCACGCGGTCCAGTTCGCTGCCGCGGGCGGTCAGCATGATGACCGGCGTCTGGTGATGTTGGCGCAGTTCTTTCAGCGTATCGATGCCGTTTTTCTTCGGCATCATGATGTCGAGCAGCAGCAGATCGATGGAGCTGTCCAGCAGCGACAACGCCTGCTCGCCATCGTGCGCGACGACGATATTAAAACCTTCCATTTCAAGCAGTTCTTTTAACAGCGAGGTCAACTCGCGGTCGTCGTCAACTAACAGAATCTTGTTCATTATGATTTACCTCCAGACGCAAAATACGTCATCAACTGTTGCCATTCCATGACTTTACGTAGTTTTACATGCACTGACGCAGGTTTTCAGGTGTAGCGGTACACTGCTCCTCGTTGATTCGCAAAGTGAGAAAGCTTGAGGAGTTGAAATGCGTAAGGTGACCGCATTAGTTATGGCATCACTGCTGGCAATTGGTTCGACCGCTGCCTTCGCTGCCGACACTATACCGGACACAGCCCAACCTCCCGGCAACGACGCGATGACCCGAATACCCGGCCAGCACCATATGTTCGACGGTGTCAGCCTCAGCGAACAGCAGCGCCAGCAAATGCGCGATTTGATGCGCCAGGCCCGGCACGATCTGCCTGGTGTCAATGTAGCTGAAATGGAAGCCATGCATAAACTGGTGACCGCAGAGAAATTTGACGAAGCCGCCGTGTATGCCCAGGCGGAAAAGATGGCCCAGCAGCAGGTCAAGCGCCAGGTCGAAATGGCCCGGGTGCGCAACCAAATGTATAACCTGCTGACGCCAGAGCAAAAAAGTGTTTTAGACCAGAAACATCAGCAGCGTATGCAGCAGATGGAGCAACAAATTTCTGGTTTGCAGCAAGCTTCTGCCCAGAAGTGAAGTACGACTGAGTAGTCCCCTGTTTTTCCTTGCCATAGACACCATCCCTGTCTTCCCCGCCATGATGGCGGGGTTTTTTTTATCCGACATTTCGCTATATTGAGCGCCATACCTTTTGACCGGGATCCCTTAATGGAACAGCGCTATGCACGCCTGGTAAAGTCCGCTGCGTTGGCCGCTACCGCGCTGGCGTCGTCGCTGCTGTTAATCAAAATCGTCGCCTGGTACCACACCGGTTCGGTCAGCCTGCTGGCGGCGCTGGTGGATTCGCTGGTCGATATCGCCGCCTCCCTGACCAACCTTCTGGTGGTGCGCTATTTGCTGCAGCCGGCCGATGCCGAGCACACCTTTGGCCACGGCAAAGCGGAGTCGCTGGCGGCGCTGGCGCAAAGCATGTTTATTTCCGGCTCCGCCCTGTTTCTGTTCCTCACCGGCTTCCAGCATTTGTATGCGCCGCAAACGCTGCGCGATCCCGGCGTTGGGGTCGTCGTGACGGTGATCGCGTTGATCAGTACCCTGATTCTGGTCACCTATCAACGTTGGGTGGTCAGAAAAACGCGCAGCCAGGCGGTGCGCGCAGATATGCTGCATTATCAGTCAGATGTCATGATGAATGGTGCTATTCTTATCGCTCTTGGGCTAAGCTGGTACGGCTTCCGGCGGGCGGACGCGCTGTTCGCGCTGGGCATCGGCGTTTACATCCTGTATAGCGCGCTGCGCATGGGCTACGAAGCGGTGCAGTCGCTGCTGGATCGGGCGTTGCCGGATGACGAACGCCAGGCGATTATCGAGGTGGTTTCCTCCTGGCCCGGGGTGAAAGGCGCGCACGATCTGCGCACGCGGCAGTCGGGGCCGACGCGTTTCATCCAGCTGCATCTGGAGATGGAAGACTCGCTGCCGCTGCGCGAGGCGCACCGGTTGGCCGATCAGGTGGAACAGGCGCTGCGGCGCCGTTTTGCGGGGGCGGACGTCATTATTCACCTGGATCCGTGCTCCGTGGTGCCGCCGGGTAGGCAGGGACATTGGGAGCTATAATCAGATAGAGGCATAGATCGAAGTATTATCATGAATATCTGAGTTAGCTCAGCGTGCCATGCGGTGTTTTTACCGTTATATTGCGTGACTTGAATCAATTCAGCTGGGTGTTTTTGATATAATATCCAGCAATAAGCCGTAAAGCTGGTTTTCTGCAGCCGGAGAGGTTTCAAGACGATCGGCGGAGACAGAATTCTTAAGAAATTGCATCTACACAGTTCAGAGGTAGTCATGATCAAGAAAATCGGTGTACTGACGAGCGGCGGTGATTCGCCGGGTATGAACGCTGCAATCCGCGGCGTTGTGCGTTCTGCGCTTTCAGAAGGTCTGGAAGTTTTTGGTATTTACGATGGCTACCTTGGCTTGTACGAAGATCGCATGGAGCAGCTGGATCGCTATAGCGTGTCCGACATGATCAACCGCGGCGGCACCTTCCTTGGCTCGGCCCGCTTCCCGGAATTCAGGGATGAGAACGTGCGCGCCAAGGCGATTGAAAACCTGAAGAATCGCGGCATCGACGCGCTGGTGGTGATCGGCGGCGACGGTTCCTACATGGGCGCCAAACGCCTGACGGAAGAAGGCTTCCCGTGCATCGGTCTGCCGGGCACCATCGATAACGACGTTGCCGGCACCGACTACACCATCGGTTACTTCACCGCGTTGGAAACCGTGGTGGAAGCGATCGACCGCCTGCGCGATACCTCCTCTTCGCACCAGCGTATCTCCATCGTGGAAGTGATGGGCCGTTACTGCGGCGATCTGACGCTGGCGGCGGCGATTGCCGGCGGTTGCGAATTCATCGTGCTGCCTGAAATCGAATTCAACCGCGAAGATCTGGTGTGCGAAATCAAGGCCGGTATCGCCAAGGGTAAAAAACACGCCATCGTGGCGATCACCGAGCACATCTGCGACATCGATGAGCTGGCGCGCCACATCGAGCAGGAAACCAAGCGTGAAACCCGCGCCACCGTGCTGGGCCATATTCAACGCGGCGGTTCACCGGTTGCCTACGACCGCATCCTGGCCTCGCGCATGGGCGCCTACGCCATCGAGCTGCTGCTGCAGGGCTACGGCGGCCGCTGTGTCGGTATCCAGAACGAAAAAATGGTGCACCACGACATCATCGACGCGATCGAAAACATGAAGCGTCCGTTCAAGGGCGACTGGCTGGAAACGGCGAAAAAGCTGTACTGATACGCCGCTCATCGTACGACAAAAAAGCCTCCGCTCGCGGGGGTTTTTTTATGCCCGTTGGCGATATATTCCGGAATCATCTATCCCAAAATTTTTTATTCTTTAATTGCCGGGAAAGTTTCTGGCAGGCTCTGATGCTAAATCAACCGATTAAGGTTGCGCTTAATTTTCTGGGAGAGCCTGTCGATGCGTAAATGGGGTGTAGGTCTGACATTGGTGCTGTTGGCGTCCGGCGCCATGGCGAAGGATATTCAGTTGCTGAACGTGTCATACGATCCGACGCGTGAGTTCTATCAGGCTTACAACACGGCATTCAGCAAGCACTATCAGGCGGAAACCGGCGACAAGGTGACGGTGCGCCAGTCGCACGGCGGTTCCGGCAAACAGGCGACCTCGGTGATCAACGGCATCGAGGCCGATGTGGTGACGCTGGCGTTGGCCTATGACGTCGACGCCATTGCCGAACGCGGGCGTATCGAGAAAGACTGGATCAAACGCCTGCCGGACAACTCGGCGCCTTACACCTCGACCATCGTCTTCCTGGTGCGTAAAGGCAACCCGAAACAAATTCACGACTGGCCCGATTTGCTCAAGCCGGGCGTGTCGGTGATCACCCCGAACCCGAAAACCTCCGGCGGCGCCCGCTGGAACTACCTGGCCGCCTGGGGCTACGCGTTGCACCACAACAACAACGATAAGACCAAGGCGCAGGACTTCGTCAAAAACCTGTACAAGAACGTCGAAGTGCTGGATTCCGGCGCGCGCGGCTCGACCAACACCTTCGTTGAGCGCGGCATCGGCGACGTGCTGATCGCCTGGGAAAACGAAGCGCTGCTGGCGGAGAAAGAGCTGGGCAAAGACAAATTCGAGATTATCACCCCGAGTGAATCGATCCTGGCCGAACCGACGGTGTCGGTGGTGGATAAGGTGGTCGATAAACGCGGTACCCGCGACGTGGCGACCGCCTACCTGAAGTATCTGTATTCGCCGGAAGGGCAGACCATCGCGGCACAGCACTATTACCGTCCGCGCGATGCGGCGGTGGCGGCCAAGTTTGCCGGGCAGTTCCCGCAGTTGAAGCTGTTCACCGTGGATGATACCTTCGGCGGCTGGACCGAAGCGCAGAAGGTGCACTTCGCCACCGGCGGCGTGTTCGACGAGATAAGCAAACGCTGATGCCGGTTGAGCGGCAATAAAAAACCCCGGCAAGCCGGGGTTTTTTTATGGCAAGCCTAAGGCAATCAGGCTTTTTTCGCTGCGGCAGCGGCTTTGACGATCACGGCGAAAGCGTCGGCTTTCAGCGAGGCGCCGCCAACCAGCGCACCGTCGATGTCTGGCTGACCGAACAGCTCTGCGGCGTTCTTGTCGTTCACCGAACCGCCGTACTGGATGATGATTTCAGCGGCAACCGCGGCATCGTGCTTGGCGATGTGGTCACGGATAAATTTGTGTACGGCCTGCGCCTGCGCAGGGGTAGCGGACTTGCCGGTGCCGATGGCCCAGACCGGCTCATAGGCGATCACGGTGCCTTTCATCGCCGGCGCGCCCAGCGTTTTCAGCACGGCGTCGATCTGGCGTGCGCACACTTCTTCGGTTTTGCCCGCTTCGTTTTCCGCTTCGGTTTCACCGATGCACAGCACCGGGATCAGGCCGGCTTCTTTCAGCACGGCGAATTTCTCGGCGATGACTTCGTCGCTTTCTTTGTGGTAGGTGCGACGCTCGGAGTGGCCGATGATGATGTACTGGGCGCCGACGTCTTTCAGCATGTTGGCGGAAACTTCACCGGTGAAGGCGCCGGACAGGTTAACGTCCACGTTCTGCGCGCCCAGCGCGATGCGGCTGCCGGCCAGCGCGTGCTTGGCCTGATCCAGGTACATCACCGGCGGGGCGATGGCGACGCCACAGCCGTCAACGCTGCTCAGCTCATTGCGCAGGCCGGCGATCAGTTCGTTGACCATGTGGGTGCTGCCGTTAAGCTTCCAGTTACCCATAACTAATGGATGACGCATGTTTTTTCCTCCAACTAGGGAACGCGAGAGTCGAAATGACAACTGCCGGACCGGCAGTTTACCTGCCCAACAGTATAGAGATCATTAAGCGCGAAGGCTTTGCTTTTCGTCATTAAATGCCGCGCCGTTACGGCTCGGAAAGCGCCAGCTTAATCGGTTCAACCGCGAAGGTTACGCCTTTATCGCCGTTGTCCGAGACGACATAGCGAATGGCGCCGACCTGCTGTTGGTAAAAACGCGATCCTTTGCCTTTTTCCAGCAGGCTGTTCACCTTGTTCTGGCTCTGTTCCACCGTCAATGCCGGTTCGAACTGGCGCATCAGCGCCGCCATATAGCTGATGGCGATGGCGCGCGCGGCTTTTTCTTCATTGGCCTGCTGCAGCGGCAGGTGAGTGATCTGCAACGTTTTGATTTTACCTGTGCCTTTCTCCAGCGCGGTGGAGGCGTACAGGTTTTCGTTGAGTTTGCTGGCGGCGCGCGTCAGCAGTGGCGAATCGTCTTCGGCGGCGGGAATGGCGCGGAATTCGCCAATCGGCAGCTTCGGGTTGTCGCGATTGTATTTTTCGCGGAATTTGACCACCGTCAGATCGAACGTCGGCGCCCCGGCCAGCAGGTAAGGTGCGGCGGGCGTTGCATCGGCGGGCGGCGGATCGGCCCAGGCGTTGGCGGCGGCCTGCAACAGGCAGGCGATGACGAGGGTTTTTCTCAGCATGGCGTATGGCATCAAGGACAAAGATGGCTCCGATTAAAGCGATAACCCGCGGGGCTTGTCAAAGATCCCACGCCATTATCGGTTCGCTGACGAGAAAGCTGTGCGGCGCACCGCGTTATACGAGGCGGAAAACTCGGCCTGGCAGCGCCTATGTTACACTGCGGCGCAGAATATGGGCAGGCTTAGAGCGCAGGAATCGATGACGTTACAACAGTGGTGTTTTTCTTTTAAGGGCCGCATCGGGCGGCGCGACTTCTGGATTTGGATGGGGCTGTGGTTGGTGCTGATGGCGGTGGCGTTTACGCTGGCCAATTATCAGCTGATCGCCATCCAATCCATCGCCTTCTTTATCGTGGCGCTGCTGTGGCCGACGGCGGCGGTGCTGGTCAAACGCCTGCACGATCGCAACAAGGCCGGCTGGTGGGCGCTGCTGCTGATCCTGGCATGGATGCTGGCGGCGGGGAACTGGCAGATGCTGGCGCCGATCTGGCAATGGGGCGTCGGGCGTTTCATCCCGACGCTGATTATCGTGATGATGATGATCGATCTGGGCGCCTTCGTCGGCACGCCGGGAGACAATCGGTTCGGCCCGGAAGCCGAACCGGTGAAGTTCCGCTGATCCCCTTCGGGTTACCAGTAGTGTTCGCTGGTGATGTGGCCCGGCTTGCGGCGCAGATGCTTGCGCATCTCGCGGTGATCTTTCAGCGTTTGCTGCGTGTCCCGCACCATTTGCGGGTTGCCGCACAGCATCACGTGGCTGGTTTCGGCGTCGATGGTCAAGCCGATCGCCGCTTCCAGCCGGCCGTCCTCGATCAGCGCCGGTACGCGGCCGGTCAGTGAACCGGGTGTTTCTTCGCGGCTGACGACGGTCTGGATGCGCAGCTTGCCGTTGTAGCGCTGCTGCAGTTGCTGCATCAGCGGCAGGTAGCTGAGGTCACGCGCAAAGCGCGCGGCGTGCACCAGCACCAGGTTGTTAAAGCGCTCCAGGCCGATGCCCTGCTGCAGAATCGATAAATAGGGGCCGATGGCGGTGCCGGTCGCCAGCATCCACAGCGTGTCGCAGTCGGGCACCTCGTCCAGCACGAAGAAGCCGGCCGCTTCTTTGGTTACCATCACGTCCGATCCCGGCTGCAGCTGACTGAGGCGCGGGCTCAGTTTGCCTTCCGGCACGGTGACCAGATAGAACTCCAGATTAGCGTCGTCGGGGGCATTGACGTAGGAGTAGGCGCGCTGCACCCGTTCGCCGTCGATCTCCAGCGCCAGCTTGGCGAATTGCCCGGCGGTGAAAGGATCGATGGGGGCATTGACCACCAGGCTGAACAGCCCGTCGGTCCATTGTTTTACCTGCGTAACCTTGCCGTTTACCCATTCAGCCATACTCTAAAGCTCCCGTGGTCGAATCAAATAAGCACAATGTCGTGAGCCGGAAATGGCGTGCGCGGTGCGCTCTACCCGGTAGTCGTTGCCGAACAGGCGGTGAAACAGCTGCAGCTCGGAATTGCACAGGCTGCTGCAGTTGGAGCCGGCCACGCCGATCGGGCAGTGGTTTTCCACCAGCAGCGCGCCGTGCGGGTGGTCGAGCAATTCGGCCATGTAACCGTCGTGTTGCCGCAGGCGCACCAGGCGGGCTAACCGGTCCTGATGGCTGCGCTCGGCGGACAGCTCTTCGGCATAACGCAGATAAAGCTGCTCTTCGCGCGCGCTGAGCAACGGCTCCACCCCGGCGCCGCCAAACAGCTCCAGCGCGGATGCCCGCAGCCGCTCCTGATCGGCGGCGGCAAAGGCATGCCCTCGCTCGGTCAGTGACCAGTAACGCGTCGGGCGGCCGACCTTGCTACGCGCTTCTTCGTAACAAACCAACTCACGTTTTTCCAGGGATTGCAGATGTTGTCGGATGCCCATCGGCGTGATGTCCAGACGCTCCGCCAGCATTTTGGCCGAGTGCGGGCCGAGAGCCTTTAACTGCAATAAAATCAGCTCAGGTGTTTTCATGAACCAAATCCCTATGGTGTTATTTTATTTCAAGTTGATGAAAATAATTATCGATTAAATGCTAAAGCGCGGCTACTGCAAGGGCGCTATTTTTAACTCTAAAGCGTTAGACGTACAGTTTAATTTACGAGCCTGGTCGGGTTTGCTGCCAGTGTGACCTGGATCAATATCTGCCTGAAACTCGCTAAAAAAATCAGATTTGATTAGTTTATGCCGCCATAGAGGGCTGCTCGCCGTTCTGGCTGCTGCAACGGCCATACCGGGACGCTGTGACGAGTTGAAACGTTAACGAAGATAATGAGAAAACTAGAAAATTTTCACCTGCTGGTGATGCTTATCCTGTTAGTCGCCGTCGGCCAGATGGCGCAAACCATTTATGTTCCCGTTATTGCTGATATCGCCCACGATCTGTCGGTTCGCACCGGCGCCGTGCAACGGGTGATGGCGGCATATCTGCTGACCTACGGTTTCTCCCAGCTGATTTACGGGCCGATATCGGATCGTATCGGGCGTCGCCCGGTGATCCTGACCGGCATGATGATCTTCCTGGTCGGCGCGCTGGGCGCGCTGCTGTCCACCAACCTGACGATGCTGGTCGCCGCCAGCGCCATCCAGGGGATGGGCACCGGCGTGGCGGGCGTGATGGCGCGCACTATGCCGCGCGATCTGTATGCCGGCACCGCGCTGCGCTATGCCAACAGTTTGTTGAACATGGGGATTTTGGTCAGCCCGCTGCTGGCGCCGGTGATCGGCGGCGCATTGGCGATGGTGTTCGGCTGGCGTGCCAGCTACGCCTTCCTGCTGGCGCTGTGCGCCTGCGTCGCCTTCGCCATGTTCCGCTGGCTGCCGGAAACCCGCCCGGTGCAAACGGAAAAACGCCGCATGCTGGCCAGTTTCCGCCAGCTGCTGGGCGACAGCACCTTCAGCTGCTATCTGGTGATGCTGATCGGCGCGCTGGCGGGCATTGCGGTATTCGAGGCCAGCTGTGGCGTGTTGATGGGCGGCGTGTTGGGGCTCAGTGGCCTGACCGTCAGCATCCTGTTCATTCTGCCGATCCCGGCGGCGTTTTTCGGCGCCTGGTACGCCGGGCGCGACGGCAAGACCTTCCACACGCTGATGTGGCATTCGGTGATTAGCTGCCTGCTGGCGGGGGCGATGATGTGGATCCCGGGCTGGTTCGGCGTGATGAACATCTGGACGCTGATCGTGCCGGCTGCGCTGTTCTTCTTCGGCGCCGGCATGCTGTTCCCGCTGGCGACCACCGGGGCGATGGAGCCGTTCCCTTACCTGGCCGGCGCGGCGGGCGCGCTGGTGGGCGGCATGCAGAATATGGGATCGGGGCTCGCGACCTGGCTTTCCGCCATGCTGCCGCAAACCGGGCAGTTCAGCCTCGGATTGCTGATGTTCGCGATGGCGCTGCTGATCCTGCTGTGCTGGTGGCCGCTGTCCAACCGGATGCAACATCAGGGGCATACCGCATAACACCCTTCCCGAACCGGCGCAGGCCTTAGTCTTGCAAGACGACTAAGGTCATGCCGCCGGTTTTGACCCAGATTATTACTGCGCTGCGGCGATCGGTATACACTTTATCGACAGTGTTTTTCCGGGTTATTCGCTATGTCATCACTGCAGTTCATTCAACGTGTTCCCGTCGGCTTCTTTGGGATGGTTCTGGGGGTTTTCGGCCTCGGCAGCGCCTGGCGATACGCCGCCACGCTCGGCTATGGGCCCGGCTGGCTGGGCGAGTCGCTCATCTTTCTCGGCAGTGCCATCTGGCTGGTGCTGGCGCTGGTCTATCTCTGTCGCGGCCTGACAGATCCACGCGCGGTGCGTGACGAGTTTCGCAGCAACACTCAGTTCAGTTTTATCAGCTTGCTCCCGGCGGGCGGCGTGCTGGTGTCCATCGGCCTGCACCCCTACAGCCTGCCGTTGGCGAATGGGCTGATGGTCACGGGCTCCATCGGCCAGCTCATTTTCTCGGCCTGGCGCTGCGCGCCGTTGTGGCGCGGCGAGTTCGCATCGGAGGCCACGACGCCGGGATTCTACCTGCCGACGGTGGCTGCTAACTTTATCTGCGCGATGGCGTTTGGCACCGCCGGCCATCATGATATCGGCATGATGTTTCTTGGCGCCGGTTTGATTTCATGGCTGACCCTCGAACCCGCCATCATCCACCGCCTGCGCACCAAGACCGCGCTGCCGGCCGCCGCCCGCGGCGTTATCGGTATTCAGCTGGCTCCGGCCTTTGTCGCCTGCTATGCGTGGTTATGCGTCAATGGCAACGACTTCGATACGTTCGCCTTAATCCTGTTGGGCTACGGCCTGCTGCAGCTGTTTTTTATGTTCAGGTTGGTGCGTTGGTTTTTTGCCGGTGGCTTCAGTCCGGGCATGTGGGCTTTCTCGTTCGGCTTATCGGCGATGGCGAACGCGTCGCTGCGGTTGCTGCAGAGCCAGCGCGGAGCAGATATGCAAGTGCTTGCCTGGGGGCTGTTCGCGTTGGCCAACCTGCTGCTCATCGGCCTGATGGTGAAGACGCTGTGGCTGCTGTTGCGTGGAAAACTGCTGCCCGCCAAAACGCCGGTGGCGGGATGAACCCGCCCTCAGCGGCGGCTGGGGGCGGTCTCTTGCCGGCTTACAGCAAAAATTCGTGCAGCGCCGGGTCCTTGCGATCCAGATAGTGGGTTGAGCGGATGCGGCGGATGGTGCGCGACTTGCCGCGGATCAGCAGGGTTTCGGTCGTGGCCATGTTGCCCTGGCGGCTGATGCCCTCCAGCAGATCGCCCTTGGTGATGCCGGTGGCGGAGAAGATCACGTTGTCGTTGCGCGCCATCTGGTCCATGCGCAGCACCTGACCGGCCTCGATACCCATTTCCCGGCAGCGCGCCAGCTCCTGTTCGCCGATGCGGCGGTTCTCGGCGCTGTCGCCTTTCACCTTATGGCGCGGCAGCAAACGCGCCTGCATGTCGCCGTCCAGCGCGCGGATCACCGCCGCGGAGATCACCCCTTCCGGCGCGCCGCCGATGCCATACATCACATCGACCTCGCTTTCCGGCATGCAGGTGAGAATGGAGGCCGCCACGTCGCCGTTAGGAATGGCGAACACCCGCACGCCCAGCTGCTGCATCTGCGCGATGACGCCGTCGTGGCGCGGTTTGGCCAAGACGATCACCGTCAGCTGCGACAGCAGTTTGCCCAGCCGTGCGGCGACGTTCTGCAGGTTCTCCGCCAGCGGCAGGTTGAGATCGATGGCGCCGCGCGCCGCCGGGCCGACCACCAGCTTCTCCATGTACATGTCCGGCGCGTGCAGGAAGGTGCCGCGATCGCCCACCGCCAATACCGCCAGCGCATTGGACTGGCCCATGGCGGTCATGCGGGTGCCTTCGATCGGATCGACCGCGATGTCGACCGCGTCGCCCTGGCCGGTGCCGACCTGTTCGCCGATATACAGCATCGGCGCTTCGTCGATCTCGCCTTCGCCGATCACGATGCGGCCATCGATATCCACTTTGTTGAGCATGATGCGCATGGCGTGGACCGCCGCGCCGTCGGCGGCGTTCTTGTCGCCGCGTCCCAGCCATTTGTAGCCCGCCAGCGCGGCGGCTTCGGTAACGCGGGAGAATTCGATGGCTAATTCACGTTTCATGGCAAACCTGTCTGTGAGAAAGGGAAGAAAATATCGGCAAAGTCTATCACAGCGCAGCGGTGGCGGGGCGGGGCAAAAAAAAGCGCCGCCCGCAGGCAGCGCAATTTGGGGGGAACGACAAGGCTGGGTTTAGTCGTGATCTTCCCACGCCTGAGCGCGAGCCACCGCTTTTTTCCAGCCGCTGTAGCGGTAGTTACGTTCGGTGGTTTCGATGCTTGGGCGGAATTCACGCTCAATCACCGCTTTGCTCTTCACTTCATCCAGATCGTTCCAGTAGCCGATGGCCAGGCCCGCCAGGAACGCGGCGCCCAGCGCCGTCGATTCACGCACTTCAGGGCGTTCCACGCGGGTGCCGAGGATATCGGACTGGAACTGCATCAGGAAGTTGTTGGCGACCGCGCCGCCGTCCACGCGCAGCGATTGCAGGCGGGTGTCGGCGTCGGCCTGCATGGCGTCCAGCACGTCACGGGTCTGGAAGGCGATGGATTCCAGCGTGGCGCGGATGATGTGGTTGCTGTTGGCGCCACGGGTCAGGCCGAAGATGGCGCCGCGAGCATACGGATCCCAGTAAGGGGCGCCAAGGCCGGTGAAGGCCGGCACCACATAGACGCCGTTGCTGTCTTTCACCTTGGTGGCGAAGTATTCGGAGTCGGCGGCGTCGCTGATCAATTTCAGCTCGTCGCGCAGCCACTGGATAGACGCACCGCCGATGAACACCGCGCCTTCCAGCGCATAGTTCACTTCGCCGCGCGGGCCGCAGGCGATGGTGGTCAGCAGGCCGTTTTTCGAGCGCACCGCTTCTTTGCCGGTGTTCATCAGCAGGAAGCAGCCGGTGCCGTAGGTATTCTTCGCCATGCCCGGTTGAACGCACAGCTGGCCGTACAGCGCCGCCTGCTGGTCTCCGGCGATACCGGCGATAGGAATACGCGTGCCGCCCTTACCGCCGATGTTGGTCTGGCCGTATACCTCGGAGGAAGGACGGACTTTCGGCAGCATGGCGCGCGGGATATCCAGCACTTCCAGCATGCGCTCATCCCAGTCCAGCTCGTGGATGTTGAACATCATGGTGCGTGAGGCGTTGGTGTAATCGGTGACGTGTACACGCCCCTGGGTCATTTTCCACACCAGCCAGGTATCGACGGTACCGAACAGCAGTTCGCCGCGCTTGGCGCGCTCGCGGGCGCCTTCGACGTTGTCCAGGATCCACTTCACCTTGGTGCCGGAGAAGTACGGGTCAACCACCAGGCCGGTGTTGTGACGGATGTACTCTTCCAGACCGTCGCGCTTGAGCTTCTCGCAGATGTCGGCGGTGCGGCGGCACTGCCAGACGATGGCGTTGTAAATCGGCTTGCCGGTCTCTTTTTCCCAGACGATGGTGGTTTCGCGCTGGTTGGTGATGCCGATGCCGGCGATCTGATCGGAACTGATGTCGGCTTTCGCCAGCACTTCTACCAGCGTCGAGCTTTGCGACGCCCAGATCTCCATCGGGTCGTGCTCAACCCAGCCGGCCTTTGGATAGATCTGCGGGAATTCGCGCTGCGATACCGCAACGATGTTGGCGTCGTGATCGAGCACGACGGCGCGTGAACTGGTGGTCCCTTGGTCGAGTGCGACAATGTATTTTTTTTCTACAGTCATGGTAATTATCCTGCTGTTGTTAACCGTTTAAAACTGCACCCATCACGCTTTGCGCTGCTGGGTCTTGGCATCAGGCTCTTCTTCCGTCACGCAGACGTCGCACGGCAGGTGGCGGCCAATCAGCGCGCGGTAACCGAAAGCGCCCAGGC
Organism: Serratia sp. Nf2; assembly: GCF_003028435.1. Classification (NCBI taxonomy): domain Bacteria; kingdom Pseudomonadati; phylum Pseudomonadota; class Gammaproteobacteria; order Enterobacterales; family Yersiniaceae; genus Serratia; species Serratia sp. Nf2. Next base: position 35,213 of record NZ_PYTW01000013.1, on the reverse strand, counting down.
CACAGCCGACGATAGGGGCGAAGATCGGCACCAGGAAGTACGGGATGTCGCGTGCGCCGGTGAAGGCGACTTTGCCCCAGCCGGCCAGGTAGGCGAACAGTTTCGGCCCGAAGTCGCGCGCCGGGTTCAACGCAAAGCCGGTCAATGGTCCCATGGAGGCGCCGATCACGGCAATCAGAATACCGATCAGCAGCGGCGCCAGCGGGCCGCGCGGAATGCCGTTGCCGTCGTCGGTCAGCGCCAGGATCAGGCACATCAGAATGGCGGCGATCACCATTTCTACCAGGAAGGCCTGGCCGACGGAGATGTGCGCGTTAGGGTAAGTCGAGAAGATGCTGGCCAGTTCGAGGCTTTCGTTGCTGCCGCGCACCATGTGGTGAGCCGCTTCGAAGTCGAAGAACAGGTTGTAGTACAGCCCATAGACCAGGGCGGCGGCGCAGAAGGCACCGGCGACCTGCGCAATGATGTAAGGCACCACTTTGCGCCCGTCGAAGCAGGCGAACAGCCACAGGGCGAGGGTGACCGCGGGGTTGAGATGCGCGCCGGAAATGGCGGCGGTCAGATAGATGGCCATGGCGACGCCCAGGCCCCAAATGATGCTGATTTCCCACTGGCCGAAGCTGGCGCCCGCCAGTTTCAGCGCGGCAACGCAGCCTACGCCAAAGAAGATCAGCAGCGCCGTGCCGAGGAACTCGGCGATGCACTGGCCTTTTAATGTCGGACTGGTGGTTTGGCTCATAATGTTGTTGTCCTGCAAAACGGCGGTTGTTGGTTTATAGGCTCAGTTGGGTATACATCCGGCCTATGGGCACAGTTTTTTTCATCTCGTCCAATTATTGAATAAGGACGTGATGTAAATTTATCGTTAACGAACATAAACGAGAAATAGCGAAATCAAAATGTGTGTGGCGCGTCATAAAATTGAGCGATTTCGCGTCGTTTAGTGTTCTTTCTGAGCCATAAAAGTGTGATCTGACCAGTGATTTGGCGAGGGTTGTTAACAACTCGCGGTGGCGGCGGCGGGGATTTTCAGTTTTTGCTGATGGCGGGGGCAGGAAAATTGCAACAGACTGCGCGATGATCCGGTATGTTGCTAGACAGGCGGAGACTGGCTACTTACAATCGTTTTTAACGAATCGAGACTGGCGCGCCTTCCGTAACGGCGCGCGTCACTGAGCGCGATGCAATATTCGCAGTAGCTGCAGCCGATGTTGCGGCCGCTACTTATAGATGTACGCCTTGCTATCATGAGGGGACTGAAGCATGTCATTTGAAGTATTTGAGAAACTGGAAGCAAAAGTACAGCAGGCGATTGATACCATCACCTTGTTGCAGATGGAAATTGAAGAGCTGAAAGACAAAAACAATTCTCTGTCGCAGGAAGTTCAGGCTGCCTCCGGCAACCACGAAGCGCTGGTGCGCGAAAACCAACAGCTGAAAGAAGAACAGCACGTATGGCAAGATCGCCTGCGCGCTCTGCTGGGCAAAATGGAAGAGGTCTGATTCCTCACGCCATGCAGCAACGAAAAGGGCGCCTCAGGCGCCCTTTTTCATAACCGAAAATCACTCGATGTCGAGCGGGTCTTCGGAGAGGATGATGCCGGTGTTGTCGGCATACAGGTGATCGCCGGAGAAGAAGGTGACGCCACCGAAGTTGACGCGGATATCGCTTTCGCCCACGCCTTCGCTCACGGCACCCACCGGGATCGCCGCCATCGCCTGAATGCCGATGTCGAGCTCTTCCAGATCGTCCACCTGACGCACCGCGCCGTACACCACGATGCCTTCCCATTCGTTCTGGGCGGCCAGGCGTGCCAGTTCGGCGTTGATCAGCGCCCGGCGTACCGACCCGCCGCCGTCGACCAACAGCACGCGGCCGCGGCCGTTTTCTTCAAGCAGATCGAACAACAGGCCGTTATCCTCAAAGCATTTCACCGTGGTGATCTGCCCGCCAAATGAAGTACGCCCGCCAAAATTGGAGAACAGAGGTTCAACAACGTTCACCTCTTCATGATAGATGTCGCAAAGTTCGGAAGTATCGTATTTCATAGGATTTTACGTCTGTTTGCCGCTGGAATGTTCAGTATATCCCTTTATTCGCCCTGTTGGCAAAATCATCAGTTTTTAACTGAGCGCCACGCCGATGGCGAACAGCAGGTTGGCCAGCAACGCCGCCTTGACCATGTGCTCCAGCATCGGCCGCATGCCGACCGGCGTCGGATCGCGCAGTACGCGCAGGCCGTGACGCACCAACAGCGGGATCGCCAGCACGAACAGCCAGCCCCACGGGCTGTGGAGATTGAACAGCGTAAACAGCGCGAAACACAGCACCGCGCCGCCGAGCAGCAGGGCATGGTAAATGCGCGCCTTGTGCGGGCCGAGACGCACCGCCAGCGTGTTCTTGCCGTTTTCGCGATCGCTCTCGATATCGCGCAGATTGTTGATGTTGAGCACCGCCGTCGCCAGCAGACCGCAGGCGGTGGCCGGCAGCATCACGACGCTGTCGAAGGTGTGCGTTTGCAGATAGTAGGTGCCGGCTACGCTCAGCCAGCCGAAGAACACCAGCACCGAGATGTCGCCCAGCCCCAAATACCCGTAGGGCTTGTTGCCGACGGTATAGGTGATGGCCGCCACGATAGACAGCCCGCCCAGCACCAGGAAGCCCACTACGTCGCTGGGTTGCTCGCAGGCGACGGCGATCAGCGAACAGCCGGCGAGGGCGATCAGCACCACCGTCACCACCAGCGCCCGTTTCATCTGTGCCTGGGTGATCATGCCTTTTTGCATGCCGCGCAAGGGCCCGATGCGATCTTCTTTGTCGCTGCCTTTGACCGCATCGCCGTAGTCGTTCGCCAGGTTGGAGAGGATCTGCAGCAGGCCGGCGGTCAACAGCGCCAGCAGCGCCACTTCAGGTTTCAGGCTGCCGTGCCAGGCGGCGATGGCCGAGCCGACCACGATGGAGGCAAAAGCCAACGGCAGGGTGCGGGGGCGTAGACTTTCCAGCCAGGCGGAGATCGGGGTGGTGGAGGTTGATGAGCTCATGTTTCGCTTCTGTGTCCGTTACAAATAATTGTGGGAGGCAATGCCTCCCACACAGATGACTGACAAGACAATGATTGAGCGATTATAGGATAAAACGACTCAAATCTTCATCCGCCACCAGTTCATCCAGATGACTGCGCACGTAATCCGCATCAATTGTAATGGATTGGCCATTAATTTCACTCGCATCGTAGGAAATATCTTCCATCAGACGCTCCAGCACGGTGTGCAGACGACGCGCGCCGATGTTCTCGGTGCTTTCGTTGACCTGCCACGCGGCTTCGGCGATGCGGCGGATGCCGTCGGCGGTGAACTCGATGTTGACGCCTTCGGTGCCCATCAGCGCTTTGTACTGCTCGGTCAGCGACGCGCTCGGTTCGGTCAGGATGCGCTCGAAGTCTTCGGTAGTCAGCGCCTGCAGCTCAACGCGGATCGGCAGACGGCCCTGCAGTTCCGGGATCAGATCCGACGGATTGGCGGTCTGGAATGCGCCGGAAGCGATGAACAGGATGTGGTCGGTCTTCACCATACCGTGCTTGGTCGACACGGTGCAGCCTTCCACCAGCGGCAGCAGATCGCGCTGCACGCCTTCGCGCGAGACGTCCGGACCGGAGCTCTGGCCGCCGCGCTTACAGATTTTGTCGATCTCGTCGATAAACACGATGCCGTGCTGTTCAACCGCTTCGATCGCCTGCTCTTTCAGCTCTTCCGGGTTCACCAGCTTGGCGGCTTCTTCTTCCACCAGCAGCTTGAAGGCTTCTTTGATCTTCACCTTGCGCGGCTTTTGCTTCTGGCCGCCGAGGTTCTGGAACATCGACTGCAGCTGGTTGGTCATCTCTTCCATGCCCGGAGGCGCCATGATTTCCACGCCCATCGGCGCGGCGGCCAGATCGATTTCGATCTCTTTGTCGTCCAACTGGCCTTCGCGCAGTTTCTTGCGGAATGCCTGGCGGGCGGCGGACGGCTCCTGATGCTCTTCCGGCTGGCCCCAGTTGTTCTTGGCCGGCGGGATCAGCACGTCGAGAATGCGCTCTTCGGCCAACTCTTCGGCACGGGTGCGGTTTTTCTCGATCGACTGCATGCGCACCATTTTGATGGCGGCATCGGTCAGATCGCGGATGATGGAATCCACTTCTTTGCCCACATAGCCCACTTCGGTGAACTTGGTGGCTTCAACCTTGATGAACGGCGCGTTGGCCAGCTTCGCCAGACGACGGGCGATTTCGGTTTTACCGACACCGGTCGGGCCGATCATCAGAATGTTTTTCGGGGTCACTTCGTGGCGCAGCATCTCGTTGAGCTGCATCCGGCGCCAGCGGTTGCGCAGGGCAATGGCGACAGCGCGTTTGGCCTTGTTTTGGCCAATGATATAGCTGTCCAGTTCGCTGACGATCTCGCGCGGGGTCATTTCAGACATGGTATTCGATCCTTACGCTTTGGAAGGCAATTCTTCAATGGTGTGGAAATGGTTGGTGTAAATACAGATGTCGCCGGCGATGTTGAGGGATTTCTCAACGATGTCGCGGGCGCTCAGCTCGGTATTTTCCAACATGGCGCGGGCTGCGGCCTGGGCGTACGGGCCGCCGGAGCCGATGGCGATCAGATCGTTTTCCGGCTGCACCACATCGCCGTTGCCGGTGATGATCAGCGAAGCGCTTTCATCGGCGACCGCCAGCAGCGCTTCGAGCTTGCGCAGCATGCGATCGGTGCGCCAGTCTTTCGCCAGCTCGACGGCGGCTTTCACCAGGTGGCCCTGATGCATTTCCAGTTTGCGTTCAAACAGTTCAAACAGCGTGAAGGCGTCAGCGGTGCCACCAGCGAAACCGGCGATCACTTTGTCGTTATACAGGCGACGCACTTTCTTGACGTTACCCTTCATCACCGTATTACCCAGGGTTGCCTGGCCATCACCACCGATGACGACCTGGCCGTTGCGGCGTACGCTTACAATTGTTGTCACGAGCAGACCCTCGTTAAAGACGGAAAGAAGTCCCCGCAGCGCCTGCTTTCGCAGACGCTACGAGGCATATTGAGAGTATAGATGGGGGGGGATTGACGCTTTTCAACCCCCAACGGAGAGGGGAATGCAACTCGACATGCCGACGCCCTTCAGGCGCGAAAGGGTTTTGTCCGCGGCGGCGCGGCTGCTGTAAGGGCCGAGCACGACGCGATTCCAACCGCCGCCGGCGGTGATGCGGCTCTCGATGCCTTCGAACGCCAGGCGCGCGCGCACGGATTCAGCCTGATCGGTGGCGCGGAACGAACCGCATTGCACCATCCACTTCTGCTTCGACTCCGGTTTGGTTTCCTGCTTGGCCGTTTCCTGTTTCACTTCCGGTTTCGGCTCCGGCTTCGGTTGCGGCTTCGGCTCAGGCTGTTTCACCTGCACCGGTTGTTGGGTAGTCGGTTTTGGCTGCGGGTGCTGCTGCACCGGCGCGGTGGTGGCCCCGTTGTTGAACGGGTTGCGCGGCGGCTGGCTGACCTGCTGCTGTTGCTGCACAGGTTGCTGCTGCATTTGCTGTTGTTGCATCTGCTGCTGCTGGCGGTTGCTGCGCGCGTTGGCCTGGCCCGGATCGTTATACGGCACTTCGTTCAGCTGCGTCGGGCGCTGCTGCATGTCGGCCTGCATCTGCTCCAGCAGCTGCCGCTGTTCGGCGGTCAACTGAGTTTTGGAGTTGAGCTCGCCGCCGGCCGTCGGTTCGGTCGGGGTTTGCACGCCGATCTGCCGATTTTCCAGCTCTTTGATGTAGCGCCAGCGCTCTTCCGGCTTCGGCGGCAGGCCGTTGCCGGGGCGCGTGGTGTGCGCAGGCAACAACGGCGCGTCTTCCGGCTTGTTGTGCGTAATGAAATAGAGGCCACCGACAAAGACAACCAGCAACGCGGCGGCTAACGCCAGCACGGTTTTGGAAACCTTCGGAGAACTGCGTTTTTTACGGCTGGGGGTTTTACGCTTAGCTCCTGCTGCGCGCCCACGGCTTACATAGTCTTTTTGTGCCACTATTATTCCGCTGTGTCCTGATGAAAGGATAAGTCCGTCATGTTACTGAACCCTAAAATATTTGACTAGCGTTTCGGGGCAGCGGTGCTGCCTCTGATAATCAATTCACTGTCCAATAGCCGGGAGCCGCTGGCCACCGTCTGGCCGTTCAACTGCTCCAACAGCAACAACATCGCCTGCTGGCCGATCTGGAAGCGCGGCTGCGCCACCGTGGTCAGCGGCGGATCGCAATACTGCGCCAGCTTGAGGTCGTCAAAGCCGACGATCGACAGATCCTGCGGTACCCGCAGCCCCATTTTCTTCGCCTGGGACAGCACGCCGATCGCCATGACGTCGCTGTGGCAGAACACCGCCGTCGGCGGTTTCGGCTGAGCCATCAGCGCCGTCAGCGCTTGCGCGCCGGCTTCGTAGGTAAAATCACCCCGGGTAATATAGCTGCTTTCGACGGTAATGCCATTACGACGTAGCGCTTGAACGTAACCCTGCAGCCGATAATGGCTCAGCGGCATCTGTTCCGGCCCGGCGATACAGGCGATCTGCCGGTGGCCCAATTGATGCAAATAATGCACGGCTTCAAAGGCGGCGGTCAGGTTGTCGATATGCACCGTCGGCAGTTCCAGCTCGGGGGCGAATTCGTTGGCCATCACCATCGGCGGCAGGTTGCGCTGTTCTTCCTTGCTGGCGTCGAACGGCAGGTTGGAGCCCAGCAGCAACATGCCGTCGATCTGTTTGGTGATGATCAGATTGACGAAGGTACGCTCTTGCTGATTTTGCTGGGCGCAGTCGCCGATCAGCACCAGATAGCCTTGCTGGGCAGCGGTCTGTTCGATCCCCTGGATCACATCGGCGAAAAACGGATCGCAGATGTCGGGCACGATCACCAGGATGGTGCGGGATTCGTTGCGCTTGATATTGCGTGACAGAGCATGAGGAGAATAACCCACGGCCAGCACGGCCTGTTCCACCTTTTGGCGCGTCGGCGTTGACACCTTTTCCGGGTTCATCAGCGCACGCGATACGGTAGCCGTTGAAACGCCCGCCATTTCGGCGACGTCTTTCATGGTCGCCATGGATAACTCTTTCTTGTGTTCCAACGCCTTTCTCCTTGCGTCAGCCCCATGCCGACGCCACTACTGCTGTTTGCTCACAATGTCCGGCATGCGGTGGCGAGATTGTTGTCATTGAGCGCCACTCGCGTTCGGGCACTCCGTCGCGCTGCGATGTGGCGACAAAATTTGCCCTCGCAGACATTCTAAACAGAATATGTCCCGCCTTTGTTACCTAATTTGCATAAAAAATGTGACCTGAGAAGGTTTTTTAGCGTTCGCTCGCAATTTCAAGGGTAAACGTTTGCACTGCGGCAGCTAAATCGGACTTTTCCGGGATCAGCTGTCGATCGGATCGACATCCAGCGTCCATTTCACCTTGCGCGTTTGCGGCAGGGTGCCGATCAGCGGCAGCGAGCTTTTCATCAGCTGTTGCAGGACGCGCCGCGTCGGGTGCTGCAGCAGCAGCTGCCAGCGGAAACGGCCGCCGCGTTTGGACTGCAGCGCCGGCACCGGCCCCATTACCCACAGCGAATCGTCCTTCAGCGGGCTGGCTTCCAGCAGGTTGCGCAGTTGCTGCAGGAATAGCGGAGCCTGCTGGTTATCGTGATCTTCGGCGCGCACGATGATGTGGCTGGTGTAAGGCGGCAGAAACACGCTGTTGCGCTCCGCCAGCGTCTGTTTGGCGAAGGCGTCGTAACCCTGTTGCAGCAGCACCTGCAGCAGCGGATGCTCCGGATGGTGGGTTTGCAGCAGCACTTCCCCCTGTTTGCCTGCGCGGCCGGCCCGCCCGGAGACCTGGGTATACAGCTGGGCGAAACGCTCGGCGGAGCGGAAGTCGGCGGAGAACAGCGCACCGTCCACGTCCAGCAACGCCACCAGGGTGACGTCGGGAAAATGGTGGCCCTTGGCCAGCATTTGCGTGCCGATCAGAATGCGCGCTTCGCCGCGATGGATATCCGCCAGGTGCTGCTCCAGCGCTCCCTTGCGGCTGGTGGTGTCGCGATCGATGCGGGTGATCGGCGTATCGGGGAACAGCGGCGCCAGCTCCTGCTCCAGCTGTTCGGTGCCGACGCCGACCGACACCAGGTGGGTAGAGCCGCACTGTGGGCACTGGTGCGGCACCGGCCGCTGGCTGTCGCAGTGGTGGCAACGCAGCTGACGCTGGTGCTGGTGGAAGGTGTAGTAGTGATCGCAGCGTTGGCACTCGGCGATCCAGCCGCATTCGTGGCACAGCAGCGCCGGGGCGTAACCGCGGCGGTTGAGGAACAACATCACCTGATTGCCGGCCTTTAAATGGTGCTGCATGCTCTTCAGCAGCGGTTGCGACAGGCCGACTTTCAGCGGCAGCCCCTTCAGATCGATCAGGTGCTGCGCCGCCGGTTTGGCGTTGCCCGCGCGCTGGGTGAGCTTCAACTGGCGATATTTGCCCAGTTGCACGTTGTGCAGCGTTTCCAATGCCGGGGTCGCGGAGCCCATCACCATCGGGATGTCCTCTTCCCGGGCGCGGAACACCGCCAGATCGCGGGCGTGATAGCGCCAGCCTTCCTGCTGTTTATAGGAGCTGTCGTGCTCTTCGTCGATGATGATCACGCCCAACTGACGGAACGGCGTGAACAGCGCCGAACGGGTGCCGATGACGATGGCGGCTTCGCCGCTGCGCGCGCGCAGCCAAACCGCCAGCCGCTCGCTGTCGTTCAGCCCGGAGTGCAGCACGTCTACCGGCGCGTTGAAGCGCTCGCGAAAGCGGGCGATGGTTTGCGGCGTCAGGCCGATTTCCGGCACCAGCACCAGCGCCTGCCGGCCTTTGGCCAGCACGTTCTCCAGCACGCTGAGGTAGACCTCGGTTTTGCCGGAGCCGGTCACCCCGGCCAGCAGCCAGGCGGCGAACTGCTCATCCTCGCTTCTGATCGCCCCGACGGCGGTAGCCTGTTCAGTGTTCAGCCGCAGCCGCTCGCCGAGCACCGCGAAATTGGGGCGCCAGTCGTGCGTATCCGCGACCTGAGCGCGCAGATCGATCAGCCCTTTGGCACGCAGCGCCTGCAGGGCGCTTTCCGTCAGTTCCAGCTGGCTGACCTGATGGCGGTAGACCGGGCGTTGCAGCAGCGCCGCCAGCGCCTGCTGCTGTTTCGGCGCGCGTTTCAGGCTTTCGGGCGGGGTGGCGCGCCCCTCTTCGGTGGCGAACCATTGCCACAGCGGCGCGGCTTCGGCCGGTTTGCCTTGCCGCAGCAGGATCGGCAGCGCGTGAAACAGCACTTCGCCTATGGGGTAGTGATAGTAATCGCTGGCCCAGCGCAGGATGCGCCACAGGCTGGGGGAGAACAGAGACTCGGCGTCGATCACGCTGTCGATCGGTTTGAGCTTGTCCAGCGGCAGTTCGCTGGTGTCGCTGCAGCCGGTGACGATGCCGATCGCATGCTGCCTGCCCCAAGGGACGCCCACGCGCGCGCCGGCCACCGGCTGCATGCCGGGCGGCAGCAGATAGTCGAAGGTGCGGGCGAGGGGAACCGGCAAGGCAACGTGTACGACGGGCATGATCTCATCCAAATTGAAAAAAGTGGGCATCAGTTTACACGGCGCATCGGCAAATGTACGGTTCCGATTGCGCGCCCCGACTAATGCTGTATAATTTGCCGCCTTTGGTATAATTCGATACCAAAATTCTATTATCAACCACGTGTGGTGTCTGGCGAAACAGGGCTGGATAGCGACACGGCCTTAACTGAGGTTTCCCATGAAACAAGGTATCCACCCAAAATACGAAGAAGTTACTGCTAACTGCTCTTGCGGTAACGTGATGAAGATCCGCTCCACCGTGGGCCACGATCTGAACCTGGACGTTTGTGGCGCATGCCACCCGTTCTACACTGGCAAGCAGCGTGACGTTGCTACCGGTGGCCGCGTTGACCGCTTCAACAAGCGTTTCAGCGTACCAGGCGCTAAGAAATAAGATTTCTTATCGTCCGATGAAAAAGGCGCCTTTGGCGCCTTTTTTCGTTTCTGCCGCCGGCGTTCGCCGGGCGGTTCTCAATATTCCCAGGTATCGGGATCGACACCCAGTTCGCGCATCAACACTTTTGCGGCTTCCGGGATTTCATCGCTGCGCTCTTTGCGCAGGTCTTCATCGTTCGGCAGCGGCTGGCCGGTAAAGGCATGCAGAAACGCTTCGCACAGCAGTTCGCTGTTGGTGGCGTGGCGCAGGTTGTTCACCTGGCGACGGGTCCGTTCGTCGGTGAGGATTTTCAGGACCTTCAGCGGAATGGATACCGTGATCTTTTTGACTTGCTCGCTTTTTTTACCGTGTTCAGCGTAAGGGCTGACATACTCGCCGTTCCACTCAGCCATGGGACACCTTAACTTTGTCAGAAAAATTACAAAATTCTAAAAACCGGCCAATTATGCCCGATCTTCACTGTTCTCACTAAATAAATGTCAATTTTACGCGACCAGGGTCACTGAATGCCCCGCCTTGGCCGGACATTGTGGCTTAACATCTTATCGTCATGTCATATCGGCATAATTTTAGCGGGTATTGTGCCATTGCTCAATCTATACGCAGAGAAGTTTAGATGTCCAGATGTATTGACGTCTATCAATCCTGCGATTACTCTTTAGGCCTCATTCACCGAACCGAGAGCCGAGCGAGCCCATGACGCGTAAACCAGCCACGATTGCCGTACGCAGCGGCCTGAACGACGACGAACAGTATGGCTGCGTTGTCCCGCCGATTCATTTGTCCAGCACCTATAACTTTACCGACTTCAACCAACCCCGAGCCCATGATTACTCGCGCCGCGGCAACCCGACGCGCGACGTGGTGCAACGCGCGTTGGCGGAGCTGGAAGGCGGCGCCGGCGCGGTGATGACCGGCAGCGGGATGTCGGCGATCCATCTGGTGACCACCGTGCTGTTGAAGCCGGGCGATCTGCTGGTGGCGCCGCACGACTGTTACGGCGGCAGCTATCGGTTGTTCGACAGCCTGAGCAAGCGCGGCGCCTATCGCGTGCTGTTCGTCGATCAGGGTAATGAAGCCGCCCTGCAGCAGGCGCTGGCGCAAAAGCCGAAGCTGGTGCTGATTGAAAGCCCCAGCAATCCGCTGCTGCGGGTGGTGGACATCGCGGCGATCTGCGCCGCCGCACACGCAGCGGGCGCGTTGACGGTGGTGGACAACACCTTCCTCAGCCCGGCCCTGCAACAGCCGATCGAACTGGGTGCCGATCTGGTGGTCCATTCTTGCACCAAATACCTGAACGGGCATTCGGACGTGGTGGCCGGCGCGGTGATTGCCAAAGATCCCGAGCTGGCGGTCGAATTGGCCTGGTGGGCGAACAATATCGGCGTGACCGGCGGCGCGTTCGACAGCTATCTGCTGCTGCGCGGCATGCGCACGCTGTCGCCACGCATCAAGGCGGCGCAGCAAAACGCCGAAGCGATTGTCGGCTATTTACAGCAGCAACCGCTGGTGAAAAAGCTGTATCATCCCTCCCTGCCGGAAAATCCGGGGCATGAGATCGCCCGCCGGCAGCAGCGCGGCTTCGGCGCGATGCTGAGTTTTGAACTGGACGGCGATGAAGCGGTGCTGCGCCGTTTTCTCTCTGCCCTTGAGCTGTTTACTCTGGCAGAATCGCTGGGCGGCGTAGAAAGCCTGATCTCGCATGCAGCGACCATGACCCACGCCGGCATGGCGGCGGAGGCGCGGGCAGCGGCCGGCATCTCCGAGAGCCTGCTGCGCATTTCCGTGGGTATTGAAGACAGTGAAGATTTGATTGCCGATCTGGAACGCGCGTTCCAGGCGGCGGCAACGAGGTAAGCATGAATGCAATTGCTGTAGCAGGGCCGGTGAGCGGGCGTCAACTGCACAAGTTTGGCGGCAGCAGTCTGGCGGATGTGAAGTGTTATCTGCGTGTGGCCGGGATTATGGCGGAATACAGCCAGCCGGGCGACATGATGGTGGTATCGGCCGCCGGCAGTACCACCAACCAGTTGATCAACTGGCTGAAGCTCAGCCAGAGCGACCGCCTGTCTGCGCACCAGGTGCAGCAGACGTTGCGTCGCTATCACAGCGATCTTATCGGCGGCCTGCTGCCGGCGGAAAGCGCCGAGCCGCTGATCGCCGAGTTCATTCAGGATCTGGAACGTCTGGCGGTGCTGCTGGACGGCAAAGTCGACGAGGTGTGCTATGCCGAAGTGGTCGGGCACGGCGAGATCTGGTCGGCGCGCCTGATGGCGGCGGTGCTCAACCACCTGGATATGCAGGCGGCCTGGCTGGACGCGCGTGATTTCCTGCGCGCCGAGCGCGCCGCGCAGCCGCAGGTGGATGAAGGCCGTTCTTATCCGCTGCTGCAGCAATTGTTGGCTCAACATCCGGGCAAACGCCTGGTGGTGACCGGCTTCATTTCGCGTAACGACGCCGGAGAAACCGTGCTGTTGGGGCGCAACGGCAGCGATTACTCTGCCACTCAGGTCGGCGCGTTGGCCGGCGCGGCGCGCGTCACCATCTGGAGCGACGTGGCCGGGGTATACAGCGCCGACCCGCGCAAGGTGAAAGACGCCTGCCTGTTGCCGCTGCTGCGCCTGGACGAAGCCAGCGAGCTGGCGCGCCTGGCGGCGCCGGTGCTGCATACCCGCACCCTGCAGCCGGTCTCCGGCAGCGATATCGATCTTCAGCTGCGCTGCAGCTACCAGCCGGAGCAGGGCTCGACGCGCATCGAGCGCGTATTGGCGTCCGGCACCGGCGCCAAGATTGTCACCAGCCACGATGACGTGTGTCTGATTGAGCTGCACGTCGCCGCTCAGCACGACTTCAAACTGGCGCAGAAAGAGTTGGATCTGGTGCTCAAGCGCGCGCAGATCAAACCGCTGGCGGTGGGCATTCATCCTGACCGCAATCGGGTGCAGCTGTGCTACACCTCCGAGGTGGTCAACAGCGCGCTGGCGACCCTGCAGGCCTCGGCGCTGCCGGGTGAACTGCACCTGCGCGAAGGGTTGGCGCTGGTGGCGATGGTCGGCGCCGGGGTTTGCAAGAACCCGCTGCACAGCCACCGTTTCTATCAGCAGCTGAAAGATCAGCCGGTCGAGTTTATTTGGCAGGCGGAAGATGGCATCAGCCTGGTGGCGGTATTGCGCCAGGGGCCGACCGCGCTGCTGATTCAGGGGCTGCACCAAAGCCTGTTCCGCGCCGAGAAGCGCATCGGTCTGGTGCTGTTTGGCAAGGGCAACATCGGGTCGCGCTGGCTGGAGCTGTTTGCCCGCGAGCAGACCAATATTTCCGCGCGCAGCGGTTTCGAATTTATCCTGGCGGGGGTGGTGGACAGCCGCCGCAGCCTGCTGAACTACGACGGGCTGGATGCCAGCCGCGCATTGGCGTTCTTTGAGGACGAGGCGCAGGCGCTCGACGAAGAGTCGCTGTTCCTGTGGATGCGCGCGCACCCGTTCGACGATCTGGTGGTGCTCGACGTGACCGCCAGCGAAGAGCTGGCCGGGCAGTATCTGGATTTCGCCAGCTACGGTTTCCACGTGATCGGCGCCAACAAGCTGGCGGGTGCCTCATGCAGCGATACCTATCGCCAAATTCGCGACGCCTTCGCCAAAACCGGCCGCCACTGGCTGTATAACGCCACCGTTGGCGCCGGCCTGCCGGTCAACCATACGGTGCGCGATCTGCGCGACAGCGGCGACAGCATTTTGGCGATCAGCGGCATCTTCTCCGGCACGCTTTCCTGGCTGTTCTTGCAGTATGACGGCACGGTGCCTTTCACCGAGCTGGTGGATCAGGCCTGGCAGCAGGGGCTGACCGAACCGGATCCGCGGGTTGATCTCTCCGGTCAGGACGTGATGCGCAAGCTGGTGATCCTGGCACGCGAGGCGGGCTACGACATCGAACCGAACCAGGTGCGGGTCGAGTCGCTGGTGCCGGCGGGCTGCGAGCAGGGTTCCGTCGATCAGTTCTTCGAGAACGGCGAGGCGCTGAACCAGCAGATGCAGCAGCGCTTTGAGGCCGCCAGCGAAATGGGCCTGGTGCTGCGTCACGTGGCGCGTTTCGACGCCAACGGCAAGGCGCGGGTCGGCGTGGAGGCGGTGCGTCCTGAGCATCCGCTGGCCTCGCTGCTGCCGTGCGACAATGTGTTCGCCATCGAAAGCCGCTGGTATCGCGATAATCCGCTGGTGATCCGCGGGCCGGGCGCCGGCCGCGACGTGACCGCCGGCGCGATCCAGTCAGACCTTAACCGGTTGGCGCAGCTGCTTTAATCCTCTGCGGGCGCGGGTTCACCGCGCCCCTTTGCTTTTACTGCCATACTTATCCCTGTCGCCGTCATGAAATTTCCTCGTTGAGCGGGTGAGGATTAATCATCTTATTCCCCTCATTTTCCTGTTGACTCTTTAGCCAACATGCGGCATTTTCTATCTAGACGTCTAAACGTATAGACGCTCATCAAGATGAAATAAAAACAGTGATCGATAAGAGGTGGGCAGGGTATGAGTTTTTTCCACGCAAACCAGCGGGAAGCGCTGAATCAGAGTCTGGCGGAGTTGAACGGCCAGATTAACGTATCATTCGAGTTCTTCCCGCCGCGCACCAGCGAGATGGAGGAGACCCTGTGGCAGTCGATCGATCGTCTGAGCATTCTCAAACCCAAATTCGTTTCAGTCACCTACGGTGCCAACTCCGGCGAGCGCGATCGCACCCACAGCATCATCAAGGGGATCAAGGAACGCACCGGCCTGGAGGCGGCGCCGCACCTGACCTGCATCGACGCCAGCCCGGCGCAGCTGCGCGACATCGCGACCGATTACTGGAACAGCGGCATCCGCCATATCGTGGCGCTGCGTGGCGATCTGCCGCCGGGCGGCGGCAAGCCGGAAATGTACGCGACCGATCTGGTGGCGCTGCTGAAAGACGTGGGCGACTTCGACATTTCCGTCGCCGCCTACCCGGAAGTGCACCCGGAGGCGAAGAGCGCCCAGGCCGATTTAATCAACCTGAAGCGCAAGATCGACGCCGGCGCCAGCCGCGCCATCACCCAGTTCTTCTTTGACGTCGAGAGCTACCTGCGTTTTCGCGACCGCTGCGTCGCCGCCGGTATCGACGTGGAAATCGTGCCGGGCATTCTGCCGGTGTCCAACTTCAAGCAGCTGCAGCGTTTCGCCACCATGACCAACGTGCGGGTGCCAAGCTGGATGACCAGCATGTTCGAAGGGCTGGACGACGATGCGGAGACCCGCAAAATGGTCGGCGCCAACATCGCCATGGACATGGTGAAGATCCTCAGCCGCGAAGGGGTGAAAGATTTCCACTTCTATACGCTGAACCGTGCAGAGATGAGCTACGCGATCTGCCACACGCTGGGCGTGCGCCCGGTGGCCGCCGCCTGACAGGCCTGTTCTGTTGAAAAAAGGGCGCCGCTTTACCGCGGCGCCCTTTTTTTGTGGGGGAAGACAAGGCATAAAAAAACGGCCCCGATAAACGGGGCCGCGATTAGGCTCACTAGCCGGTGTTGCGCATCCCGGCGGCGACGCCGGCGATGGTGACCATCAGCGCTTGCTCGACGCGGGCGTCCGGCTGATCCTGCTGGCGTGAACGGTGCAGCAGCTCGGCCTGCAAGACGTTCAGCGGGTCGGTATAAACGTTGCGCAGCGCGATGGATTCGGCGATCCACGGCAGGTCTTCCATCAGGTGGGCATCGTTGGCGATGGTCAGCACCACCTTGATGTCGCTTTCCAGCTGATCGCGCAGCTGTTGGCCCAGCGGCCACAACGATTTATCCACCAGGCGCTGATCGTAGTATTCCGCCAGCCACAGGTCGGCCTTGGCGAACACCATTTCCAGCATGGCGATGCGGGTGGAGAAGAACGGCCAGTCGCGACACATCGCCTCCAGTTCCGCCTGCTTACCGGCTTTCACCGCTTCCTGCAATCCGGCACCGGCGCCGAGCCAGGCCGGCAGCATCAGGCGGTTCTGCGTCCAGGCGAAGATCCACGGAATGGCGCGCAGGCTCTCCACGCCGCCGTTCGGCTTGCGTTTGGCCGGGCGTGAACCCAGCGGCAGTTTACCCAGCTCCAGCTCCGGCGTGGCCGCGCGGAAGTAAGGCACGAAGTCCGGGTTTTCACGCACGTAGCCGCGATACATCCGGCAGGAAGTCTCGGACAGGTCGTCCATCAACGCCCGCCATTCTTTCTTCGGTTCCGGCGGCGGCAGCAGGTTGGCCTCGAGGATCGCGCCGGCATACAGCGCCAGGCTGCTGATGGTGACCTCCGGCAGGCCGAATTTGAAGCGAATCATCTCACCCTGTTCGGTGACGCGCAGGCCGCCCTTCAGGCTGCCCGGCGGCTGCGACAGCAGCGCCGCATGCGCCGGTGCGCCGCCGCGGCCGATGGAGCCGCCTCGGCCGTGGAACAGCGTCAGCGCCACGCCGGCCTTTTCGCAGGTTTTGATCAACGCGTCCTGCGCACGGTACTGCGCCCAGGAGGCGGCCATCACGCCGGCGTCTTTCGCCGAGTCGGAGTAGCCGATCATTACCATCTGTTTGCCTTGAATAAATCCGCGATACCAGTCGATGTTCAGCAACTGGGTCATCACGTCGTCGGCGTTGTTCAGATCGTCGAGGGTTTCGAACAGCGGGGCGACCGGCAGCGCGAACGGGCAGCCGGCCTCTTTCAGCAGCAGGTGCACCGCCAGCACGTCGGAAGGCGTGCGCGCCATCGAAATCACGTAGGCGGCGATCGAGCCCTGCGGCGCTTCGGCGATCACCCGGCAGGTTTCCAGCACTTCCTGCGTATCGGCGCTCGGTTGCCATTTCAGCGGCACCAGCGGGCGTTTGGAGTTCAGTTCGCGGATCAGGAACGCCTGTTTATCGGCTTCCGACCAGCTTTCATAGTCGCCCAGCCCCAGATAACGGGTCAGCTCGGCGATGGCTTCGGTATGGCGGGTGCTCTCCTGGCGCACGTCGATGCGCACCAGCGGCACACCGAAGCAGCGCACGCGGCGCAGGGTATCCAGCAGTTGACCGTTGGCGATGATGCCCATGCCGCAGGCCTGCAGCGACTGGTAGCAGGCATACAGCGGCTCCCACAGCTGCTCGTTGTTCACCAGCAGGTCGTGCGGTTTCAGTACGCGCTCGCCTTTCAGGCGGCCTTCCAGATAGGCCTGGGAGCTCATCAGCTGGCTGCGCAGCTGCTTCATGATTTCGCGGTACGGTTCCTGAACTTCGTCACCGCCGGCGCGGGCGCGCAGCTCCGGGGTGCATTCGGTCATCGACAGCTCGGAGACCAGCACCTGAATATCGCGGGTGAACAGGTCGCAGGCTTTCCAGCGGCTGAGCAGCAGCACATGGCGGGTAATTTCGGCGGTCACGTTCGGGTTGCCGTCGCGGTCGCCGCCCATCCAGGAGGTGAAGCGCACCGGCACCGCTTCCGCCGGCAGGCTGTAATCGATGGAGTTTTCCAGCTGTTCGTTGAACTCGCGCAGGAACGCCGGCACGCCTTCCCACAGGCTGTTTTCCACCACCGCGAAGCCCCATTTGGCTTCGTCGATCGGGGAGGGGCGATGTTTGCGAATTTCATCGGTGTGCCACGACTGGGCCACCAGCTGGCGCAGGCGGCGCATGATCTTGTTGCGCTCGTAGTCGGCCAGATCGTTGTGATCGAGCTGGCTGAGGCAGGTGTTGACCTCCACCAGCTTGTGGATCAGGGTGCGGCGGGTGATCTCCGTCGGGTGTGCCGTCAGCACCAGCTCGATGGAGAGTTGCGACACCGCGTGCTGCAACTCTTTGTCGCTGAGCTTTTTGTCTTTGAGACGGCTGAACAGCTGAGCCAGCGCTTCCGGGTTGCTGGCGGCCTCGCCGTTGGGCGAAATGCTGTGGTACTGCTCGGCGACGTTGGTCAGGTTGAGGAACTGGCTGAAGGCGCGCGCCACCGGCAGCAGCTCGTCGTTGGACAGGTTCTGCAGGGTGGAGAGCAGCTCCTGGCGATGCGCTTCGTTGCCGGCGCGTGAGGATTTGGAAAGCTTACGGATGGTCTCAACGCGATCGAGAATATGCTCGCCCAGCGCTTCTTTGATGGTATCGCCGAGCAATTTGCCGAGCATACTGACATTACTGCGCATTGCCGAATATTGTTCGTTCATATAACCCCTGACCCAGTTCTGTATGATTTTTATCTTGTAAATAAATTTCACGCGTCAGGCGCAGACCGCCTGCCTGATCACATCGCGTTCCTGTCCAATCGTCAATTGACACTATTTTTAGCAAAAAAACATCAAAATCGGCGCTTTTTCTGAAATTTAATTACGCCGCGTCGGTTATCAGCGTGGCTTATTTCGCCGGTTTCTACTTATTTTGAGGTAGGGGAAGCATAAAGCATTTCCCCTGTTAAATGTCGGGTTTATTGCCGGCAAAAGTGATTGACCAGTTGGCCCAGCAGTTTGCGCGTCGGTTCGATAAACGCGGTGTCGAGGTATTCGTCCGGCTGGTGGGCCTGATCGATGGAACCGGGGCCGAGCACCAACGTCGGGCAGACCTGCTGTACGAACGGCGCTTCGGTGCAGTAGTTGACCACCTGCGTGCGGGTGCCCAGCAGTTCCTCGATCACCGCCACCATGCGGTGGTCGGTCGGGCATTCGTAACCCGGCACCGACGCGTGCAGCTCTTCGATGGTCAGGCGGCCCGGCCAGCGTTGGCTCACCGGCTCCAATGCCTGATGCATCAGCTCGTTGATGTTGTCGAGCGTCATGCCGGGCAGCGGACGGATATCCAGGTGCAGCTCGCAGCAGGCACAGATGCGGTTGGCCGCGTCGCCGCCGCTGATATGGCCAAAGTTCATGGTGGGATAAGGCACGGCGAACGCCGGATTGTTGTAGCGTTCCTGCAGGGTTTTACGCAGCTCCATCAGGCGGCCGATGGAGTCGTGCATCAGATCGATGGCGTTGACGCCGCGCGCCGGATCGCTGGAATGGCCGGACTGGCCGACGATGCGAATGGCGTTGGCCATGTGGCCCTTGTGCGCGCGCACCGGCTGCAGCGAGGTCGGTTCGCCGATGATGGCGAAATCCGGACGAATGGCGGTGGAGGCGGCGAAATAACGCGCGCCGGCCATCGTCGTTTCTTCATCTGCGGTAGCCAGAATGTACAGTGGCTTGGTCAGTTTGCTCGCGTCGATGTCGCGCACCGCATCCAGAATAAAGGCGAAGAAGCCTTTCATGTCGGCGGTGCCCAGGCCGTAGAGCTTGTTGTCGTGCTCGGTCAGGGTGAAGGGATCGCGCGTCCAGCGGCCTTCGTCGTAAGGCACCGTGTCGGTATGGCCGGCCAGCAGCAGGCCGCCGCTGCCTTCGCCGATGCTGGCCAGCAGGTTGAATTTGTGGCGCGATTCCGGCACCGGCTGTACGTCGACGCGAAAGCCCAGGTCGGCAAACCATCCGGCCAGCAAGTTGATTAACGCCTCATTGCTCTGATCGAGGCCGGCATCGGTGGCGCTGATTGACGGAGTGGCGATCAACGCCCGGTACAGCTCAATAAATGGAGGTAATTTCATCTTCACTGTTGACAGCCTTTGGTTAGGATAGTATCAATATTCATGCATTTATTTTGAATAAAAATACAGTAAGCCGGTGCATAAGGGAACCCGATACCCAGATGTTTATAAAAGCATCAACGCCTGGCTCCGTGGGTGAACGGCGCATCAACGCTGGCTAGCCCTGTTACCTGGGTCGCAAGCGACCGCACGTCAGTTTAGAAGGTGAAAGGCCACATGTTGAATACGCTGATCGTTGGTGCCAGCGGTTACGCCGGAGCGGAGCTCACGGCTTACCTGAATCGCCACCCACACATGAACATAACCGCTTTAGCGGTTTCAGCGCAAAGTGCAGATGCAGGAAAGTTGCTTTCCGATCTCCATCCCCAGTTGAAAGGCATCGTCGATCTGCCGCTGCAGCCGTTGATCGACGTTGCCAAGGCGGCGCAGGGCATCGACGTGGTGTTCCTCGCCACCGCCCATGAAGTCAGCCACGATATCGCACCGGCCTTTCTGGCGGCGGGCTGCGTGGTGTTCGATCTGTCGGGCGCCTTCCGCGTGCAGGACGCCGGTTTTTATAGCCAGTACTACGGTTTCGAACATCAGCATGGCGCCCTGCTGGAGCAGGCGGTATACGGCCTGGCGGAATGGCAGAGCGACAAGATTAAACAGGCGCAGCTGATTGCCGTGCCGGGGTGTTACCCGACGGCGGCGCAGCTGGCGCTGAAACCGTTGATCGAAAAACAGCTGCTGAACCTCGACCAGTGGCCGGTGATTAACGCCACCAGCGGCGTCAGCGGCGCCGGGCGCAAGGCCAGCATGACCACCAGCTTCTGCGAAGTGAGCCTGCAGCCGTACGGTATTTTCACTCATCGGCACCAGCCGGAGATCGCCGCGCACCTGGGCGTGCCGGTCATCTTTACGCCGCACCTGGGCAATTTCCCGCGCGGCATCCTTGAAACCATCACCTGCCGCCTGAAGGCCGGCGTGACCGCGCAGGACGTCGCCGCCGCCTATCATGCCGCCTATGACGACAAGCCGCTGGTGCGGTTGTACGACCAGGGCGTGCCGGCGCTGAAAGCGGTGGTGGGGCTGCCGTTCTGCGACATCGGTTTTGCGGTGCAGGGCGAGCATCTGATCGCCGTAGCGGTGGAAGACAACCTGCTGAAAGGCGCGGCGGCGCAGGCGGTGCAATGCCTGAATATCCGTTTCGGCTTCCCGGAAACCCAGTCACTCCTTTAAACCAGCGTGAGTAAACAGCAATGAACCCGTTAATTATCAAGTTAGGTGGCGTGTTATTAGACAGTGAAGAAGCGCTGGAGCGTCTGTTTACCGCGCTGGACAGCTACCGGCAGCAGCATCAGCGTCCGCTGGTGATCGTGCACGGCGGCGGCTGCGTGGTGGACGAACTGATGAAGCAGCTCGCTTTGCCGGTGGTGAAAAAGAACGGCCTGCGGGTCACGCCGGCCGATCAGATCGACATCATCACCGGCGCGCTGGCCGGCACCGCCAACAAAACGCTGCTGGCGTGGGCGATTAAACACCAAATCAACGCCGTCGGCCTGAGCCTGGCGGATGGCGGCAGCGCGGTCGTGACCCCTCTCGATCCGGCATTGGGCCACGTCGGCAACGCGCAGCCCGGTTCGCCCGCGCTGCTCAATACCCTGCTGAGCGCTGGCTACCTGCCGGTTGTCAGCTCCATCGGCATCACTGCCGAAGGGCAGTTAATGAACGTGAACGCCGATCAGGCGGCGACGGCGCTGGCGGCGACGCTGGGGGCGGATCTGATCCTGCTGTCGGACGTCAGCGGCATCCTCGACGGCAAGGGGCAACGCATTGCGGAAATGACGGCGCAAAAAGCGGAACAACTGATCGCGCAAGGCATCATCACCGATGGTATGGTGGTGAAGGTGAATGCGGCGCTCGACGCGGCCCGCACCCTCGGCCGCCCGGTGGATATCGCCAGCTGGCGCCATGCCGATCAGCTTTCTGCTTTGTTTAACGGCGTGTCGATTGGCACCCGGATCCTCGCTTAATTTTAGAATTAGAAAGGAATAGATCATGCAAAACCAAGGCATCAAAAAAATCGTTCTGGCGTACTCCGGCGGCTTGGATACCTCGGCCATCATTCCATGGCTGAAAGAGAACTACGGCGGCTGTGAAGTGGTGGCGTTCGTGGCGGACATCGGCCAGGAGCGCAGCGATCTGGAAGGCGTGGAGCAAAAAGCCCTGCAGTCCGGTGCCTCTGAATGTCACGTGGTCGATCTGCGTGAAGAATTTATCCGCGATTACGTTTATCCGGTGCTGCAGACCGGCGCCCTGTACGAAGGCAGCTACCTGCTGGGCACGTCGATGGCGCGGCCGATCATCGCCAAGGCGCAGGTCGAGCTGGCGTTGAAAGTGGGCGCCGACGCGCTGTGCCACGGTGCGACTGGCAAAGGCAACGATCAGGTGCGTTTCGAGACCACCTACACCGCGCTGGCGCCGCAGCTGAAGGTGGTGGCGCCGTGGCGTGAGTGGAACTTGCGTTCCCGTGAAGCGCTGCTGGATTACCTGAAAGAGCGCAACATCCCGACCACCGCATCGCTGGAAAAAATCTACAGCCGCGATGAGAACGCCTGGCACATCTCGACCGAAGGCGGCGTGCTGGAAAGTCCGTGGAATGCGCCGAACAAAGATTGCTGGGTGTGGACCGTCGATCCGCAGGAAGCGCCGGACCAGCCTGAGCAGGTGACCGTTACCGTTGAGAAAGGCCGCGTCGTGGCGGTTAACGGTAAAGTGCTGTCGCCGTACCAGTGCCTTGAAACCCTGAACGCGCTGGGTGCCAAGCACGGCGTCGGCCGTATCGACATCGTGGAAAACCGCCTGGTGGGCATCAAATCCCGTGGCTGCTATGAGACCCCGGGGGGCACCATCATGGTGGCGGCGCTGCGCGCCGTCGAGCAGCTGGTGTTGGATCGCGACAGCTTCAAATGGCGCGAGCAGCTGGGCCTGGAGATGTCCTATGTGGTGTACGACGGCCGCTGGTTCGCGCCGCTGCGCCGCTCGCTGCAGGCTTCCGCCGAAGCGCTGGCTGAAGAGGTGAACGGCGAAGTCGTGCTGCAGCTGTACAAAGGCCAGGTGACGGCGACCCAGAAGAAATCGGCCAACAGCCTGTACTCCGAAGAGTTCGCCACCTTCGGCGAAGATGAAGTTTACGATCACAGCCACGCGGGCGGCTTTATCCGTCTGTTCTCTCTGTCTTCACGCATCCGCGCGTTGAACGAGAAAAAGAATAAATAATCGATTGGCGTGACTCTGCAAGGGCGCAGCATGCTGCGCCCTTTCGCATAAAAATTCAGGAGTAAGATATGGCACTTTGGGGCGGACGGTTCACTCAGGCGGCGGATCAGCGGTTCAAGCAACTTAACGATTCGCTGCGGTTCGATTATCGCCTGGCGGAGCAGGATATCGAGGGCTCGGTGGCCTGGTCTAAGGCGCTGGTGACCGTTAACGTGTTGACGGCAACGGAGCAACAGCAGCTGGAACAGGCGCTGGATGCGCTACTGGCGGAAGTTCAGGCCGATCCTTTGGCGATCGTCCAAAGCGATGCCGAAGACATCCACAGCTGGGTGGAGCAGAAGCTGATCGAGAAGGTCGGCGATTTGGGCAAGAAGCTGCACACCGGCCGCAGCCGCAACGATCAGGTCGCGACCGATCTGAAGCTGTGGTGCAAACAGCAGATCGGCGATCTGCATCAGGCAATCGTCCAGCTGCAGCAGGCGCTGGTGGAAACCGCCGAAGCCAACCAGGATGCGGTGATGCCGGGGTATACCCACCTGCAACGCGCGCAGCCGGTGACTTTCGCGCACTGGTGCCTGGCCTATGTCGAGATGCTGGCGCGCGATGAGAGCCGTCTGCAGGATACCCTGAAACGGCTGGACGTCAGCCCGCTGGGCAGCGGCGCGCTGGCCGGCACCGCTTATCCTATCGATCGCGAGCAGCTGGCCGGCTGGCTGGGCTTCGCCTCGGCGACCCGCAACAGCCTGGACAGCGTATCCGATCGCGATCACGTGCTGGAGCTGCTGTCCAATGCCGCCATCAGCATGGTACACCTGTCGCGCTTCGCCGAAGATCTGATCTTCTTCAACAGCGGCGAAGCGGCGTTTGTCGAGCTGTCCGACCGCGTGACCTCCGGCTCTTCGCTGATGCCGCAGAAGAAAAACCCGGACGCGCTGGAGCTGATCCGCGGTAAGTGCGGCCGCGTACAGGGCGCGCTGACCGGCATGATGATGACGCTGAAAGGCCTGCCGCTGGCGTACAACAAAGACATGCAGGAAGACAAAGAAGGGCTGTTCGACGCGCTCGACACCTGGATGGACTGCCTGCAAATGGCGGCGCTAGTGCTGGACGGCATTCAGGTGAAACGCCCGCGCTGCCAGGAAGCGGCGGAGCAGGGCTATGCCAATGCCACCGAGCTGGCGGATTACCTGGTCGCCAAGGGCGTGCCGTTCCGCGAAGCGCACCATATCGTCGGCGAGGCGGTGGTAGAGGCGATTCGCCAGGGTAAACCGCTGGAAGCGCTGCCGCTGGCGGATTTGCAGCAGTTTAGCGCGACGATCGGTGACGACGTTTACCCGATCCTGGCGTTGCAATCCTGCCTGGACAAGCGTGCGGCCAAAGGCGGCGTCGCACCGCAGCAGGTGGCCGCGGCAATCGCCGCAGCGAAACAGCGTTTGGCCTGACGACGTCAAGGGCGGCCCGGCGCCGCCCTTGAACCTTTACCCCGCCAGGCGTGCGCACAGATAACGGTTCAGGCTCACGCCTTCCTCCATCGCGCCGATCGCCAGCCGCCGATGCTGTTCCGGCGTCATGCGCAACACCAGTTTTCCGCTGAAGTTTTTTTCCGCCAGCGCCTGCGGCGGCGTTTCGCCTTGCGCCAGCATGTCGGCGATTGTTTCGCTCACCACTTTTTCGATACCCTCCAGTGCGCCGGTACGCGTGGCGGCCAGCCAGGACAGCGAGGGGAATTCGGCGCACAGCCCGACATATTCACGATCTTCCGCTGACCAGGTGATGCGATAGGTATAGTGTTCACGCTTTTCCATGTTCTTCCTCCATTCTGGCTCCTTCCTTCATTTTAGTATCATTATTGGTATCAATTCAATGTCGAAGCATAAAAAATGAGTGCAGAAGGGCCGTGAGGCAAGAGGAGGAAGGAAAATGTGGAAAGTGTTGCGCAAAAAACCGGGCCTGAAGGCCCGGTGGGGTTGAACGGAGAATGAGAGGTTATTCGCCCGGACAGCGCTGGCAGCGCTCGATTTCGGTCACGCCGAGTTTGAGCTTCGCCTGCAGATCGCGCAGCGCGGTGCGCAAGCCTTCTTCAATCACCGGGTGATAGAACGGCATGTCCAGCATCTGATCGACGGTCATCTGCTGCTGGTGCGCCCAGGCCAGCAGGTGTGCGATGTGCTCGGCATCTGGGCCGATCATTTCCGCGCCGAGGAAACGGCCGGTGCCTTGCTCGCCGTAGACGTGCAGAATGCCCTTGTTGCGCAGCATCACCCGCGAGCGGCCCTGATTCTCAAACGAGACGTTGCCCACTTCAAAGCAGCCGCAGGCGCTGAACTTCTCGCTCAGCTCGCGGAAGGTTGAGCCGACCATGGCGATCTGCGGATCGGAGAACACCACCGAAATCGCGCTGCGGCGCAGGCCCGGATTGATCTCTGGGAAGCTGCCGGCGTTGGCGCCGGCGATGCGCGCCTGATCGCTGGCCTCATGCAGCAGCGGCAGCTGGTTGCTGGCGTCGCCGGCGATGAAAATATGCGGCACGCTGGTTTGCATCGTCAGGCGGTCGGCCAGCGGCACGCCTCGGGCGTCGAGCTGCAGGCCGGTGTTGTCGAGACCCAGCCGATCGACGTTGGGGCGGCGGCCGGTGGCGGCCAGCACGTAGTCCACCAGGATCTCCTGCGGTTGGCCCTGCAAATCCTGATAGCGGATAAACACCTTGTCGCCTTCGCGCTGCATCATCTCTACCTTCACGTCGGCGTCGAGGTAGAACTCTTCCCCCAGCGCTTTGGCGGCGTAATCGCGCACGGCGCTGTCGGTCAGCGGCCCAACCGCGCCGCCGATGCCGAAGACCTTGGTGTCGACGCCGAGGCGGTGTAGCGCTTGCCCCAGCTCCAGCCCGATGACGCCGGGGCCGAATACCGCGACGGACTGTGGCAAATCATCCCAATTGAACAGATCGTCGTTGACGATCAGACGATCGCCCAGTTCGTTCCACGGCGCCGGCCAGCTGGGGCGAGAACCGGTGGCGATCACGATGCGCTGCGCCACGATGCGCGTATGCTCATCGACCTGCAGCGTGTTGTCGTCGATAAACCGGGCATAGCCCTGAATTTTGTCGCCGGCCGGGATCTCGTCCATGCCTTCCAGCACGAAGCCGACGAAGCGATCGCGTTCGCGCTTGACGCGCGCCATCACTTCGCGCCCGTCGATGCGGGTTTTACCGGTTGGGTGCACGCCAAAGCCCGGCGCGCGTTCGATTTGATGCACCGCTTCGGCAGCGGCGATCAGCAACTTGGATGGCATACAGCCAACGCGCGCGCAGGTGGTGCCGTAAGGCCCGCCTTCGATCATCACCACGCTGGGGGTAGACAGTTTGGCCGCGCGATAGGCGCCGAGCCCTGCGGTGCCGCCGCCGATGACCGCGACATCAACGTTCAACAGTTTCATATCCGCTCCTGAAAGGTAAAAAAAGGGCGGGCCGTAGCCCGCCAAAGTTCACGTTGGCTTTGTTATTACTTATTAAGCTGACAGGAAAGTTTCCAGATCGTCGCTGCCACCGATGTGACGGCCGCCGATGAACACTTGCGGTACCGTGGCGCGGCCGCTGACGGCGCGCAGGCTGACGGTGGTGGCGTCTTTGCCCAGTACGATCTCTTCATACTGAATGCCGCGCTCTTGCAGCATCTGCTTGGCTTTGGCGCAGAATGGGCAGCCCGGCTTGGTGAACAGGGAGACCGATTCCTGCACTTTGAATTCCGGCGCCAGGTATTTCAGCATGGTGTCGGCGTCGGACACTTCAAACGGGTCGCCCGGCTTGTTCGGCTCGACGAACATTTTCTCGACCACGCCGTCGCGCACCAGCATCGAGTAGCGCCATGAACGTGGGCCAAAGCCCAGATCCGCTTTCTCGACCAGCATGTTCATGCCTTTGGTGAATTCACCGTTGCCGTCCGGCACGAAGGTGATGTTTTCCGCATGCTGATCGGCCTTCCAGGCGTTCATCACGAAGGTGTCGTTCACCGAGACGCACAGAATGCCGTCGACGCCGTGCTGCTTGAATACGCTGGACAGCTCGTTGTAGCGCGGCAGATGGCTCGAAGAACAGGTTGGCGTAAACGCGCCCGGCAACGAGAACACGATAACGGTTTTGTTTTTGAACAGGTCATCAGTGGTCACATCAATCCATTGGTCGCCCTGACGGGTGTGGAAAGTAACCTGAGGAACTTTCTTGCCTTCTTGACTGGTAAACATTGATTAACCCCTTAATTAGGAAAAGTAATTTTTAGCATTTAGCGCGATATCGCTTCGTTGGGACACATTATTGTCGCTGGGGCTTGATAGATCTAATCGCTCATTGCTATCTTATCTATCGCCATGAGCTATCATGGAATGGAGGGAAACAATGAATATTCGTGATTTAGAGTATCTGGTCGCCTTGGCCGAGCACCGGCACTTCCGCCGTGCGGCCGATTCATGCCATGTGAGCCAGCCCACGCTGAGCGGGCAGATCCGCAAGCTGGAAGACGAGTTGGGCGTCATGCTGCTCGAGCGCACCAGCCGCAAGGTGCTGTTCACCCAGGCGGGTCTGCTGCTGGTGGAGCAGGCGCGTACCGTGCTGCGCGAAGTGAAAGTATTGAAGGAGATGGCCAGCCAGCAGGGCGAAGCCATGTCCGGGCCGCTGCACATCGGCCTGATCCCGACCGTGGGGCCTTATCTGCTGCCGCAGATCATCCCGACGCTGCACAAAACCTTCCCGAAACTGGAAATGTACCTGCACGAAGCGCAAACCCAGCAACTGCTGGCGCAACTCGACAGCGGCAAATTGGACTGCGCCATTCTGGCCTTGGTGAAGGAAACCGAGGCATTTATCGAAGTGCCTTTGTTCGATGAACCGATGAAGCTGGCGGTGTATTCCGATCACCCGTGGGCGCAGCGCGAGCGCGTGGCGATGCCGGATTTGGCGGGAGAGAAGCTGCTGATGCTGGAGGATGGCCACTGTCTGCGCGATCAGGCGATGGGCTTCTGCTTCCAGGCGGGCGCGGACGAAGATACTCACTTCCGCGCCACCAGTCTGGAAACGCTGCGCAATATGGTCGCGGCCGGCAGCGGCATTACCCTGCTGCCGTCACTGGCGGTGCCGCCGCAGCGCGAACGCGACGGCGTCTGCTATCTGGATTGCTACAAGCCGGAGCCGAAGCGCACCATCGCGTTGGTGTATCGCCCCGGTTCCCCACTGCGCAGCCGTTATGAACAGTTGGCCGAAGCGATCCGCGAGCACATGCAGGGTTACATCGACAACGCGTTAAAACAGGCGGTTTAAGCCGTTAAGCGCCGCCACCCGGTAGGCTTCGGCCATGGTCGGATAGTTGAAGGTCGTATTAACGAAATACTCGATAGTATTGCCTTCACCTTTCTGTTCCATGATCGCCTGTCCGATGTGGATGATCTCCGCCGCACGCTCGCCGAAGCAGTGGATCCCGAGGATCTGCAGGGTGTCGCGATGGAACAGGATCTTCAGGCTGCCGACGTTCATCCCGGCGATCTGCGCACGCGCCAGATGTTTGAACTGGGCGCGGCCCACTTCATACGGCACCTTCATCGCCGTCAGTTCCTGTTCGGTTTTGCCGACGGAGCTGATTTCCGGAATGGTGTAGATGCCGGTCGGGATATCTTCGATTAAGTGACCGCTGGCTTCGCCGGAAGCGATCGCCTGCGCGGCGATGCGGCCCTGATCGTAGGCGGCGGAAGCCAGGCTCGGATAGCCGATCACGTCACCGACCGCGTAGATGTGCGACAGCGCGCTTTGGTACATGCTGTTCACCTTCAGCAGCCCGCGGCTGTCCGATTCCAGGCCGACGTTTTCCAAGCCCAGCGAGTCGGTGTTGCCGGTACGGCCGTTGGCGTACAGCAGGCAGTCCGCTTTCACCTTCTTGCCGGACTTCAGGTGCACGATCACGCCGTCTTCGGTGCCTTCAATCTTCTCGAACTCCTCGTTGTGGCGGATCACCACGCCGTTGTTCCAGAAGTGGTAAGAGAGCGAATCCGACATCTCCTGATCGAGGAACGCCAGCAGGCGATCGCGGGTGTTGATCAGATCCACCTTGACGTTCAGGCCGCGGAAGATAGACGCATACTCGCAGCCGATCACCCCGGCGCCGTAAATGATCACGTGGCGCGGTTCATGACTCAGCTCGAGAATGGAGTCGCTGTCGTAGATGCGCGGGTGATTGAAATCGACGCTGGCCGGATGGTAAGGGCGCGAGCCGCAGGCGATCACGATGTGGTCGGCGCGGATGGTGTCCTGGGTGCCGTCCATATAGCTGACGCTAACGGTGTTGGCGTCGATGAAGCGCGCGTCGCCGGCGAACAGTTTGCACTGGTTCCGCTCATAGAAGCCTTGGCGCATGCGGGTCTGCTGGCTGATGACGTTATCGGCGTGGCGTAAAATGTCAGGGAAGGTCGCGCTGAGCGTGCGCGAGTTGTTGTAAAGCGGGTTCTGGTTGAATTCGATAATGCGGCTGACGGCGTGGCGGAGGGCTTTGGAAGGGATGGTGCCCCAGTGGGTACATCCGCCGCCTACGTTGTTGTACCGTTCGATAACGGCCACGCGGGCGCCCTGTTTCACCAGCCCCATGGCGGCACCTTCACCACCAGGGCCCGAGCCAATCACAATGGCATCAAATTGATAGTGCTGTTGCATGTAGGAGAGACCTGTTTTTTTATACAAGATTACAACGGTATCTTAACATCATAGCGCTGCTCACCCAATCACCATTAGGCTTTTTGAGGCAAAGCACAATCGGCTCAGGGCGGAAGTGTGATAGAGCGCGTTAGTATAAATGCTGTTGCAATAAAATTTGCTATATTGCCGAGTCTAGGGCGTTAGACTGAGAGAATGGAACCTATCCGGATATGCATATGGGCGTCAGAGCACAACAAAAAGAACGGACTCGTCGTTCCCTGATCGAAGCCGCATTCAGCCAGCTGAGCGCCGAACGCAGCTTCGCCAGCCTGAGCCTGCGGGAAGTTTCACGCGAGGCGGGCATCGCGCCCACGTCGTTTTACCGCCATTTCCGCGATGTGGATGAGCTGGGGCTGACCATGGTGGACGAAAGCGGCCTGATGCTGCGTCAGTTGATGCGCCAGGCGCGCCAACGCATCGCCAAGGGTGGCAGCGTGATCCGCACCTCGGTGTCCACCTTTATGGAATTTATCGGCAACAACCCGAATGCCTTCCGTCTGCTGTTGCGCGAGCGTTCCGGTACGTCGGCGGCATTCCGTGCGGCGGTGGCGCGCGAGATCCAGCATTTCATCGCCGAATTGGCGGACTACCTCGAGTTGGAAAACCACATGCCGCGCAGCTTTACCGAAGCGCAGGCGGAGGCGATGGTCACCATCGTGTTCAGCGCCGGCGCGGAAGCGCTGGATATCGACGTCGAGCAGCGGCAGCAGCTGGAAGAACGGCTGGTGCTGCAACTGCGGATGATCTCCAAAGGGGCGTATTACTGGTATCGCCGCGAACAAGAAAAAGCTTCTGTGTCCCACGTATAAAAAAGGTAAAAAGTGATGGAAAAACCAGGCCGTGAAAATGGCACCTTACTGCTGGCGTTGATTGCCGGCCTTTCGATCAACGGTTCCTTTGCCGCGCTGTTCAGCTCGGTGGTGCCGTTTTCGATCTTCCCGCTGATCGCATTGGTGCTGGCGGTGTACTGCCTGCATCAGCGTTACCTGAACCGCGCTATGCCGGACGGCATGCCGAAACTGGCGGCGGCCTGTTTCCTGCTGGGGCTGCTGATGTACAGCGCCATCGTGCGCGCCGAATACCCGCAGATCGGTTCCAACTTCCTGCCGTCGGTAATCTGCGTGGCGCTGGTGCTGTGGATCGGGGTCAAGCTGAAGGCGCGCAAGGCGCCGGATGCGCCGACTCAAGAGTCGTAATGAAACGGGGCGCCATGATGGCGCCCCTGTCGTATCAGCGGTGCTTTTCCAGCAGCACGCCGCATTCCATGTGATGGGTATACGGGAACTGATCGAACAGCGCCAGGCGGCTGACCCGGTGCGTGGTCTGCAGCGTTTCCAGATTGGCGCACAGCGTTTCCGGGTTGCATGAGATATACAGAATGCGCGGGTAAGCCTGCACCATCTTCACCGTTTCAGCGTCCAGCCCACTGCGCGGCGGATCGACGAAAATCGTCTCGCAGTTGTAGCCGCTCAGATCGATGCCTTTCAATCGGTTGAATTCGCGCACTCCGTTCATTGCCTGAGTGAAGTCTTCTGCCGCCATGCGGATGATCTGCACATTGTCGATATGGTTGGCAGCGATGTTGTATTGCGCCGCCGCCACCGACGGTTTGGCGATCTCGGTCGCCAGCACGCGCTCGAAATTGCGCGCCAGCGCCAGCGAGAAGTTGCCGTTGCCGCAATACAGCTCCAGCAAATCGCCTTTGGAACCGGCGGTCACCGCCAGCGCCCATTCCAGCATCTGCACGTTCATGGCCGCGTTGGGCTGAGTAAAGCTGTTCTCCACCTGGCGGTAGATCATGTCGCGGCCGGCGACCGGCAGCACTTCGTCAACATAATCCTGGTCGAGCATGATTTTGGTCTTCGACGCCCGGCCGATCAGCTGCAGATCGAAACCCTGAGCGCGCAGTTCGTCGCGCAGCTGCTCGGCGCGCCGTTGCCAAACGTCATCCAGCTTGCGGTGGTACAGCAGCGAGGCGATGATTTTGCCGCTTTGCGTCGACAGATAATCGATCTGGAACAGCTTGTGACGCAGGATCGGCTCCGGTTTCAGTGCGGCGATCAGGGCGCTCATCAGGCGGTTGATCAGTTCGCTGGCGGCAGGGAACCGATCGACGCGAATACGCTGCTTGGTCTGCTGATCGAACATGATGTGGTACATGTCGTCCGCGTCGTGCCAGATGCGGAATTCGGCGCGCATGCGGTAGTGGTCGACTGGCGAGCGGAACACTTCCGGCTCGGGCGCCGCGAACGGTGACATCAACGTCTTCAGGCGGGCGACTTTCTCCGCCAGTTGGTCATCGTAACGTTCAATAGGCAAATTCTCGGGCGTCATGTGTGTCTTCTCGTCAGGCAAATTTGATCAGCGGGGATTGTAGGGAATCAGCCCGTGAAGTCCAGTTTTGTCGCGTTTATTATTTGTAACATTAGTAGCAGTCTAGACATCTATTTTCATTGATCGTAGCATTGCCGTCCGGCCTCAAGCAGTGAGTGAAAAGGGAATCCGGTGTGAATCCGGAGCTGACGCGCAGCGGTAAGGGGAAGTCACGGCGATAGCGTTTCGACGCAGACACTGTCCACTGCAGGATGGGAAGTCATCGCCCGTTGCCGGTCGCGCCCCGCGGCCCGCAAATCCCAAGCCCGAAGACCTGCCGGTGTTACGTCGCAATGTCCGTGGCCGTCGCGAACTACCGGCCATGATCCTGCGGCATCCGCCAATTAAGTTTGGATGCTTTTCTCATGACAATTACAAAAAATACGCTGCTGGCGGTGGTCTCCTCCGTCACGGCTTTTTCTGGATGGGCGCAAGACAACACGACAGCCACGAATGGCGATAACCTGGTGGTGACCGCCAACCGCTTCCCGCAGCCGGTTTCTTCCGTGCTGGCGCCGACTTCCATCGTCACCCGCAACGATATCGATCGCTGGCAGGCCAAGAGCCTGACCGACGTGATGCGCCGCCTGCCGGGCGTGGATATTTCGCAGAATGGCGGCCTGGGGCAACAAAGTTCGCTGTTTATTCGCGGCACCAACTCCAGCCATGTGCTGGTGCTAATTGACGGCATTCGTCTTAATCAGGCGGGCGTCAGCGGCTCTTCCGATCTCAGCCAAATCCCGATTTCGCTGGTGCAGAAAGTCGAATACATTCGCGGCCCGCGTTCGGCGGTGTACGGCTCCGACGCCATCGGCGGCGTGGTCAACATCATCACCACCCGCGAAAAGAACGGCACTACGCTCTCCGCAGGCGTCGGTTCCAACGGCTATCAGTCCTATGACGCGTCGACCCAGCAACAGCTTGGCGACAGCACCGTGGCGACGGTGGCAGGGAATTACACCTATACCAAAGGATATAATGTAGTGGCTAATTTGCCGGACAGCTTCGGCAATCCGGCGCAGCCTGACCGCGACGGTTTCATGAGCAAATCTCTGTATGGCGGCATTGAGCACAAGTTCAATGAGGCGTTCAGCGGCTTTGTTCGTGGCTATGGTTATGACAATCGCACGGCTTATGACGGTAATTACAGTTATGCGGATCCGGCACATTTGGATGCGTTGCCCGACACTCGCCAACTCTATAGCCAAAGTTGGGATAGCGGTCTGCGCTATCAGGACGGCATCTATGCTGCGCAGTTGATCGCGAGCTATAGCCATACCAAAGACTATAACTATGATCCCAAATACGGCCCTTATTCTGCATCTGCAACCCTGGATGATTCCACGCAATACAATGTGCAGTGGGGCAATACGTTCCAGGTTGCTCAAGGCCATATCAGTACGGGTGTCGATTGGCAGAATCAAAAAATCGAGCCGGGTACGGCTTACATCACTGATAGCAAGAGCCAACGTAATACCGGGCTTTATCTGACGGCGCAGCAACAAGTGGATGCCTTTACTTTGGAAGGTGCGGTGCGCGGTGACGATAACTCGCAGTTTGGTTGGCATGGTACTTGGCAAACCAGCGTGGCTTGGGAGTTTGTTGAGGGCTATCGTGCCATCGCGTCTTATGGTACTGCGTTTAAAGCGCCGAATTTGGGGCAACAGTACGGCAGCTTTGGCGGCAACCCAGATTTGAAACCGGAAGAAAGCAAACAGTGGGAAGGGGGATTTGAGGGGCTGACCGGCCCGGTTACCTGGCGCGTCACCGGTTATCGCAATGATATAGATAATCTGATCAGCTATGCATCAAGCGGTTCAGGTTCTGCCTATTACAATGTTAATCAGGCAAGGATTAAAGGTATTGAAGCGACGGCGTCTTTTGATACCGGCCCGTTGACGCACCAGATTGGCTATGACTATGTCGATCCTCGCAACGCCAAGACCAACGAAGTGCTGCTGCGCCGTGCCAAACAGCAGGTGAAATATGAGCTGGACTGGCAGTTGTATGACTTTGACTGGGCGGTAACCTACCAGTATCTGGGAGAGCGCTACGACGGTGATTACAGCGGCTACACTACGCGTACGGTTAAACTTGGCGGCGTGAGCCTGTGGGATCTCGCAGTTTCGTATCCGGTCACATCTCATCTGACAGTTCGTGGTAGAATTGCCAACCTGTTTGATAAAGATTATGAGACGGCCTATGGCTACGCTACTCCAGGAAGAGAATATTACCTCACTGGAAGCTATACCTTCTAACAGTACCGCCACACCTCGCCCGACGGTGCTGGTTTTCGATTCCGGCGTCGGCGGGCTGTCGGTATATCAGGAGATTCGGCAGTTGCTGCCGGATCTCCACTATATATACGCTTTCGACAACGTGGCGTTCCCCTACGGCGAGAAGTCCGAAGAGTTTATCGTTGAGCGCGTACTGGAGATTGTCGGCGCGGTGCAGCAGCGGCATCCTCTGGCGATTGTCGTCATTGCCTGCAACACCGCCAGCACCGTTTCCTTGCCGGCCCTGCGCGAGCGTTTCAGTTTCCCGGTCGTGGGCGTGGTGCCCGCCATCAAGCCTGCCGCCCGTCTTACCGTCAACGGCATTGTCGGCCTGTTGGCGACCCGCGGCACCGTACAGCGCAGCTACACCCACGAACTGATTTCCCGTTTTGCTACCGACTGCAAGATTGAACTGCTGGGCTCTTCAGAGCTGGTGGAGCTGGCGGAGGCCAAGCTGCACGGCGAAGCCGTGCCGTTGCCGGTGCTGAAGAAGATCCTGCATCCGTGGCTGAGCATGCGCGAGCCGCCGGATACCGTCGTGCTGGGCTGTACCCATTTCCCTCTATTAGCTGAAGAGCTGATGCAGGTGTTGCCGGAAGGCACCCGGCTGGTGGATTCCGGCGCAGCGATTGCCCGTCGTACCGCCTGGCTCATCTCGACGCAGGAAAATCTGGTCTCAAGCCAGGAAGAGAATCTGGCGTATTGCATGGCGTTAAATGAAGATACTGACGCTTTATTACCCGTTTTGCAGGGCTACGGCTTTAAATCGTTGAAAAAACTGCCACTTTAACGGTGTTTTGGTCAAACATTCAACGGTCGGAAAAAATATTGAAAATAGGGGTTGCGGCCCGCCGAGAACTCCCTATAATGCGCCTCCACTGACCGGGAACAACGACTGACAAGCCGCCGGGTCAGCGAGAAGAAAGCGAAATAAACGCTTGACTCTCCGGGTGAAAAGCGTA